>NZ_CP090978.1:5182500-5532500 GCF_021513275.1 Paenibacillus hexagrammi | reverse complement strand
AGGACTTGTGAGATGGCTGATCCTGATATTGTTTGCTTTCTCCAGTTTTCTTTTTTTATGGCCGTGCTGCAGTCGCTGTTCTCGTCAGACAAACGAATGGAGAAGCGAATCAAGCGGTATTTGGACCTCCAGAACCGCAAGAAGCTGAGTGCGGGCAAATTCAAGCAGTTAGTTCAATTACAGCTGTATAAGCAAACAATCCGGGAAAAAGTGCTCTCCAAGAGCAAAACGGATAAGCTGAAAAACATGCTGCAAAGCGCTGGTGTTCCGCTGAAACCCGAAGAGTACATTCTGTTTCAATGGATTGCGGCTGCGCTTGGCGGAGGTCTGTTGTACCTGCTTTCAGGTCGCTTCTTTTTTCTTCTGATCGGCGCCGTTGTCGGCTATTTACTTCCCAAATGGCTGGTCGCCCGCAAGGAGCGGGAACGGATTTCCAAATTCAATGACGGCTTGCAGGATATGATTACAACCATTATCGGCTCCCTGAGAGCCGGATTCAGCTTCACGCAGGCGCTAAAAACGGTAATGGACGAAGCATCCTCCCCGATTCAGGAGGAGATTGAAATGGTGCTGCGGGAGATGCAGTACGGGAGCAGCATGGAGGACGCGCTTCATGAATTAAAGGAGCGCATGCCCAGCGAGGATTTGGATCTTATGATCCAAGCGATCCTGATTCAACGGCAGATCGGCGGCAATTTGGCTACCGTACTGGAGACCATTGTGCAAACGATCCGCGACAGGAGCAAGATTCAACGGCAGATCCAGACGCTTACAGCACAGGGACGGCTCTCGGGTATGGTCATCGGCCTGCTGCCGATTGTGCTAGGGGTGCTGATCTATATGATCGAGCCCGAGTATATCGGAGCGCTCTTCAACCATCCAGTAGGCATGCTCATGCTGGCTTGCGGAGCTATCTCAGGCATCATCGGATTTGTATTCATACGTAAGCTGACAACAATTGAGGTGTAGCTGATGGTTTATGTGACGTTCTTTTTTACAGTCACCTTGCTGGTGTACGCGCCTTTTATATGGAAGCAGGACCGCCGAAAGCATATGCAGCGCAGAATTTCCTGGATTACGGAGAAGGAGGATACAGCCGAACCGCAACAGCAGGAGATCAAAACCAAAAGGAGACTGCTGCAAAGACTCCTGCTCTTCTTGTGGAAGGAGCTGAAGCGCGGTTTTGGCAGGCGTATGCCGGGCCAAAAGGAAGCCAAGCTCGAGCTCAGGCTGATGCAGGCCGGGCATCCCTTCGGGCTCACTCCCGTCGATTTCCGAATCGCCGAGATTGCTCTGCTGCTGCTCTTGCCATGCTTGGCAGGATTGTACGCCGGCCTTATCCGGTTAGGTCCCGGCGGTATCTTTGCTTTTGCCGGCGTGGGGCTCGTCATCGCTTTTGTGCTGCCCCAATTTTACTTGGGGCTTAAGATCAAACAGCGCAGCAGGCAAGCTCTTAGGGAGCTGCCGGATGTGCTGGACCTGCTGACAGTCAGTCTGGAAGCAGGACTGGGTTTTGACTCTGCGCTGAGCAAGCTGATTTCGAAGAAAGAAGGCGTTGTGACCAGTGAATTTCAGCGCTGTCTGGAAGAAATACGGCTTGGCAAGACCCGCCGTGAAGCGCTTCAGAGTGTGCGTGAACGGTTGGAGCTCGATGAAATGAAGGTGCTGATCAGCAGCATCCTGCAAGCGGAGAAGCTGGGTATCGGGATGGTGCAGGTGCTGCGGGTGCAGTCGCACGAAGTGCGTGAACAGCGCAAACAGCGGGCAGAAGAGGCGGCGATGAAGGCGCCGATTAAGATGCTGTTCCCGCTCGTCTTGTTCATATTCCCCAGCCTCTTTATTGTGCTGCTGGGACCGGCGTTGATTCAATTCATTCAGACATTCTCGAAGTAAGTGAATAGAGCAGAGAGGATAAGCCTCGACCGGCCAAGTGCCGGTTTTTTTGCGTTGATATGAAAGTTTAAGTTTGTATACATCGCAATGAACTCCGCTTTAACTCACGGGTATCATTCGTCTCAATTTGCCTCCCCCAGAAAGTACCAGCCCGCCCCTTTGGGAAGAAAGCCATAATAAGGATGTCAGGACTTGGTCATATGATCTTGAGGGGGGACATGCATGAATAGAATGGCAGAATGTGTACGGTTTTGCTGTCTGCTAGCGGTCATCTTGATGCTTGGCATGTCAGTTTCCGGCTGCAAGAACAGTAACGGACTTGACCCTACACCGGATAGTAAGACTCCGCTTCACCTGCAAAGCCAGCAGCAAGCCCGAGCCATATCACCCCCGATCGACGATTCTATTGTAGAAACGCAGCATTTCTATTCCGGCTCGCGCGAGCTTCTTCGTGCCCACGCTTTACCCAAGCCTGCCTTATTAGGCGGTAAAGTCGCATATTTGACTTTCGATGACGGACCCTCGCAGAGTACAAGTAAGATTTTGCGCATTTTGAAGGAACAGCACGTGAAAGCGACTTTCTTCGTCGTAGGCAATGAAGGAAGCGAGGGCAAGGCGCTTTACAAACAAATCGCGGCTGACGGCCATGCGCTTGGCAATCACACGTACTCGCATGAATACAAGACCATTTACCGGTCTGTAGATGCTTTTCGCCGAGATGCACGCAAGCTGGACCGTCTGCTGGAGGAGACGGTAGGCGTGAAGCCAGATATTATCCGGTTTCCCGGCGGCTCGAATAACCATTTAAGCTGGAAGCCGGGCGGGAGAGGGATTATGAGGAAAATCGCCAAAGCCATGCAGGAAGACGGATATCAGTACTTCGACTGGAATGTCAGCTCCACGGATGCCGCAGCACCTGTTCAAGATAAAGAGATGATCATTGCCTCCGTGATTGGAGCAAGCAAGGGCAAGCAGAGTATCATCGTTCTTATGCACGACAACACCCATAAGACTACGACGGTCGAGGCGCTTCCCGTCATCATTCAGAAGCTGAAAAGCGATGGGTTTCGCTTTGAGACGCTTTCGCGTTCTTCGTTTACTTTTCAATTCTTATCATAGAGATTGCGTACAAGAGCGAGAGTGGACCTGCGCCTCTCAACCTTTCTTTCGTATTCGTTGCACGGTACCGTAAGGGCCCTGATGGTAAATCTGTCCTGAATGCTATTGTGACCGCGTCAGGACATTCGCAAGGCGCAGGGGATTCTTCTGTCCGCAGTCATGTCTGAATCTGGAATGCTTCTCTTCACGAAGGCGCATAATACAAGCAGAAAGGAGCTGAGAAAAGCATGAACAACAACGATTCCAAAACGCAAATCCAGCAAGAAGAGCAAAACAAGCAGCGTCAAAATCAAACTTCCACAGTTGGAAAAGAGGGCTTTGTCGACAAGAAGCTCGATGGTCCGAATCGGCCAGCCGAGTAAAAGTGAGCAGGCGAAAGCCGCTCTCTGAAGTGGCATCTGGAAGGAGGTCACCATGAACGATCAACAGAAACAGAAGCAGACGAAAGCAACCGAAGCAGGGGGGCAGCCCGAACTCGACCCGTTTGAGATTAATTTTCTGCCCGAGTTTCAGCAGGGCCGCGGGCCGCGCGAGGCATTTGTCAATGAGCACGGTATCGTGATCGGCGACCATGACTATGAATCCGCGAATTCTCCGCTGGAACAGTGGACGGAGGATACAGATCCCGCCGTTATGGCAGGGGATGAGTGGGTCCATCCTTATAAGGATATCGGCTTCCAAACGGCCGAGAACCGGGACTATTTTGAGAAGGGCATCGCCCCTCAAAGCGGCATTTTCATGCATCCCGACAAGGATGTCGCCTACGAATACGATCTGGGTCAGGCTGACCCTGGTAAAGCAGCCAAGAAACAAGACAGCAGGGCGAAGCAATAGCTTGGGCCTTGCTCCATATTGGACCTTTACGTCCCGCAGAGATTCCGGCAGTGAGCTTGAGCAGCAGCCGGTCCGCTCTGCGGGCGTATTCGCGCTTTGCTTTCCATCCATACGGATGTATAATATGACTTAATCAACATTCATGTTTGTCAAACTTATATCCTAAGGGGTGGAACATATGGCAATGTCTTTTGATTCTTATATGAAAGATATGGTAAAACCGATGAGAGAGGACTTGACCCGTCTGGGCATCAAGGAGCTTCTTACACCGGAGCAAGTAGATGAAGCGATTGAAAATTCCAAGGACGGTACGATGCTGCTGGTCATCAACTCCGTATGCGGCTGCGCCGCTGGACAATGCCGACCTGGCGTTGCAAGAGCGCTTCAGAACGATACACTGCCTACTTACACGTACACCGTGTTTGCAGGACAGGAAAAAGATGCAACAGCGAAAGCGCGTGAATATTTGGCTCCTTACCCGCCTTCTTCACCGTCCATCGCCTTGTTCAAAAATGGGGAATTGGTTCACTTCATCCAACGTCACCAAATCGAGGACCGCTCTGCAGAAATGATCGCCGGCGACCTGATCGGCGCCTTCAACGAATATTGCAATTAAGCAAGTGGTATTACTCATACATCATGAGGCATGAAGCCCGCATTGCAAAGCTCTTGCAAGGTGGGCTCTTTGTTACTATTACAAAGATAAGGTGGAGAGAGAGATGAGCTTGCAGCAGGATATCATTGCCAAACTCGGCGTGAAGCCGGAGATTGATGTGGACGAAGAGATTCGCAAACGCGTCGATTTTCTCAAAAATTATGTAAAAGGCGCGAATGCCAAGGGGCTTCTGATCGCGATCAGCGGCGGTATCGACAGTGCGGTAGCCACAGGTCTTTGCAAGAAGGCAACCGATGAATTGACGGAAGAAACAGGAACAGAGTACAAGACGGTAGGCGTATTCCAGCCTTACGGCGAACAGGTTGACATTGAAGACAGCTACGCGGTCGCCAAGGCCTTCGATTTGAAGTATCAGATCGAGAATAACATTCAGGAAGCGGTTGATGAAATCGCCATCGAAGTGGAGTACGGCTTGAAGCACATCGGTGTTCACCAGCATATCAGCCGCGGCGGCAAAGGCAATGTGAAAGCGAGAACGCGCATGGTGATGCAGTACGCGATTGCTTTTGAATTGGGGCTAATCGTTGTAGGGACAGATCATGCATCCGAAGCGATTACAGGCTTTTTCACCAAATACGGGGATGGAGCTGTAGATATTACACCGCTTAGCACTCTCAACAAGCGCCAAGTCCGCTCCTTGGCATCCAAGCTTGAGTTCCGCAAAGCGTACTCGATAAAGCGCCGACAGCCGGCTTATGGGATGGTCAGACCGATGAGAACGAGCTGGGCATTACATACGGAGACAACAGCGACTACCTGGAAGGTAAGCAAATCGATCCGGCCGTACAGGAAAAGCTGGAGAAGCAATATTTGAAAACCGAGCACAAGCGTGCGCCAATACCGGGAGTTTAACGGAGTAATGTGGGGCTCAGCCGTTTTTCGAGAGGCGAAGCGGCGGCTTTTGACAGGTGCAATCAAGTAACATCACTCAATCAATAACCCAAAGGAGCTAAGTCAAGTAAACGACTTAGCTCCTTTGTTGTATGTAATCGGTTCTATGGGCTAACGATCTGCCATTGCTGGTTGCTGCTGCCGCTGCTTGCGTATTGGCCGAGATTGCTGCCGCTTGCTGTGCGGCCCATGCCGTCTAGGTACAATCCTGTCGCTGCATTCTTGAACCTGACATTCGCTCCGGAGGAGACCAGCTGCCAGATTTGATTGCTGCTGGAGCTGCTGCTGTATTGTCCGGCATCGCTTCCGTTCGCGGTTCGGCCCATACCGTCCAGATACAAGCCGGTTGCACGGTTTTTCAGCTTGTAATTGTACCCTGACGGCTCGAGCGCCCACTGTTGATTCGTGCTGCTGCTTGCCGAATATTGCCCTGTTGCCGATCCGTTTGTCGTCCGGCCCATGCCATCGATGTAAAGGCCGGCTGTCACATTTTTGATTTTCACATAAATGACCGCCGGATCGTCTGAGCCCATACCCCAAGCATATTGAAGCCTTGTGAGTCCCGACGGATTATTCACTGTCAGGCTAATGCCGGAGCCGCTGCCCGACTTGGTGGTCATGCTGTAGCCATCACCGTCCCGGAGTCCGGGCCAATATACGCTGCCCATTCCCCATTCTCGCAGCTGGCTGCTGATTCCCCTCACATAGGCGACCCACAGTGAGCCTCCCGGTGTGTTGTAATCCTGAAGCGGATAGGTCGTATTGTATCTCGAACTGTACCCCGCTTGCATCATCGAGCCCCATTCCGTCATGATCGTCCGGGACGCATAGCTGCCGACATAACCCTTCAGATGATCCGCCCACTGAGCTTCGCTCATGTAAGGCGTGCCCACAAAGAACGAATAATCATGAACGGCAAGTAATGTATCATTCAAGCGGGAATCGCCGCCGGGAACAGAAACGTTCTGCGCATAGCCCGCGCCATCAAGGATAATTCTCCCCTTGGGAATCGTGGAGTATGTCGTCAGCCAATCGTTGTACATATTGTTCAGATCTGTGTTGCTGTAGCCATAAGGCTCATTGATGACTTCAAAATAGACATTGGCATTGCTGCCGTACTTATTGACGACCGTCGTCCACATGTTCCAGAAGTCAGTCATGTTTGCAGGCTTACCGCTGCTGTACGCCCAGTAGGCGAGGATCACATTTCCTTTGGTTAGCGCCTTGTCGATGGCCCCGGTATAAGTGCCCCAATAGCTGGAGACCGTCGGCTCATTGATCGGCATGCGGATGGTATTGGCGCCGAGTGTTGACACGAATTGTCCGACGACTTTGTCGGCGACGGTAGACGCAGATGCATAGGTGTCGGAAGAGCTTAGCCCGGATACGTAGAGCACTCCATTCACAAAATTATCCCGCGAATCTGCCCAGTTCACCCCCTTGAATGCGCTCGTTGCCGCTTCCGCCGTCTGGGGCTTGCCCAGACTTAAGGTGCTAAGCATCACAAGCGACAAAGTGAGCAGCGTTGCAAGCAGCAGAGGCATCCATTTCTTCCTTAATTTCATCATTTCATTCCTCCTTCAAAATTTGTTTTAAAGCGCTTACATTTATGAGCATAGCAAATAATGGATAAAATTGGATGCTGTTTTCTTTACCGTTACCGAACAATATTGACTTCTTGAGAGGTGTTCGCTTTGAAGGAATTCATTTAATTCGATGATGCTTGTCAAAGCCCACGGATCAATCGAGATGAAACATATGTGAGTATCTGGATCAACCGAGATGAAACATATGTAAGTATCTGAATCAACCGAGATGAAACATATGTAGGTATCTGAATCAACCGATATGACAAGGGTATAAGTCCCTGGGCCAACGTAGATGAGGCAAGCATAAGCCTTTGAATCAACTAAAATGATACCAATAGGAGCCCCCAGATCAACCGGAGGCTCCTGCAAATTACAAAAATATTAAGGCACCCGCACGCCACGTGCGCTTGTATAAAGCGCATACCAATCTTCGCGGCTCATCAGCTCCGCTTGGCGAACCGCATCCTTGCAGGCCTTCACACGTTCAGCGGAAGATGTGCCGATGACCGGTTGAATCTTCGCAGGATGCTTCATTAGCCAACCGAGGAGAATCGCCTCGGGCGTCGTTTCGCGCTCCTGCGCCATCTTCGCGATGAGCGCGGTCGTTGCTTTCACCGGCTCGGAGGCCCCTTCGAGGCTTTTGCCCGTAAAGCGTCCCTGCGACAGCGGTCCCCATGCTTGCAGCTGGATGTCTTCCATCAGGCAGTGCTGCAGAATGCCGTCATCGAAGTTGAGAGAGGATCCTTCGGCGCGGTTCACGAGAATCCCTTGATCCAGCCAGTCCAGCCTGCTGAGGTGAAGCTCCAGTTGATTGACAACGAGCGGCTGCTCGATGGATTTTTGCAGGTAGCGCATTTGAGCGGCTGTCATATTCGATACGCCGAAGTGGCGAACCTTGCCGGAGGCCTTCAACTGCTGAAACGCTTCTGCAATTTCATCAGGCTCCATCAGCGGATCCGGACGGTGCAGCAGCAGCACGTCCAAGTAATCGGTTCCAAGCCGCTGCAGAATGCCGTCAACCGAGCTTAGAATATGGCTCTTGGAGAAATCATACCGCTGCGGCAGTACGCCGTCGGTGAAGCGGATCCCGCATTTGGACTGAAGTACAATCTGCTCGCGAAGTCCCGGCTTCGTTTTCATAACCTCACCGAACACAGCCTCGGCTTTTCCCATTTTATAAATATCTGCATGATCGAACATGGTGATGCCGGTTTCCAGCGCAGCCTCAATTGCCTTCTCTGCGATTGTTACCTGTTCGTGCGTGTAAGGGTCGTAGTTCCAATCTCCACCAAGCCCCATGCATCCGAAGACGATGCGGCTGTCGGAAATTTCTCGTTTTTGTATCGGCATTACCTTCATAACTATCAGCCTCCTAACGTTGGACTAGGTTCATTATACCTGCTGCAGAGAAGAGGCATAAGAGCTGAAAATGCTGTTACTTACTCACCTGCAGGTAAGGAGTGAATTATTGAAGCGTACAGAGACAGGCTTTCTAACATACGTTCTGTGAATGTTGACGTTGAATCTCCAACTGAAAAGTTAAGTTAGGGATTAACATATTTAAGTATTAAATGTAAAATAGTGGTTGATCTGAAAGAATTGGAGGTCTCCGACATGAAAAGAGCAAAGTTACCTATCGCAATTGTTGGTGGAGTGGTATGGATATTGAGTATGATTGCATGTGTAGTTATTCAGGTACAGAATATGACAAGTATCGAAAAAGGATTTCCTCCTCAAACTTCTTTTTCACTGTTCATGATAATTGGAGCTATCGGATTTATTGGATTTCTTATCATGGTTATAGGAATTGGATACATGATTTATAGTCGGACACAGTCCAAATAGGCCTCAACCTGATTCCTGAATTCAAGGAGGAAGTCATGTTTATATTAGGAATTGTTTTATTATTTGCGGCTTGGCTATCTCAGTATTTGGTTTGTACCTTCTTTTTTTTGGGCGATTACCAATGTGACTGTGCCCCTTGGCGTCGTCTTATTTATAACAGGACTGGTGTTGTCTATTTCTAGTATAAAGAAGAAGTTGAATGGATGACGGAATCATTCGATAAAAAACGCTTGCGAGTCCTGACTAGTCAGGGCTCTTATTCAACCCAATTGACTTGTATACAAGAACACAAGTATACTTGTTGTAACAAAATACATCGAGGTGATTGCCATGCCTAACCTATCACCATTGCCACCGCAGCTTCAGCGGAAATCGCTTGGCGATCAGGTTTACGAAACAATTCGGGAAAGCATTGTCTCCCTGCGACTAGAGCCCGGTAGTATGATCTACGAGAATGAGCTTTCGGAGACGCTGCATGTTAGCCGTACGCCGATCCGGGAAGCCATCCGGCTCCTGGTAAGCGAGCAGCTGCTAGAGGTGCTTCCGCAAAGAGGGACGCGAATATCGCCTATCTCGGAGCGGAAGGTGAACGAAGCCCGGTTTATTCGCGAGCATTTGGAGCTTGGCGCCTTCAAGTTGGCGGCAAGAATGTGGGGGCTGCAGGATCGGCAAGCCGAGCGCGCGAAGCTCGACCAGCTCCTCGCTGGTCAGCAGGAGGCCGGGGCAGCGGGAGATATAGAGCTGTTCCTGCAGCACGATGAGGCCTTTCACCGCACGATCATGGAAGTGACAGGCAACGTGACCTTAATGCAGGTCATCAATCACATGCGCGGACATCTGAATCGTCTGCGGTATTTGGCACTGAAGGAGTTCCACTACCTGGATCAGGTCATTCAAGAGCACAAGGATCTGATCGCAGCCATCGATCAGGGAGATGAGGCGCTGGCAGGCTCAAGGCTGGAGCGGCATATCGGCAAACTGGATAACGAGATGCCTGCGTTAAGGCAGATGTTTCCACACTTTTTTACGGATTGAATCGATATATTCGGAGGAATCAGACGATGAAAATGGTGTTCAGATGGTACGGGGAAGGCAACGATACGGTATCGCTGCAGCAGATCAAGCAGATCCCCGGCGTGGAAGGAATTGTATGGGCGCTGCACGATGTGCCTGCGGGTGAAGAATGGCCGATGGACAAAATCATGGCCTACAAGCAGCTTGCCGACCAGTACGGACTGCATCTGGAGGTCGTGGAGAGCGTTAACGTTCATGAGGACATCAAGCTGGGGCTCCCGACACGGGACCTATATATCGAGAATTATAAGAAAACAATCGAGAAGCTAGCGTCCGTAGGGGTTAAGACGATCTGCTATAACTTTATGCCGGTCTTTGACTGGATTCGCACGGACTTGTTTAAAGAGCTGGAAGACGGCTCGACGGCGCTCTTTTATGAGAAAGCGAAAGTCGATCAGATGGACCCCGAGGAGCTGGTTCGCAAAATCGCAGATACGCCCGATTTCACAATGCCGGGTTGGGAGCCGGAGCGTCTAAAGAAGCTGTCTCCGCTGTTTGAGGCATACAAAAATGTGAGCGAGGACGATCTGTGGAACAATCTTCAGTATTTCCTCGAGCGTGTTATTCCGGTAGCGGAGCAGCATGATATTCGAATGGCCATCCATCCGGACGATCCGCCTTGGTCCATCTTTGGGCTGCCGAGGCTCATGACGAGCCAGGACAATTTCCGAAAGCTGCTGAAGCTCGTAGATAGTCCGTCCAACGGGATTACACTGTGCAGCGGTTCCTTGGGAGCGAATCCGAAGAACGATATCCCTTCCATGGTCCGAGAGTTCGCTGACCGTATTCCATTTGCGCATATACGAAACATCCGTGTCTATGACAACGGGGATTTCATCGAAACCTCGCATCGCGCCTGCGACGGAACTGTCGATATTGTTGAGATCGTAAAAGCCTACCACGAGAGCGGCTTCACCGGTTATGCAAGACCGGACCATGGCCGTCATATCTGGAATGAACAATGCAGACCTGGTTATGGTTTGTATGACAGAGCTTTAGGCATTATGTACTTATGGGGCATTTGGGATTCATTAGAACAAGCCAAAAAACGGGGGAATTAAGCGATGATACCAATACATGATAATTTGAAGGGCAAAGTAGCCGTCGTTACGGGCGGAAGCGGGGTACTCTGTGCGGCGATGGCGAAGGAGCTGGGACGTCACGGTGTGAAGGTAGCGATTTTGAACCGGACCGTCGAGAAAGGCGAGCAGGTTGCTGAGGAAATCCGCCAAGCGGGAGGAGAAGCGATTGCGGTTGCTTGCGATGTATTAAGTGCGGATAGCGTAAAGCAGGCTGCGGCTGTGATCACGGAGAAGCTCGGCGAATGTGATATCTTGATCAACGGAGCAGGGGGCAACCACCCGAAGGGCAGCACGACGAACGAGACGTTCAAGCCGGAGGATTTGCTAAATTCCGAAATCACAACGTTCTTTGATTTGAGTGAAGAAGGGTTCGGTTTCGTTTTTAATCTGAACTTCCTGGGGACGTTGATCCCGACACAGGTTTTTGCCAAGCAAATGATCAACAAGCCGGGAGCAGTGGTGATCAACATGTCTTCCATGAGCGCGCCTAGCCCGATGACCAAAGTACCTGCTTACAGCGCAGCAAAAGCGGCCATCAACAACTTCACGCAGTGGATGGCGGTCCATATGGCCGATGTCGGCATTCGTGTGAACGCAATCGCGCCGGGATTTTTCCTTACAGAGCAGAACCGCAAGCTGTTGACGCATGAAGACGGCTCGCTGACGGAGAGATCGCATAAAATCATTACGCACACGCCGATGCGCAGATTCGGCAAACCCGAGGATTTGCTGGGCACACTTTTGTGGCTGGTCGATGACAGCACGGCAGGGTTTGTAACGGGTATTACAGTTCCGGTGGACGGCGGCTTCATGGCCTACGCAGGGGTATAGATTGTTTATTGAAAGTCCCTCATTCCCATTTGGGAAGGGGGATTTATTCGTTAAATTGAGCCAGAAGGGACAGTTAGATCACGTTCGTTGTAATCAGTTCCTAGTAGTTCTTCAATAAATGAAATAATCCATGTAACTTCTACATGAAATTAATGTTTCTCAATGCCAGATCGGAGAACGCCGTAGGTGTCAGCAGAAAATAAAGTTTTAGACTGACCTAAGAGTATGGATCAGCGACAGTTAAGGACGAAAAATAAAGTGCTAGCCTTTCGCTGTTCCATTGAACTCCACTTAGCTTAATGCTCGATTCTGTTCAACTTTCTCATTGCGGCCTGGGCTACTCGTGACTGCCACCAAATGAACAGAGGCGCTCCTATTACTTCTAGAATAGTAAAGCCAATATAGGGAGGGAGCGGCATACCAGCCAGCACCAGTGACAATAGACGCCCAATACCTCCGATGAAAATCATTAGCCATAGGAAGCGAAATAACACTGTCTCGCGTTCGATTCGCGGAAGTAGCCAGAAGGCAGCTGCACCTAGTCCAAGCCAGACCCCGGCGTAGAATCGCAGGTTGCTGTCGAGGGTGGCGTCCCGCGGTAATTGCAGCGCGTGATAAAGCGGATCATCTAGGCCAGTCATGGCCAATAGGCCAGTGACAGTGGGCACGCAAGCCAGGACTGCTGTAGCGATTTGAAGTAGGCGTCTGTTCATTTTTGGTCAACACCTCAAAAGGGATTAATCTTAGTGTGCATATTACATTCATAACAGGCTATATATCGGACCTTGTACCAAATTATAACATACCAATCCAGCGTAATCTGCCCTATGTTTCCTCGTATTCATTTGCTGACCAATCATCAAAGCCAATACCGTCATATAGAGAAATCCTATCTTTCTGGATTGTGCAAATACTGTTCTGATATGTAAGTGATAACCCATCAGTATTATTTCTTAATAAAAGCATAACCGTTGTTCCTCGACTCGGAAAATCATAAGGTACTTCTCCAGGATGAAAATGTACATCTCGCTTTAAAACAATTTCTTTTTGTTCAAGTTGACCTTTTAGCACATCTTCTACTGACAATGTTATTTTCTTGTATATAGCGCGATTTTTAACAACAGAAATTTGCTCCAATACCTTGCCAACAACAATATAATCTGAACAATTTAACATATCTTGCGGTGGGATAATTGACATCTTTGCGCTTACTGTTTGAGTTATTAAAAAAATACATAACAATAAAATCAGTAAAATAGCATTTTTCATATCTACCCTCCGAACAAATTTTTCCTTATAGTTACCAATAACCGATTTTACATACAGAAAAAGGGTCGGTCCCTGACTGCGTGCTATGCTGCCAGTTAGTCTAAGACTTTATTTTCTTTCGATAGCAGGCCTTGACCAACCATCAGGAATCGGGTACATTGAACGCAAAATAACACCAATTCGGCATGGGGGATTTCATGATTATTGGAGTAGGAATGGACCTAGTTGAAATATCCAGACTCAAGCATATACTCGACAGCAGTACGGCGGACCGCTTTTTGCAGAGAATCTTGACACCCGGCGAGCTGGAGCTTGCGCGCCACCGTCAGGGCAGGCTGGCGGAATTCGCGGCAGGGCGATTCGCTGCCAAAGAGGCGATTGTGAAAGCCATCGGCTGCGGCATCGGTAAGCAGGTCGGCTTTCAGGATGTAGAGGTGCTGCCGGATGCGTTGGGCAAGCCGGTTTGCTCCGTTGCGCCCGCTGCGTTGGAGCGGGCCGGCATAAGCGGCAGCCCGCGGATCCATCTCAGCATCACGCATACGGATACGATGGCTGCGGCTTATGCGGTGATTGAGCAGGCGGAACTGTGAAGCAGCTGAGGCCATGAATTGAAATGTAGGGACGAACTGTCTGTCGGTCAGCAACGCTCTTCAAGCTTGATCGTTTATCAGAAAAATCCACGAAATAGTGTGCATTCGTGATCATTGATAACATAATTCAGGTTCACGAATCATGCGTGGTAGAATTCTAGGGCGAAACCTTCAAGGCTTTTTCGGCGAGATTTTCTTATTTTCAACTAAATCACCAATAATGTATGGATCTAGAAAATCAAATGAATCTTCTTCGCCCTTCTGAATAACTCGATTTATTACAAGTCCCATTGAGGTATTAATAGCAACACTTGAATGATTTCGTTTCAAAATAATCGCAGGCAAATAATTGGATATATACCCAAAATCGCTGTTGACCAGTATTCCATCGACGATTACATCATTCGGAAGTTGCACCTCAGTTCCCCTAATACATAGCTTCCTGATGTTATTTATATCCTCAGATCCACAATCTTGATAGATTTTAACCGTTTGCTTAGATGCATCCCAACTAACGGTATATCCTAAATACTCAGCAAGAGAGCGTAGTGGCACATAAGTACTGCCGTTATAGATAAATGCTGGTGTGTCTGAAGGAAGATTTAGATCGTCAGTGTTCACAACTATCCTTTTGATGGATTGGTATACTTCGATAAGAATACTCGAGGAAGCAAATACAGATTGGCTAAATCCCATTATCATAATGCCTATCAATATTCCTGAAACTAATTTTTTCATATGCTGCTTCCTTTCTGGACTAAGAATCGGATTTAGTAGAACTTTATATCACCTAAGACCAATCTAATAGAAAGCTGTGCAGGTGCTTAGGTGAAACGTTCCCTATGTTACAAGTTATACCAATTTATGTATGGGCTATAAATAGGGAATGAGTTGTGAATACTTTGTCGAATAGAAGAGAATCATGATTTCTCTACTGCACCGGCAAGCACCGCCGCCGCACACACAAAAAAACGGGGCCCCGCCAAGCGGGCCCCGCACATCAACCACAGGCTTATTTCTTCGAACTAAGCCAGTCTGTGAGCTGTCCGATTTCATCCTCGGACAGCTTTGTTTTATAGGCGGGCATACCGCCCCCGCCGTTTGCGATCTGAGCCGCGATTTGCTCCTTGCTCATCGCGGCGCCGACCTTCTGCAGGTTGGTCTTCGGACCAACCTTGCCTTCGAGATCAACCCCGTGGCAGCTGATGCACTTGTTCACGGTGAACAGCTCCTGAGCTTTCACGAATGCGGGGTTGCTTTCCGTCTGCGTAGCAGCAGGCGAAGCCGCCGAAGTACCTGCTGTGCCTGCCGCCCCCGGCGAGGCCGCGGCGCCGCCATTCTTGCCTCCACACCCCGTAAGGGCAGCCATCACAGCAGCCGCCAGCAGTGTGCAAGCGAGCAGCCGCCCCGTAGATGTAACATCTCCGATTATTCTCCTCATACGTACGAACACCATCCCTTCGCTATGCGTTAGCTTATTTTGCCCATGAATGCAGCATGTAGCCCGCTGCGAGGAGGCTGAATCCGCCCATTCCTTCGAGGACGATGCCGGAGTAGCCCAGGTACCATATGCCCATGACCGCAGTTAAGGCGAACAGCCAGAAACCAAGGTACAACAAGGACCTCCCCAAGATCAGGCCGAACTGCACGAAGCCTACCGCTAGAAGAAATGACCGCAGTATGGGAGCAAATAACGGATTTACGGCACCAACGGCTTCCAGCAGCGCGATCGCGGCGATCAGCAGCACTCCCGGCAGCAAAAGTAGAGCGGGATGACCCCAGCTCGATCCATCGGAAAGCCTCTCCGAAGAGCTTGTCTCCCCGCGATTTCCTTTCCGCAATCCCCCCTATCTGCACCAAGCTCGCAATGACAGCGGTAATCAATGCTGCTTCCCTCAACCAATCCAGATCCCGCCATATGATGGCAAAGTCTACCACAGCGCTGAATATCCATTCTATGCCCCATATAAAAAGCAGAGGAATCAAAGGCCGGGCCTCTTCAAGCCAATTTTTTCTCCTATTCGCCCAACCGGGCTGCTTCTCGTTCTGCATACATTCACCTCTAGTTTTCTTGCACGCACTTCTCTTATAATGAAGTCAGAAGTCATGTCCATACGTACCATTATAACTTGAACCGCTTCGATAGAGAAGGAGAGCAAGATCAGCCCATGTACAGCGAAGACAAGAAACGGCATTTTTCCGTGAATCTGCTTGAGTGGTACCGCGCTCATAAACGGGATTTGCCTTGGAGAAGAAGCAAAAATCCTTACCATATATGGATTTCCGAAGTGATGCTGCAGCAGACGAGAGTGGAGACGGTTATCCCCTATTTTCACCGGTTTACGGAACAGTTTCCAACGGTAGAGGCACTGGCTAATGCACCTGAAGAGGATGTGCTGAAAGCCTGGGAAGGCCTTGGCTACTACTCGCGTGCGCGTAATCTGCAAAGTGCCGTAAGAGAAGTCCATGAACGCTATGGCGGCATTGTTCCGCAGGAGAAGGAAGAAATTTCTTCACTTAAAGGGGTGGGTCCCTACACGTCCGGTGCGATTCTCAGCATCGCTTATAATAAGCCTGAGCCTGCTGTGGACGGCAATGTCATGCGTGTGCTTTCGCGTTATTTTCTGATTGAAGAAGATATTATGAAGCCTTCGACCCGCGTGAAGATGGAAAAGCTGGCGCGTGAGCTCATTTTGGAGGGGACTGCGAGCGACTTCAATCAAGCCCTTATGGAGCTTGGAGCTATGGTGTGTACACCGCGTTCGCCGCATTGCTTAACCTGCCCGGTTATGGCACAGTGCAGTGCGAGGGAAGAGGGAATGGAAGAATCGCTGCCTATCAAAAAGAAAGCCAAACCGCCTCGCCCTGAGCTGCGAGCCGTAGCTTTCATTGAAGGTACAGGAGAGAATGAAGGAAAGTGGCTAATCCGGCAGCGCCCTCAAGAGGGATTGTTGGCCCGGATGTGGGAGCTGCCTCATATTCAGATGCAATCCGCTGCCTGGGGCTCTGATCAAGAAGTCATGAACGAGCTCAAGGATTCGCTGATGCAGCAGGAGCAAATTGCAGTGAAGCCAGCTTCGTGGTTCCTGGATATTGAACATACGTTTAGCCACATTCAGTGGCAAATGAAGGTGTATCGCTCCCAAATGAACGATGCGGGAGAATGGATTCCATTTCATTATCGGTGGGTAGGTGCGGATGAACTGCAGCAGTATGCATTTCCTAACGTATTCTTGCGGATCATGAAAGCTGTTAGCGGATCTCCCGTCTGACGGCTTCCGCATTTTTCAGTGTGATCTTCTTTTTATCGATTTCAATCGATCCTTCGTCAAGAAGCTCTTGAAGCACCTTGGTGACGGATTCCCTGACGGTTCCGACCATGTTGGCGAGCTGCTGATGCGTAAGCTTCACATCAATAAGCAGACCATCCTTGGTTGGGATGCCGTGCTGCTCGGACAGACGAATAATCGTCTTCATGATGCGGGAACGCACCCCGAGAAACGTGAGATCGTAGATCTGCTCGTTCGCTTTGCGCAGTCTTTCCATGGTAGTTTCCAGGAGCTTTAAGCACAGCTTAGGGCTCTTTTCTATGTATTGCACAAAAACGGAACGCTTCAAAGCATACAAGGTGCAGGGCTCCATAGTCTCAGCGGTAGCAGAACGGGTAGTGCCTTCCTGAACCAAAGCCATTTCGCCAAAAAATCACCTTCCCGGAACAACGCGAGAATAATCTCCTTCGCATCGTCCAAGCGATATATTTTGACAACTCCGCTCTTAATCAAATACATTTCCTCTCCGGTATCGCCTTCCAGAAACAGAATGCCGCCTTTTTTAAACTTTTTTCGGTAAAAGGGAGCGAGCCCAGTAAGCTCTTCTTCTGTTAGTTCCTGGAAAAGGGGGACATTGTGAAGAAGCTGAACAATCGTTTTCAACAGTCTATCAACTCATTTCGGTCATAATCAAACGACCAGCTGTTCTCCGATTTCTTCAATCATAATGTTCAGCGTACGCGATAAATCAACTTCATAGGGCTCCTTCAGCTCTTGTCCGGTTGAGGTTCTAAGCACACGAACGACGGGGCGCTGCATGCTGTGGTTGTTTAAGCGTGATACGATGCCCTTCTCGCCTGTACTTAGTGAAACGCTCAGGCCTAAGGGGTAGATCGCGACGTTGTTGCGGAACAGCTTGACCATATCTATATCGTACAGCTTTCCGGCGTTGGCGTAAAGCATTTCGAGGGCTTGATGAGGGCGCAATTGCATTGCGGTAGCTTCTTGCGTGAATCATAGCATCATAAGAATCCAGCATGCCGACCCAGCGGGCATAAGGATGAATTTGATCGCCCTTGAGATTGTACGGATAGCCGCTTCCGTCCATCCGCTCATGATGCTGGAGAGCACATTGTGCTGCAAGCAAAGGGAATTCCTGCTTCATCCTTCAGCATTTGAAAGCCATAGGTAACATGCTTTTGGATTTCCAAATATTCGTTGGGGGTGAGACGAGCGTTCTTTTGCAGCAGCTGGACCGGAATATGGATGCTTCCTACATCGTGCAGAAGCGCACCGAGTCCAATCGCCATCAGACCGTCGCGTTCATAGATACCCTGGGCCATAGCCAGCTTGGTAGCATAGATACATACATTAATGGCATTCTGGCAAAAGTGCTGCTCCATATTAGTAGGTGGAACCATGTTCAGCGTGGTTAGCATGACGGGGTCGTGCTTGCGGTACTGAAGCTCATCAATGACCTTCGACATGCCATTGAGGAACAGCTTGCTCATCGGGGTCGTGCTTCGAATAGAGGAGAATCCAGACGTGGGGCTAAACTTTTTAAAAATTTTGCCCAGAGAATTCCGGAGGTTGGCCCTAGTCTCTTCATGAATCGGATCCTCGATGACAATATCGTCCGTTCGCGAATCCTCTATATATAAGTAATCTATGCCGATCTGGCTCAATTTCCTGAGCATCGAGCTGGTCAATTCCACACGGTAGCCGACGAGGACTTGTCCTTCTTCAGTAAAAATCGCTTTGCCGAGTCTCATTCCAGGCTGACACATAATGGTCGGAATAATTCTCACTGCTGCATCCCTTCTTTCTCTTACTTGGAAAATGGTTCTATGGTCTTAAGAAATCCATTCAATGGACTCATTTATTTTGAGAGGCGATGATTATTATTTCATAGATGGAAACATTTTTCTGTGAGAAAGGTAACAAAACATTTGGGATTTTTTGAAAGCCCCACGAGATGAGGGGGGAAAGGAATGAGTCGTTGCAGGGATGATGATTATGATAGAATAGAAGCAGTCCATTCTAGATATCCATGCGAAGACAGCGGACGGCAAGCTGGTCAATATCGAGATTCAGCTGTGTAACCGTTACGATATGGAGAAGCGAACGCTCTACTATTGGAGTAAAATGTTTGCTGTGCAGTTGACGGAAGGTAAGCCGTACAAAGACTTACGCAAAACAATAGCGATCAACATCGTAAACTTTGCATATGTAGATAATGAGAGATTTCATAACGTGTTTCACATGCGAGAAGATCAAACTGGAGTCATGCTAACGGATTTAATCGAGATTCATTTCCTGGAACTGCCTAAGCTGGAGCAACAACGGGCGATATTAAACAACAAACTAGTCAAATGGCTGCTTTTCCTAAAAGGTGTGTAAAAAGATCGTTGGGAGGAATTAGCGATGAATGAACCTACATTGCGTAAAGCGATGGATACGTTGGAATTCCTGAGTCAGGACAGAGAGGCACGTCAGCTGTATGAAATGCGGCAGAAGGCGATTCATGATGAAGTGTCGATGATCGCTGGAGCGAAAGAGGAAGGAAAGGCTGAAGTAGCGATAAATATGCTTGATGAGGGTCTAGGAGAAGGACTCATTATGAAAGTAACAGGGCTATCGGCAATGGATATTGAGAAGCTGCGACAGAAGCATAAGCCGAATTAACCTGCAATGGTGTGCTTGCGATGAAACTCGCAGGCATGTATAAAATCGAAAAAGGCCACTCGCAAGAACTTTTTGCGAATGGCTTTTTTTCGCCTTGGCATCGCAAGGGTTCCCTACACGCTTAAATTAAAAAACCGCCGAGTTACCTCGACGGCCTTCAAGCCCTCGCGGGCCGCTTCTTCTATTACTTCGCTGCTTCGTAACGCTTGCCGACTTCTTCCCAGTTCACAACGTTCCAGAACGCTGCGATGTAGTCAGGGCGTTTGTTTTGGTATTTCAGGTAGTAAGCGTGCTCCCATACGTCCAGACCTAGGATTGGCGTTTCGCCTTCCATGATCGGGCTGTCTTGGTTAGGCAAGCTGTACACTTTCAATTTGCCGTCTTTGGTAACTGCCAGGAACGCCCAGCCGGAACCGAAACGAGTTGCGCCAGCTGCTGCGAAAGCTTCTTTGAACTTGTCAAAGCCGCCAAGCTCGCTGTCGATCGCTGCTGCAAGAGCGCCAGTAGGAGCGCCGCCGCCGTTAGGACCGATAGTTTCCCAGAACAGGGAGTGGTTTGCGTGTCCGCCGCCGTTGTTGCGAACTGCTGTGCGGATATCTTCAGGAACGCTGTTCAGGTCAGCGATCAGGTCGTTTAAGGATTTCTCGTGCAGTTCAGAATGTTTGTCCAAAGCTGCATTCAAGTTGGTTACATATGCATTATGGTGACGATCGTGGTGGATCTCCATAGTCAGCGCGTCGATGTGAGGCTCCAGCGCGTTGTTCGCGTACGGTAGTGCTGGTAATTGATGTGCCATGCTTAAAATACCTCCTAATAATATGTAATTTCAACACTTTCATTATGACCCATATTCTATAATAAATCAACATGTATGTTTACTAAGTCAGCCCGCCTCGGCGCTCGATTTCCTGTATGATTTGGCTGTGAATGTGTGCGCCTTGAGCGTTCAGCCAGGGAGACAGCTCACTCATCGTGCCGTGATGGTACGCAAGTTCTTCCTGGGTCCATTCTCCAGTAGAGAGGGAGCTGAGCTCATGGAGGTCTCTGGCGTTCCCGTTCGTGGTAACAGATGGTCGCATCCGTCTATGTTCACCTCCTTTGTAGGTCTATGCTTGCCTTCAAATCCCTTCCATTAAACTCCGAAAGAACCGGACTTTTTATGCATCGTCTCCGAACCGATTTATGCAGCTGCTGCTTGTTATGGAAGAAAACAGTGGAATTGTGCTAAAAAACAAATGAAAGCGCTTAAAATAAAGCGTTTTCAAGAGAAAACCTTGAATAATCTAAAGATTTTGTGAGTTTTTTCGCATTTTCAGCAGGATTTCGCATTTTTTTGTCGTATTATTTATTAACCAGTAAATGTTTCCTAAACAAATTCATCTGAAATTAGGAGAGAAACGTATGCACGTTCGTTCATTTCAGCTTGCAGATTCATCTTACGTTACAGCACTTCTTGAAGACGTATTATCAGAATTGTGTTACGAGGAAACGATGGAGGCCTTTGCCCGTCAGTTGTCCTGGGACACCGAGCTTGTCTTGATTGCCGAAGAGGAAAATGAGATCGTAGGCGTCATCATCGGCACGATCGACAACAACAACGGCTACTATTATCGCATCGCGGTTGCTAGTGAATACCAGCGCAAAGGTATCGGCAAGGCTTTGATCGAAGCGATGAAGCAGCGGTTCCTCCAGAGGAAAGTGAACAAAATCATGGTTACTGTTGATGTTCACAACGAAATGGTGCTGCCTGTCTACGAATCAGCGGGCTACAGCACATCGGATTTCTCCCACACACCTCACCGACTGAGCATTGTAAAAAAGTTAGCTGCTAATCACAAGTCGGCGATTATACAGATAAATATGTTCGGACCTTATAGCATATCTTTTCCGCCGTTGCAATTGGGGAGGAGATATGCTTTTCTATATATAATAGAAAGCTTTCGGAAGGAAAAGCAGAAGGGGCTTTGTGACATGGATGTGTTTACGCCGTATGTAATAAAAAGCTTCAAACACGATGGGCACCTTCATCGAAAGTGGCTCACGAATTGGCTTGTTCCACCGGAGCTGCTGGATGCCGCGCATCAGCAGGAAGACATGATGGTGTTCATTAACTGCCAGACCAAGATCCAGGAAGCGGACGGTAAAGAATGGGTAAGCAAAATACCGGGGGTCTCTTTTTTATCCCCAAAAAGTGGTATAACGTGGTCGCTCTCATCGAGGAGAGCGGGATTCGCTATTACTGTAACGTTGCTTCTCCCCCTTATGTGTCGGGAAATGTGCTCACTTATATCGATTATGATTTGGATGTCATTCGCATGCCTGACGGTAATGTTCATGTGGTAGATCAGGAAGAGTACGAGCAGCATAAGGTCAACTATCATTACTCCGAACTGGTGGAGTCCAAGGTTCAGGAAGGCTTGGCATGCGTGCTGCAAATGGCGCGCGGGGGACAAGCTCCTTTTCAAGATCAGCAGGTGCTGGACTATTATGAAGCATGGATGAAGGCGAAGAACGGAGGAGCTTGAGTTGAGTTTCTTCTTACAAAGAAATGATCGGCACGCAGCCGCGCCGCGCCAAGCTCAGGGAAGCTCGGAAGAGAAAAGCTTGAGCCATGAACTGTGGGATTGGACCAAATCGATCCTTGTGGCTCTTTTTGTCGTCATGCTGCTGCACAAGTTTGGCTTCAACCTCTCGATGGTACAGGGCAGCTCGATGCAGCCCACCCTTGCCGAGGGGGAGTGGCTTTTTGTCAACAAGGCGATCACATACTTGAGGGCACCCAGCCGTGGAGAAGTTGTTATCCTAAGAGAGCCGATGCCCGAGCATGCGGAAGAGCATCCTTTTCTTGGAAAAGGGTCGTCGCCGTGGCCGGGGATGAAGTGAAAGGGGAAAACGGCTTCCTCTATGTGAATGGGTCTCTCATGAAGGAGTCCTATACCGATACGAGAATCGGAGACGGTGATTTTGGACCGATCCGCATAGAGCAAGATATGGTATTCGTCATGGGAGACAATCGACATGCAAGATCGAGCTCGGACAGCCGAGTCTTTGGCGCCGTGGCGGTAAGCATGATTGAGGGACGAGCGGAGTGGATCTTATGGCCCTACGCGAGCTTAGCGAGATTGTAAGGCGACACGTGCGAACGAGAGGTGAACAGGATGAGTGTTTCCATACAGCAGGGTACCCGCGAAGATTGGCAGAGGCTGAAGCAAGAGATTATAGAGGCAGCTTCCAGTCTCGGCATCGACAAAGTGGGCTTCACGACGGCGCAACCGTTCACGGAACTGAAGGACATCTTACTGCAGCACAGGGACAAAGGCTATGAATCCGGCTTTGAGGAACCGGACATTGAGAAGCGGGTACGGCCGGAGCTCAGTCTAGAGGAACCTCAGTCCATCCTTGCAATCGCGATCGCCTATCCGTCGAAGCTGCCTAGCCCTCCGCGCTCGGAGCCTGGGGCTTACCGAGGGATGATTTCCCGAACTTCCTGGGGCATGGACTACCATCATGTGCTCAGAGACAGGCTGGCCAAGCTGGAAGCTTTCATTATGGAGCGGGTGGACGGAGCTAGAATGCAAAGCATGGTCGATACGGGGGCCCTGGTGGACCGGGCTGTCGCCGAGCGGGCGGGCATAGGCTGGTCCGGTAAAAACTGTGCTGTCATTACACCGGAGTGGGGATCCTGGGTGTATTTGGGGGAAATCATTACAAATATTCCGTTCCCGTCCGATACATCTATTATGGATGAATGCGGGGACTGTACGATCTGCATAGACGCCTGTCCGACAGGCGCGCTGGTAGGTCCCGGCCAGCTGAATTCCAGCCGCTGCATCTCGTTCATCACACAGACCAAAGGGTATGTGGAGGATGAGTTTAAGCTAAAGATCGGCAACCGTCTGTACGGGTGCGACACGTGTCAAGTTGTCTGCCCCAAGAACAAAGGCAAGAACTGGACGCATCAGCCGGAGCTGCAGCCGAATCCCGAGAAGGTGAAGCCGCTGCTCATTCCGCTGCTGACCATGGGAAATAAAGAATTTAAAGAAACTTACGGACAGAGCGCTTCCTCCTGGAGAGGGAAGAAGCCCATTCAACGTAACGCGATTATTGCGCTCGGTAACTTCAAGGACAAGACGGCGGTTCCGGTACTTGCAGAGCTGCTTCGCACGGATCCGCGTCCTGAAATCCGCGCGACAGCGGCATGGGCGCTGGGGCGAATTGGCGGCGATGAGGCTGACCAAGCCGTGCGTTCCGTGCTGGATGCGGGCCGGGAGCAAGAACCTGCGGTCATTGAAGAGCTTGAGAAAGCAAGGGCTGCGCTGCACCTGATGGAGCAAGCAGCCTCTACAACATACATCAAAGAGAAGGATGTTTGAGATGAGTAACTCCACAACTGTGCTGCATGTTCATGAAATGGCTTCGCCTATTGGCCCGCTAGTGCTTGTAGCCAGTTCCGAGGGGCTGTGCTCGATTGAGTTTGGTACGATGGAATCGAATCGCGGCAGGCTGGTTGCTTGGGCGAATCGCTGGTTCGGCGCTCATGAGCTTGTACCAAGCCCTGAAGCGCTGCGGCCTGTGCATGAGCAGCTGGAGCAATATTTTCGCAAGGAACGCAAGAATTTCGATTACAAGCTGGATCTGCACGGTACCGAGTTTCAGAAACGGGTATGGACCGGTCTCTGCTCAGTCGCCTATGGAGAAACGGCATCCTATAAACAGATCGCGGAGTCCATTGGTTCACCCAAAGCGGTCAGAGCTGTAGGCGGCGCCAACAACCGCAATCCGATCCCGATTATCATCCCGTGCCACCGGATTATTGGTGCGGGAGGAGCGCTGGTCGGGTACGGCGGAGGTCTGGACATCAAAATTCATTTGCTGCGTTTGGAAGGCTCTGCAGCAGGAAACGAACGAACAATCTGACCGTGATGGAGTGTGCGAGACCATGAAGTATGTGCCGCTGGAATCGGTAGAGGCTGGACAATATTTGGGCCGGACGATCTTTTCAAGCAATGGGGCCGTTCTGCTCTCCGAAGGAGTTCAGCTGACGGTATATATGATTAATACACTGAACCGAATTGGGGTATCCATGGTTTACATCAAAGATCCTTTGATGGAGGACGTGGAAATTCCGGAAGTGATCTCCGATGAAACGAAGCGGGCTGTCATGAAACAAATGGGAGATACGTTCAATTTCATTCGATCCGGCAAGGAGTTTAACTCTCGTGCGATGAGTGTCACCATCGATTCGTTATTGGAAGAAATCATGAAGAATAAGGATGTACTCGTACAGCTTTCGGATATCCGAACCGAAGATAATGAAATGTATGTACACGCAACAAACGTGTGTATGATGTCTGTGCTAGTCGGCATGAATATGGGGCTGAACGCCCTGCAGCTCAAAGAGCTCGCGATTGGCGCGCTGCTGCACGATGTCGGCAAGATCGAGCTGATCTGTGACGATGAGTCCGAGGATATCAGAAGACATCACACGTGGCGGGGATTTGAGCTGTTAAAGAATAAGCGTGAATTCAGCTTGCTTATCGCGCACGTGGCGTTTCAGCATCATGAAGCTGTGAATGGAGAAGGCATCCCAAGAGGGCTGGCCTCCGATCAAATTCATATCTATGCCAAAATTACAGCTGTCGCCAATATGTACGACAACCTGCTCTATGATCGTGTGAAGGGCCGCGGTATGCAGCCTCATGAGGCATGCGAGCATATGATGGCGCTGGCGGAAACAAAGCTGGACCGCGACGTGCTGATTGAATTTTTGAAAATCGTCTCGATTTATCCGACCGGCTCCTCCGTCCGACTATCCACGAGAGAAACCGGCGTTGTCGTCGGACAGCATCGCGGTCTGCCGAGCAGGCCGATCATTCGAGTGGTCAAGCAGGGGACGGATGAGAGGGAGCTTGAGATTAAAGAGATTGATTTGGCCAAGCATACAACCGTATTCATCGATCAAGTGCTTATGTAATGTTACCCAAGCGGCAGAAGTGATTTGTAAACGGTTCGGCAGAAGTGCTATGATGAGACCATCAGAAACTCTCTATTTTTATACTAGCAGGGGGCAAAGTAACATGTGGAATATTATTATCCCTATCGTAACCTTGATTGCGGGACTGGCTGGCGGCTTTTTTATTGGGGTCTTCTACTTGAAGAGGCAGCTGGAATCGATGCAGAGCAATCCTGAAATGCTGCAGAAAATGGCCAAGCAGATGGGTTATAACATGAACAAGCAGCAAATGGCGAAGGTTCAGCAAATGATGAAGAACCAGAAGTTTAAGTAAGAGGTAAGCGCTACTGGAACTGGCGAAAAACGGGCACGGCCATCAAGGAGCTGGCCCTTTTTCCTTGTTTCGTTCGATATGAGTAGGACGTACCAGTACTATCAAGAGGTGGGCGCATTCATGGCGAACAATAAGGACAGAATTGTAGAAGCTGCTATGGATTTGTTTCACGATAACGGTTTTCAGGCTACAGGTCTAGAAGAGATTTTGTCCAGCAGCGGTGTGTGCAAGAGCAATTTTTATTATCATTTTAAAAGCAAGGAAGAACTGGGCATCAAGGTCATTGAACGCAAGGTAAGACAGATGCGGGAAGCTGTCATGGACCCGAGTTTGGGCAATAAGCAGCTCTCGCCTAAGCAGCGGGTTGTAGAACTGTTCAACTGTATGCTCGCGTTCTGCGAGGCACACGAGTGCCGCAGAGGCTGCTTCTTTGGGAACCTGTCCCTAGAGCTTAGCGATCGCTCTGAAGAGCTACGAAGGCCCCTGAGCCTTTTCTTCAGCGAACTGGAGGCTATGGTGGAGACATGCCTGCAGGAAGGACACAGTCAAGGTGAGCTTACGCTTAGGGGACTGCAGCCTGCTGAGTTGGCACTGCCGATCGTCTCGCTGCTGCAGGGAGGGCTGCTGCTGACCAAGACGCATAAAGATAGCGCGGCGCTGAGAGACAGCATCAAGTTTCTCCGAACGTGCATCGGGTAACATAGGAAGGGGAGAGGATATAAATGGCATCCATTGAATATAAAAACACGCTCGTCGCGGAGAACCGCGAACAGATCGAGCATCATGTCAAAGAGATTTTGCGCCTAATTGGTGAGGACGTAGATCGTGAAGGGCTTCTGGATACACCGGCTCGGGTGACCCGGATGTACGAGGAGATTTTCTCCGGCTATGCGGCTAATCCGCGCGACGTGTTGGGCGTTACGTTTGACGAGCAGCATGAAGAACTGGTCATTATCAAAGATATCGTATACTACAGTCAGTGCGAGCATCATATGGCGCCTTTTTTCGGGAAAGTGCATGTCGGATACCTGCCTAGCGGCAAAGTCGCGGGACTTAGCAAGTTCGCCCGTCTGGTTGATGTGGTTACCCGCAAGCTTCAGGTGCAGGAGCGCATCACATCCGAACTAGCCGACATCCTCGACGAGGTGTTGAAGCCGCACGGTGTGATGGTCGTCGTAGAGGGAGAGCATATGTGCATGTGCTCCCGCGGTGTGAAGAAATACGGCAGCCAGACGGTAACTTCTGCTGTTCGCGGATCTTTCCGTAAAGATTCGACCCTGCGGGCAGAATTTCTTTCATTGTTAAAATAAGTGGTCATCCATAAGGGAATGTGTGCGCAAGTCACAAACGACTTGTGCGGCATTCCCTTTTTTGCGTCTCTATGGGGGAAATGACTTGTTGTGCCGCGAGCAGATATAGTATTCTGAATAACAATACAAAATTCAAAACGGTGGAAAAGCCTTGTGATGGACATACCAGGAGAAGCATAAACTGATGGTAAGAAAAGCCGAATGAGGAGACCGCATCTAAGATGGAGGGACGCATATGATTGATCTTAGAAAATTCAGGCCTGGGGAGGCGGCTTCCTCTAAAATAAGCGAAGAACGGGATGAGTTCGAGAGAGACTACGCCAGACTCATTCAATCTCCGGCATTTCGCAGGCTGCAGGGGAAATCTCAAGTGTTTGGTGCGGGGTCAGGAGATTATTATCGAACGCGATTAACGCACTCCTTAGAGGTGGCTCAGATTGCCAGGGAAGTGGCGAAGCGGCTGAACCGGACGAACCCTTTTCTGCAAAAGCGGGAGCATCCGGGTCTGG
This sequence comes from Paenibacillus hexagrammi, assembly GCF_021513275.1. NCBI lineage: Bacteria > Bacillati > Bacillota > Bacilli > Caryophanales > Paenibacillaceae > Paenibacillus > Paenibacillus hexagrammi. The sequence continues at coordinate 5,504,747 of NZ_CP090978.1, read as the reverse complement.
TCATGGACCCTACGGTTGTTGAGTGTGCTTCACTGGCGCACGACTTCGGTCATCCTCCTTTCGGACATAAAGGGGAGGAAGTGCTCAATCATATTCTGATGAATGAGCATGGGCTCAAGTACGAGGGCAACGCGCAAAATTTCCGTATTCTTATGTTCCTGGAAAAAAGAGCGGGCAGTGAGAGCGGACTCGATTTGACCGCTGCCGTGCTTCTTGGCATTAATAAATATCCGTATCTCCTGGAGGAGGAAGACCGCATCAAAGGTGTATACGCTACGGAATGGGCGGGCATTCATGAACTTAGAGCGCTCTGGGGGATGCCGGCTGGCTGCTCCACGCTGGAGGCTCAGTTGATGGACTTGTGCGACGATATCGCCTACTCCACGCATGATATTGAGGATGGGATTCGGGCGGGTAAAATTCAGATGAACGCCACCTTTTTCGAAGATCAACGGCTGATTCGGCATGTCGTGATGGAGATCGTCAGCGACCCGAACAGTACAAGGTTTGGCTGGGAAGAGGTCGATATCGAGCAAATGGTGCGCAGAGTGCTCTCCTGCTACTTGGAGCAGTGGCAGCAAATCTTCATCGAGTGCAACCGCGAGGAGTCTAGAACGCGCAGAGAGATGAAGGCCAGGTGGGTGAGCAGTTTTGCTAATCGCCTAGACATTATCGACGACCCGGATAAGGGCTGGAAGAAAGTCGCGATGGTCAAGGACGGAGCCGAGGACAGAGACTTGCTGCGGACCATGGAAATTTTGAAGAAGCTGGCTTGGGTGACGCTAATCAAGGACTTCCGTGTGCAACGCCTGCAAAAGCGCAGCGAGATTATTGTGGAGAGCCTCTGGAACAGCTTTAAAGACCCGGAGAAGGGTCAATGGATCATTCCGCCGGACTGGATGGACAGCTACGAGCGCCATAAGGACAAATGGGCCTGGCCGCGCTTTGTGGCCGATTATATGTCAGGCATGACCGATGCCTATGCGGAGAAAGTATACGCCGAGCTGTTTGCGAGCAAATCGGGCTCGATTTATGAGATGGATTAATAGGCACGGCCAATCTTTTTTGAAAGACCTTGTTCAAGAAATTATCTCAACAGTGTTTCTCAGATATAGCTCAAAAAAATGGACCCCATGACGGGGTCCGAGTTCTATAAGGAGGAGGAAATACCGAGATCAGCGTGCATAGGAGTGGAAATCTCCTTCAGAAACCCAAGCGTCCTGCTGAGGTAGGCTTGAGGCTCGGCACGGTATAGCAGTTCATGCTGTCCGTCTTGCAGAATCCAAAGTTTTGTCTTCGTATGGTCAGTTTGCTTGGCAAACGTATCCTCAACCAATTCATAAGGAGCCTTGCTGTCGGCCGTTCCGTGAATAAAGAAGATCGGCATGTCATAGGAAGTGTTGGTGACCTTCTTGTAAGGCACTTCCTGCAGGCTGACTCCGTTCAGCAGCGGGAAGAACAGACGCACTAGAGGCAGGGATGGGAACTTCGGCAGATTCACATACTGCTGCATGTTGTGATACAGCGTATCCGGGTTCAGCAGGAATGTGCTGTCCAGAATCATACCGGAAATGTCCGGACCGCTTTGCAGAGCCGCTTGCAGCGCTGTTCCTGCTCCCATGGAAAAGCCCCAGATATAAATCGGTCCGCTCGACATCTGCTTCACATAATCCACAGCTCCCAGCAATTCCTGGGATTCCTGAATCCCGCCCGTCATCAGACGGTTGTTATCCGGATTCACATAACCGTAGTCGAACATGAGTACGTTATAGTTCTGTTTATGCAGCTCCTGGGCCAGGGTGTAAAGCGGAACCCATAGCTCCTCGCGATTGCCGCCGTAACCGTGAGAGAAGATGACGGTTTTGTCGGAGTTGCCCGGGATGAGCCAACCCTGAAGAGTCGAATTGCCGCTGCGGCTTGGGAATGTGACATCGGAATAAGGAAGTCCCACAGCTAGCTTAGGATTGGAGTGCAGAGGATCGATATGGGGACGAGCAAGCGTCCAGGCGATATAAGCGTGAAAAGCTAGCAGCATACTTGTGCAGAGCACAAGAAATGAAATGAGTATGGTCGGCAGCAACCGCCGTTTGCGCAGCAGCGTTTCGGCAGCCGCTTGTTCTATAGGAGGGCGAAGCGCTCCGGTAGAAATAGACGTAGATGACATGATGAGTCCCTCCTTGCAAGAAAAAAATGCCAAATAAACAAAATATTCTGATAAGTGTTTCTCTACTTTCATGTTAAACTGTATGCGCTTACAAGTCAACGGGCGTACGGAATTGTAAGCCTTCTGTAATGCTGCTGTAATAATGGAAAAGCTAGGAAGGCTTGCTCCTTTACGTGCGCTGCTCGTTTCGCTATACTAGAACTACTTGGTTTCATTTGGTGAAACAACCCTAACGATGAGAGCGGTGTACAGGATGGAAGATGGCAAATTGACCGTGCGCGCGGTAGAGCGCGCTCTAGATATTATGCTTTGTTTTACAAACGCTGCAGAACTTACCTTAACGGAAATTGCAGCTCGGGTTGATCTGCATAAGAGCACCGTACACCGGTTGCTGGCGTCTTTGGAAGGCAAAGGCTTCATTATGCGAGACACCTCAACAGATAAGTATCGCCTAGGTTATCGGCTTTGGGAGTTGTCCGCGCACCTGTCGCCGGATACCGATCCGAGCGTCCTGCTGCTTCCGGAGATGGAGAGGCTGCGCAATCAGCTCGGCGAGACGATCTCCCTGTACGTGCAGGACGGCCTGGAGCGGGTCCGCATCCAGGCGGTGCAGAGCAACCATGCCATTCGCCGCGTAGCCCCTGTCGGGGCGCGAATGCCCCTATACGTCGGCGCCTCGAGCAAGGTGCTCGTCGCCTTTGCTGAGCCTGCTGCGCAGGAGCGGCTGAGCGCGTCGGCCGATTGGCCGGCCGGACTCGATCAGCAAGCGTTCCAGCAGCAGCTCAGCGAAACTAGACGCCTCGGCTACGCCACAAGCGTCGAGGAGCGCGAACCCGGCGCGGCGGCTGTGGCCGCGCCGATCTATGACCGCGGGGGCCGGCTAGTCGCCGCCCTCGCGGTATCGGGCCCAGCGAACAGGCTGACGCTGGAGCTGATGCAAGAGCAGGCGCCGCTGATTATGGAAGCGGCGCGGCGTATGGGGACGATGCTGCGGTAGGCATCGTTCAGACGCTCCTCAGCCTTGCAGCACGTCATGCAGTACGTCGTCCAGAATGCGACTTGTGCTAATCGCAGCATAGATGTTCATCGAGCGCCGCGCGCTGTGACGGATGTTTTATTTGCCGCGGGTCATACTAAGACCTCAGGTTGTACTTGAAGCACAACGTACATAGCTCAGCACATATCATACTTATCAGCCGAAACGATAAGCAAAGGAGTGGCAGCAGCATGCGCAAGACGTCATCCATGATGGCGATCTGGATCAGTTTGGCCAGCAATATTGTGTTGACCGCGCTTAAGATTATCGTCGGATTGTTGTTCAAGAGTCAGGTTTTGATTGCTGACGGCATCCATAATGCAGGGGATGTCATCGCCTCGGCGACGGCTTACAGCTCGATGCGCGTATCCAGTAAACCGGCCGATGAGGAGCATCCTTACGGGCACGGAAAAGCGGAAGTGCTCGGAGCTTTTATTGTAGCCATTATTTTGGGCGGTGCCGCTCTCTATATGGGTTATCATTCGATTCACGCTTTATTCCAGGAGCCGGAAGAGGCGCATATCATGGCATTTGCTGCAGCAATAGTTTCCTTGGTGTGGAAGCAGGTCCTCTATATATACACGATGCGGGAGGGCCGCAAACAGAACAGCAAGGGACTGATAGCTACTGCGTATGATCATTTGGCGGACGTGTATGCTTCCATAGCGGCGTCAATAGGGATCGGGCTTGCGCTGCTGGGGGACCATTACGGCATCCATCTGCTTGCCTATGGAGATCCCGTAGCTGGGATTATTGTTTCCTTTCTTGTCCTGAAACTTGCTTATGAGATGGGCAGCGAATCCTTCGATATTCTCATGGAGCGAAGCGTCAGTACAGATCAGATCGACCAGTACGCGGCTCTGATCCGAACCGTACCGGAAGTCAAGCGAATCGACAGGCTGAGAGCGAGAGAACACGGTCATTACATTCTTGTGGACGCCCGGCTCGGTGTTTCAGGTACGCTGACTATTCAGGAAGGACACGATATCAGCCGTCTGATCAAGAAGAAAATTCAAGATGCTCACACGGACGTGGATGAAGTCCTAGTACACTTAAATCCTTGGTATGCAGATGATTCTAAGGCACCTAAACCGAAGCTTTGACAGTAGCTGCAGAGTACAACGAAGCGGCTTATTCAAGAAAGAGAGGCTATCCGATGTCGGCTTGACATCGAATAGCCTCTCTTTTCGTTTCATGAATTATTTTGCGAATATATGATTGCCGATTTGTACGGTCTGTGGTCTGGACCAGATCCAACTGCTTGTTGCGGTTGCTGGATTAAAATAATATAGAGCACCATAGGTGGGGTCCCAACCTCGAACAGCGTCCTGAGCTGCCATGTAAGCTGCGCTGTCCGGTGTCAGCCAATACTGGCCGTCGCTAACCGCGGTGAAGGCTCCAGGTTGAAATACGATGTCATGAATGTTGTTCGGAAAGCTTCCCGATTGCAATCGATTCATCACAACAGCCCCAACTGCTACTTGTCCTGTATAGCTTTCTCCTCTTGCCTCGCTGTAAATGATTTTAGCTAATATATCAAGGTCCGCTTGGTTGACGGTGTATTTCCGCAAAGCGTTCCATGTGTCTGTTCCTGTATAGCCGTCGGCTGTAAGGCCATAGACCTGTTGAAAGTTTCGTACGGCTGCTGCTGTAGCTGAACCGTAGATCCCATCGAGCGGCTTCGTATAGTAGCCGAGTACTTTTAAACGAAATTGCAGGTCCCATACATCACCGCTGACACTTCCCTGCTTCAAAACAGTAGAAGAAGCCGCGTAAGCCGGCTCACTGAGGCCGCTTGTTGTAGTCCCCACAGCGATAACGGAAAACAGCGTGACAAGGATGAGCTTCTTGATTAATGTCATCATTCATCTCCCCTTTCGCTTTCTCATTATAGGGACGAGGGAGAGCGGGCTCAACCTACACTTATTGGCAAACAGCGGAAAACCCTGCAGCGGCACGCTTTTGAAAAGGTGATGAAGCCTCTGAGCATAATGCTGATTGCTATCTTTTCCTAACTTCCATTTATGCTTCGAAAAGCTGCGAAAGGGGACTGGAATACGCCGACCTTAGCACGTTAGGAATGATCTTAGGCACAATGTGTTGTATTTCTACACAAAAAAAAGCCCGAAACCACCGTTTCCGGCAGTCTCGGACTTTTCCTATATTACTTCTTCTCAGCTATGATTTGGCGAAGAACAGTTTGCAGAATACCGCCATTACGGTAGTAGTCTACGTCTACCATGCTGTCCAGACGCACAAGGGCGCTGAACTCGAAGGAAGTACCGTCTTCACGAGTAGCTGTTACTTTTACAGTGGAGCCTGGTTGCACATCGTTGCTCAGACCTGTGATATCGAAAGTCTCGCGGCCTGTGATACCCAGGGACTTCCAGCTTTCACCGTTTACGAATTGAAGAGGCAGTACGCCCATACCAACCAAGTTACTGCGGTGAATACGCTCGAAGCTTTCTGCGATAACAGCTTTCACGCCTAGCAAGAACGTTCCTTTTGCCGCCCAGTCACGGGAGCTTCCTGTACCGTATTCTTTACCTGCGATAACAACAAGGTTAGTTCCGGCATCTTGATACTTCATGGAAGCATCGTAGATGGACTCAACTTCACCGGTAGGCAGGTAAGTCGTTACGCCGCCTTCAGTTCCTGGAGCCACTTGGTTACGAATGCGGATGTTCGCGAATGTACCGCGCATCATCACTTCGTGGTTACCGCGGCGGGAACCGTAGGAGTTGAAATCTTCTCTCTTCACGCCATGCTCGATCAGGTATTTACCCCCAGGGCTGTCAACTTTGATGTTACCTGCAGGGGAGATATGGTCTGTAGTAACGGAATCGCCCATGAGCGCCAAAGTTTTCGCGCCGCGGATGTCGGCGATATCGTCAAGAACGGTACCCAAGTCTGTGAAGAAAGGAGGCTCTTGAATGTACGTGGAGTTCGTATCGAACTCGTACAGGTCGCCTTCCGGAACAGCGATTTGGTTGAAGCGCTCGTTGGCACGGAATACGTCTTTGTATTTATCACGGAACATGTCTGCAGTCAGTGCAGTTCCCAGAGCTTCTTGGATCTCTTGGTTTGTAGGCCAGATGTCTTTCAGGTAGACAGGCTTATCGTTCTGGTCGTAACCGATAGGGTCCTTAGCCAGGTCGATGTTCACTGTTCCTGCAAGCGCGTATGCCACTACAAGCGGAGGAGAAGCCAGGTAGTTTGCTTTTACTTGAGCATGTACGCGGCCTTCGAAGTTACGGTTACCGGAAAGAACAGCCGCAACTGTCATGTCGTTGTCAGCGATTGCTTTGCTAACTTCGTCAGGAAGCGGACCGGAGTTACCGATACAAGTCGCACAGCCGTAGCCAGCAACGTGGAAACCAAGTGCTTCCAGGGATTCAAGCAATCCTGCTTTTTTCAGGTACTCGGTAACAACCAAGGAACCTGGAGTCAGGGAGCTCTTCACGTATGCCGGTTTTTTCAGACCAAGAGCAACAGCTTTCTTTGCAACGAGGCCCGCGCCCAGCATAACACTTGGGTTGGATGTATTCGTACAAGAAGTGATCGCTGCGATAACAACTGCGCCAGTACCCATTTTCACGGAATCGCCATTAGCGTAGTTTACATCAACAACTTCTTCGATTTTCTCTTCAGTGAGGCCGTATCCGCCTTTTTCGATTGGCGTACGGATGATGGAGTTGAAAGCTTCCTTCATATTCGTAAGCTCAATGCGGTCTTGCGGGCGCTTAGGACCAGCCAAGCTTGGTACGACTGTGCTCAGGTCAAGCTCGATCACGTCTGTGAATACTGGATCCGGAGTTTCGTCGGTACGGAACATGCCTTGAGCTTTGTAGTAAGCTTCTACAAGCGCGATTTGATCTTCTTCACGGCCAGTGCCTCTCATGTAGTTCAGCGTTTCGCTGTCTACAGGGAAGAAGCCGATGGTAGCGCCGTACTCAGGAGCCATGTTGGCAACTGTTGCACGGTCAGCCAGGGAGATGTTGCTCAGACCAGGACCGTAGAATTCTACGAATTTACCTACGACGCCTTTTTTACGAAGCATTTGTGTAACAGTCAAAGCAAGGTCAGTTGCCGTTGCGCCTTCTGCCAGGCTGCCAGTCAATTTAAAACCGATAACTTCAGGAGCTACGAAGTACAGCGGTTGTCCGAGCATTCCAGCTTCTGCTTCGATACCGCCGACACCCCAACCTACGACACCAAGACCGTTGATCATGGTTGTGTGGGAGTCTGTTCCTACAAGGGAATCCGGGTATACGACAGTTTCGCCGTCAATAGTTTTGGTAGCTGCTACGGAAGCCAGGTACTCTAGGTTAACTTGGTGAACGATACCTGTTGAAGGAGGGACAGCACGGAAGTTATCGAATGCTGTTTGCGCCCAACGCAGGAAGCGGTAGCGCTCTTCGTTACGTTCGAATTCCAGGTTAATATTGGTATCTAAAGCGTCAGGCGATCCGAAAGCGTCGACCATGACGGAGTGGTCAATAACAAGGTCTACAGGAACAAGCGGGTTGATCCGTTTAGGATCTCCGCCTTCACGAGCCATAGTCGCGCGCATTGCCGCAAGGTCTACGACGACTGGAACGCCTGTGAAGTCTTGAAGAACGATACGTGCAGGAATGAAAGGAATTTCTTTGTTCTCGTCACGGCCGTTAGCCCAGCCTGCGATTTGTTTCACGTGCTCTTGCGTAATAGCTCTGCCATCGAATTGGCGAACAGCCGCTTCCAGCAAAACTTTGATCGAGAACGGCAAGTTGCTGATCGTGCCGTTGCCTTGGTTCTCAAAGTCAGGCAGGCTGTAATATTGGAAGTTTTGGTTTCCAACGTTTAACTGCTTACGAACAGAAAAAGTGTCCTTGTTGGACATGGTGAGTTCCTCCTCAAATCAAATTTCATTCGGTTTCATGTGGTGAAACTGAATTTCATTTATCCCTCTGTCTCAAGTATACCGTCTTACCAAGGCTACGTAAAGAATTATTTCAATCATTTTTCGCCCGAAAAAAACATATATTGAATCAAATTCATGCCTGCTCGGAGGTCTAAATCCATGTCCTGGAAAACTGCTGTCTACCATTATGTGCATGCAAAAAATCAAGCCGAGCTTCTGGGCTCTGCAGAACCGATTTCTCCCTATATGAAAGACGATGGTTATTTGCAGATTCAGCAGCGCAGATTGGAGCAAATGAGCGGCAGCTGCAAGACACGAGGAGCACAGGCTCTCCGGTCTGAAACGAAGCTTCGATTCACCCGCGTCAAAACAACGGAGCACGGAGTTATAGCGGAAATTGAGATGCGCCGTCAGCTTCACTATCAAATTGGAACAGCAACCTATACAGAGGAAAGAATAGAGCCCGAACGCCTGCTGCTCGACACCTACGAAGGCAAATGGCTTGTGCGAAGCGCTGAAGCTTTAGGGCGTGAGAGAGGCACATCGATCAAGCATGGAGCTTTCCCAACCATAGCCGAGGCCGGAGATCAGCCGCAAAGAAGTCCTTCGCTCCCTTTTCTCAATCATAGTATACTCAACAGCACGGAAAGCCTATCAAGAAAAATCCGTTATGACCGCGAGAAGGCCGTGGCATATGCCGAAACTTGGTGGAATCGGTCTAATCCCCGGTTTATGGAGTTTGAAGTTGACTGTACGAATTATGTCTCGCAATGCCTCTTTGCAGGCGGGGCGCCTATGGACTATACTGGGAAAAGGGATTCAGGCTGGTGGTTTTCAGGTAAGCAGGGCTCCCAGGAGCTTTGGAGCTTCAGTTGGGCGGTCGCCCACAGTCTGCAATCGTTCGTTACCCGTAGTCGTAGAGGACTTCATGGCGTTGAAGTAACGGAACCATGGGAGCTTCAGCCTGGTGACATGATCAGCTATGACTGGGATGGCGACGGGCGATTCCAACACAATGCAATTGTAACTGCAAGAGATGTGAACGGGATGCCGCTGGTGAACGCACACACGTACAACAGTCGTAACCGTTACTGGGATTACCGGGATTCTCCGGCATGGACGGAACGTACTCGATATGTTTTTGTTCGAATTGCCGATGACATGTAACTATAGAACAGGAATATTAGACGGAGGTACGTCATGAACCGCAAAATACGAGTAGGATTGGTATACGGGGGGAAGTCAGGAGAGCATAACGTTTCCTTGCAAACCGCGCTTGCCGTCATGAAAGCCATGGATTTCAGCAAATATGAAGTAACGCCTTTTTACATAACCAAGCAAGGAGAATGGAAAAGCGGTCCAAAGCTCCTTGCAGCGCCTGCGGGAACCAAGGAATTGACCTTCGGGGAGTCCGCGGCGGAAAGCGGTTCCTCCACCTCTTATGCGCTTTCCCCCATTTTCAGCTCCATGGGAGCCAAAGGAGAAGTACAGGTTGCAGCGGCCTCAGGGCAAGAGCAAGCTTCGTCGGCAGGACTTGATGTGATATTCCCCTTGCTGCACGGGACCTTCGGTGAGGACGGTACGATTCAGGGATTATTCGAAATGGCGAACATCCCTTATGTAGGTGCAGGCGTACTGGCTTCTTCAGTAGGCATGGACAAAGTCATGATGAAGAAGGTTTTTGCTCAAGAGGGGCTTCCGCAATGCGTATTCCGTCATTTTACGAAGACGCAGTGGGAGAAGGACAGAGCTTATCATTTAATGGAGCTCGAAACTGCGATCGGCTACCCCTGCTTTGTAAAACCAGCTAATCTGGGCTCCAGCGTCGGCGTGTCCAAAGCTAGAAACCAAGAGGAACTGATCCAGGCTGTCACATTCGCGTTCCAATACGATCGCAAAGTGATCGTGGAGGAGAATATCGATGCGCGGGAAGTAGAGGTCGCGGTACTTGGCAACGACGAACCGCAGGCATCCGTACCAGGTGAGATCGTATCCTCGAATGAATTCTACGATTATAAAGCAAAATACATCGACGGCAAATCCGCTATGAACATTCCGGCTGAAATCTCCGAAGAGATCGGCGAGCAGCTGAGAGAGTATGCGATCCGCGCGTTTCTGGCTATTGATGGCAGCGGGTTGTCCCGTGTCGACTTCTTTGTTGGCAAGACGGACGGCAAAATCTATATTAATGAAATTAATACAATGCCAGGCTTTACGCCGTTCAGCATGTATCCGCTGTTATGGAAAGAGACCGGCAAGCCGTACAGCGAGCTGCTGGATGATCTGATTCGTCTGGCTATTGAGCGGCATGAGGCGAAGCAAGCGATTCAATATACTTTTGATGTGGAGTAGATGAAGCATGGGATTCCAAACCGAATTTAATTCTGTCTGTAAATTCAAGTCGGAGCAGGAGCTGTACGAACTATTGGAATACGGCCGTGGCAAGATGGTGAAAAGCGGCTTTCGCGTATTTCCTACCGGGCAAAAGGTGGTCGCCTACACTCCGGATAACCAGGCCATTGCCATTGTCAAGATCGTGGCTTCCATCGCCGAAATTAATTTTCAAGGCGAAGAAGTGACGCAGGTGGAAATGGAGCTTGTGCGGAGGCTGACCGAGGAAGAGGCTAGAATCCAAACAGCGCTGGCTCATGAGATGTTTTTTGGTGAACAGGGGTAGGCCCCCAGGGGCGATAAGCGATTAAGGATTTACACGTCAGTAACCCGTTTTGCAGGCCGCTTGAGCGCGCATGTAGACGGGTTATTTATATTGATTGGCAGTCTAGGTATTCACCGGAATGATTGGTCATACCGATACTCTCCATTGAAACAGGCGAAATGCCTTGTTAAAATATAGAGGCACTCCCGCAAAGCCAGTGAATAAGTCTTAAAAGCCAAGTCAAGGCTCCACTTTGCGAGGTTTTGTTATCATTGGGGTAGTTCTGCCCAAAGGAGTTGATACCGGTGGCAATAAAGGATTGCCAGATTGGCTCAAGTTCATGCAAAGCCCATTATAGAGGCGATACTTTGCATGGGCGTATAACGAATTGATAGAAATCGCCCGTTAGCGCAACAGGTCGGTTCTAACGATGCGGCTTTGCCCTTATTGAACGTCTATATCTAATAAGGAGCTGAACCCATCATGTGTGAACCATTTATCCATAATCATCAATATAATTTAGTGAAAAATCAAGCTGATTTGCTGCTACAGGCTTATCGGACGGCCTCTGACTCGAAGGTGCTGGAATCGGTGAAGTACTCGGTAGAAACGAAGATCCTTGAGCTGTTTCCTGACGCTACCGCTGCTCAGAAGCAAATGCTGGGTGCTGTGTCGGTCTTACGGGCTGCGGAGGAATTTCAAGCGTATCTGAAGGCTCTTCAGGAATATCTGCTTCCGTTCCCGGCCATTACAGCCAAGCAAATCCAGAAGCTGTTTCCGAAAAATAAAAAGCTAAAGCTTCCCGATCTTGCCGGTCTCGATTACCGCTTTATGACGTATTTGAGCTGGGTCGATATCTCAACCAATAAATTGTTTATCGTGGTTCCTATGAACGGGCAGTTTGTCGGCGTGGAGGGAAGGTATACCCTTACCCATAAAAAGAGCTACTGCTTCGTGTGCAACCAGTTTGAGGAGCTTGCTCTGTTCACCGCCGTTTCCCGCAAACGTCCTGCGAACACCTCGCCTGATTATTACAAGGCTGTCGGTAATTATTTGTGCATGGACGGTCATGAATGCAACAAGAATATAACGGATACCGCTTCACTGGAACAGTTTGTTTCTAGCGTTATAGGATAGGTAAATGCAAACGCCCAAAAACCATTACTTTCGCCTTTTCGGCTGAAGGTAATGGTTTTTTTTGATGATCCAATTAAGTGTCTTGGGTCGTCGAGCATTTTTGCAGTACTATACAAACTTAGTACTTACTCTTTCGCTTCTTAGAACATAAACTAGGAATAAAGTGATAATGAGGAGCGGGAGTGAGGATATGGAGCATCGAGAGCGCCATGATAGACGATTCATTTCCTATTGGATTTTTAATCTGCTTCTGGGGATCCCAACCCCTTTTGTGTGTATATGGCTAATCTTTCATTTCTACGGTTTTATGGCTCGGCCCAGCCGAAGGAGAAGCTCATTTCCGTGGGTGTTATGATTATATATGCAGCCATCTGGTTTATGGGCAACTACCTGAGTCTTCGCAAGGAAGATGCCGGTACTAGAATCGGGATGCAGCTGCTAAGTCCCGTCATAATAGGGGCTGTCGCTTACGTAAGCTTTCAAATTTTTAAGATGCTCGTACAATAAAATCTAAGGTGCTCGCAAGCAGCTCTAACGCTGTTGTGAGGCCTTTTTTTATGCTTTACAAGAGGGGGAAGTAAAGTAATTGAAAGTAATTGAACCAGCTTCGCTAGTCTGTCTCTACTTGTGGGCCTATTTCATTCAACCCTCTGAGATGATTTGGTGTGCGAGCTGGCTAATGGTGACTTGGGAAAGCTGTTGCTCTAAGGCGGCTTGTACGTTTCCGTAGACTCCGTGTAATAAAAAAGGCATTTTACTGCCTACCGGACACTCGGGATTGGGGTTTGGGTGGATAACAAATAATTCACTATGCTCTTCCTGCTGAATAGCCTGATACACCTCAAGCAGTGTAATTTGCTCGGCGGAGCGGGTCAGGCTGATTGCGGCGCCGGCCCCTAAGGTAGATACAAGAAGTCCTGCCTGGGTTAGCTTCCGCATGATGCGCCGAATGACAGCGGGATTCGCGTTCACACTTGCTCCAAGAAGCTCGGAGGTTGTCCTGCCTGCCTTATTGAACTCCAAAAAACAGAGTATGTGAATGGCTACAGAAAATTGCTGGCTGCTGTTTGCCACTAGATTTCCTTCTTTCTGGTCTTGTTACTGTAAGTGTAGAGCTTCGGGGTCATGAAATCAACGGTACCTTTGGCAAATGTGGAAGTTGACATAATGAAAATACACAGCTAATATAAATGTAATGGTAACAGATACTGTTACATAAACTAAACAATAATCAGTGAGGTGCTTGAATATGAAAGTTCGAGTAAACGGTGTAGAGCTATTTGTGGAGTCAAGTGGTCAAGGAGACGTAGCTCTTGTTTTTATGCACTATTATGGGGGATCGTCGAGAACATGGCTGGAGGTCATAGACGGTTTAAAGGAGCAATACCGCTGCTATGCTTATGACCACAGAGGGTGGGGAGAATCGGATAAATCAGCCGTTTCCTATGGGATTACCGATCTCGCAGACGATGCCGAGGCGCTCATTCGAGAGCTTGGATTAACTAGGTATGTGCTTGTAGGACATTCCATGGGAGCCAAGGCGGCGCAACTTCTGGCATCCCGCTGTCCAGAAGGGCTGGAGGCTCTTGTGCTTGTAGCTCCATCTCCGCCTACACCTCAGGATATGCCTCCTGATTTCAGGCAGGCGATGGTTCATTTCTATGACACGAGAGAAGGTGCCGAAGCAGCCTTCAACAATATCGTGAGGCTGCCTCTGAAGGAGCACGTCAGAGAGATGGTGCTGGAAGATATGCAGAAAAGCTGCCCGCCAGCCCGTGCCGCATGGCCGGAAACTGCTATGATTGAGGATATATCTGCCTCCGTCGCATCGATTCAGGCCCCGACACTCATACTGGCCGGTGAGATGGATCCGGTTGATCGTCTCGAAGCTGTCGAAAGAGAGGTTGCTGGAAGAATCCCGCCGGCTAGACTGGAGGTTCTTCGTAATACGGGGCACTTGTCGCCTCTTGAAGTTCCCCGAGAAATCGCTGAGCGCATTACTGCATTTTTATCTGAAACAGTTCCCGGTGCTTCTGCATAAAGAAAGTTCGTATCCCTGATCGGAAATTACCGCACTAGATAAACGCGAGAACGCGATTCCTTCATGCATGTCCCTAATCTGGATCGGGTAACCTATTCAGGAATCTGTAAGGGGGACTTTGGAGAATGATCATTCGTTTCGGTTACGTTGCCATGTCAACCATGGTCAAAAATGCTTCTCCGTCCAGAACGATGACGGTTACAAACTTTAATAAGCTTACCGACAGAGAGGCGGCTATTCGAAAGTTGGAGCGTCTGGGCGCAGAGAATATCCATAACTCGCTCAGGCTGCTTCGGCATAACCGCGCCCATGATATACACGTTTTTCGTTTCTCATCCAAGCTGATTCCACTGTTCGGTCACGAAATGCTGGAGGACTGGGACCCTATTACAGTGCTTGCGGAGGATTTTAAGGAGCTTGGCAACTATGTCAAAGAGAACCAGATGCGCGTCAGCTTTCATCCGGATCATTTTACAGTGCTGAGTACACCGAAGAAAGATGTGTTGAAAAAGTCAGTAGAAGATCTCCAAAGGCACTCCGCGATGCTGAATGCTATGGGCCTTGGCAGTGAGTCGCTATGCAACATTCATGTCGGAGGCATCTATGGAGATAAGCCCAAAGCAGGCGAACGGTTTGTACAGCAGTTCTCGGATATGAGAACCGAAATTCAAAAGCGAATCACGCTTGAGAATGATGACAAGACGTTCACCGCATTGGAAACGTTGGAGATTGCCGAGCAGGTAAGCACTCCGATGGTGCTCGATGTCCATCATCATCAAGTCAATAATAACGGGGAGGATGCCGCCAAGCTTTGGCCGCGGATTGCGGAGACCTGGAAGCGCGAGGACTTAGCCGGACTGCCTCCCAAGATTCACGTTTCCAGTCCGAAGAGCGAGAAGGACCCCAGAAGCCATGCCGACTATGTGGAGGCTGAACCCCTGTACCGATTTTTCAAGGAGATTGCTCCGATTACCCCGAGGCTCGACGTCATGATTGAAGCCAAGATGAAAGACGGGGCGCTTGTTCAGTTGATGGAAGACTTGAAGTCCTTAAGTGGGGTTACGGCTTTGAATCAAGCTTCAATTGAGATGTAAGCCGGTAAGAGAAGTTATTTCTTGAAATGTGGGACAAAATGGGTTACTTTGAAGATTGAAAGTCGAAGTACAATCCATTGGTGAGAGGGGTTTCTTAATCCAAATGAGTCAATTGTTATCCGGCAAAAATATACTGGTCATGGGTGTAGCCAACGATCGAAGCATCGCTTGGGCTATCGCTCAATCCCTTGCAGCGCAAGGCGCAAAGCTCGCTTTTACCTATGAGAACGAGAGAGTGGAAGAGCGAGTGCGCAAACTGGCTGATACCATTCCAGGATCGATCCTGCTGCCATGTAACGTCACTGTAGACGCAGAAATCGATACGCTCGTAAGCACATTGAAAGAAAAATTTGGGGTGCTTCACGGCTTTGTACATAGTATTGCATTTGCCAAAACGGAAGAGCTGGAAGGTCTGTTCGTAGATACTTCTCGCGAAGGCTTTGCTTTGGCGCACGATATCAGCGCCTACTCGCTGGTTGCCGTATCCAAGCGCGTGTATCCGCTGATGACAGAAGGCGGCAGCATCATGACGATGACCTACCTGGGCGCTGAGCGTGCCATGAAGAATTACAACGTGATGGGCGTTGCCAAAGCGGCTCTGGAAGCCAGTGTGCGCTATCTGGCGAATGACCTCGGTCAATTCGGCGTCCGTGTGAACGGATCTCCGCCGGCCCAATTCGTACCTTGGCTGCGAAAGGCATCAAGGATTTCAACTCGATTCTTCGCCAAGTGGAAGAGAAGGCGCCTCTGCGCAAAACAACAGAGACAGCCGAAGTTGGGGACACCGCGATGTTCCTGATGAGCAACCTCTCCCGCGGTATTACGGGCGAAGTGATTTATGTAGACGGTGGCTATCATATTGTGGGTGTGTAAGTAGGAAAGCGTACAAGTTTAATTGAAGAAGCCTTTTCTAAGTGTATTTTCTTGGATAAAGGCTTCTTTTATATTTTTTCGATAAAAAGGTATATATTACGACAAAAAATAAGCAAAAAGACCCAAATGGTGATTGATGGAAATAGTTGTTCCATGATAAAATGCAGTTGCAGGTTTCAATTTTTATTAAATATGAAAACCTTAGAGGCCTACATATGAATCATCTCCCCCACGATCAACGAAAAGAAACGTAAAAAGGCTCCCTTTTCATAAACGGTATATTCTGATTTCATCTGTACTTATTTGTTTATTTGCTGCAGCTTATTATTTGAGCAGTTTGTCTGAAGAGTTTTCTCTTTTTCACTCAACCCCCACGCAAAAGCCTTTGCTTATCTCTATTGATTATTTTATTCCCAATCTTTCGATACCTTACGGAGGCAAACTTATTCAAAATCATCCAGTAAGGCTTCAGAATCCAAGTTTTTCAGGAGGTACAGCGACCTATTCTGTATCACCTGATTCGGCAATTCAGTTAGATTTTAATGGTGATGGCATTACATGGATAGGATATTCCAGTGATTTTAATGGCTGTGTGAATGTCTATATTGACCATAAGTTGGCAACTTCTAAAGATTTATATTCCTCCACTCTCCTTCTTCATCAAACTTTATTTGAAACGGATGGACTGCCTAATGGTGCCCATACTATTTCCATACAAGCAAATGGAAAGAAACATGAAGATTCTAAGGGCTATAATATCGGAACAGATTACTTTGTGATATCAGATAGGAATGATAACAGTGTTATTCAAGATACAGATTCACGTGTTACATACATAAATGCGAATCATTATGCTTATTTGGATTTTGTGGCTAGAAAAATGGCACATTTTATTGAGTTTTTTATATTATCGGCTGGGCTGATGGTGGGGGGCGTTATCTGTTACCAATGAAACAGGGATTGCTTATCTTCATTGTCTACACAACTATTTTGATTTGGGCGGTTCTAGATGAATTCCATCAATCATTTGTACCTGGTAGAACACCAAGTGTGACCGATATATGTGTTGATTATGCCGGAACAGTTGCTTTCGCACTGCTTCATATCATATATTCTGTTTTTTGCAAAAGGGGAGGTAGTACGAAGTGAAGAAAATGGTTTCTCTCGTATTAGTGTTATTACTTTTGATTCAGGGATTTGTCGGAATTGCATGGGCCACGGCTGATACTAAATGGGTAACGATTCCAATGAATGGGCAAAATTCGGCTGTTCAATTTTCAGGTGAATGGGATGTGGTATCTGAAAGTATCCTTTCACAGAATACATCTTATTTCACTAAAGATAGTGCCGCAAGCTTTTCATTTACCTTTTCAGGAAGCGGATTCAGGTATACGGGGACCAAGACGAAATATAATGATGCATTGTACATTGCCATTGATGACCAACCTTACACCAGGGTAACGTCTGTTACAAATAAAGAATTGCAGTATCAACAAGTACTGTTTGAAAAAATGGGGCTTACGAATGGACCTCACCGTGTGCGGATCTCACTGCAGCAGAATCCAGTTGTAAAAGCTTCATCCGTGCAGAACATCCCACTGCTTAGACTACTTTTGCGTATTGGCCAATACAGGATGAATGTTGGAAGTATTCAAATTATTCCTATCGTACCGGATCCTCCGGTAGATGTCGCTGCATCTTGGCAAGATGGTAGTGTTCGATTGTCTTGGAAAGCGGTGCCTATGGCTGACGGGTACCAAGTATACAAATCTGAGCGGATCGATGACGGTTATACGATAGTATCCACGAATATCTCTACAACGGAGTATACAGATGCCAATGTAACGCCTTCATATAATAATTCCAAGGTGTACTACTATAAAATCGCTGCACTTTCGGGTACAGTCTCTTCCGATCTATCCAATTTTGCGAGTGTTGTAGTTCCTCAAAAAGTTGATCCCTCTGTGCAATTTGTTACAATTGAAGATTCAGATCCATTTATCCATTATGCGGGAAATTGGGATGATGTGAACGATAGTTCTCTTTTTTCGGCGGGTCATTCCAAGTTTTCTAAAGATAAGAATGCCTCATTGTCATTCACATATACAGGCAAAGGATTTCGTTATGTTGGAACGAGAATAAAGAAGAACGGGCTTTTACTGGTAGAGATCGATGGTAAGTTGACTACAGCAGTATTGCCGATTGCTCTTAAAGATCCCCAATATCAACAAGTGCTTTACCAAAATGAAAATTTGACCTATGGGCTGCATCAGGTTCGTATCTCGTTGCAGATCAAGGATGATGATACCAGCGTGTCAAGGGATTTTCTACTTGATAGCACGCAAAGCGTTCTGGAATCTGTCTATAGTGCCGTCACAGCCCATAATACGGAGCCTTCATCCGCATACGAATCTAACAATAAATGGAACCAGTACCGTATCAACACGGATCGCATTGAGATTGCTATGGGTGTACCAGAATCTCCAGAACATCTAAAAGCGACATGGGCGAATGATCAAGCTGAATTGACGTGGGATGTCGTAGATCTGGCTCAAGGTTATCAAGTGTATCGATCTGAGCAACCCGATCAGGGATTCCAGGCTATTTCTGGCATTGTAACTTCTCCGTCCTACATCGATAGTTCCATACAACGCTCGAATGAGGGACAAAAAACGTACTACTACAAGGTAGCCAGTAATGCCTACTCCAATCAATCATCGTTGTCTAGCTCTGCTAGTGTTATTGTGCCACAAGTTGCAAGCCTTTCGCTGCAAGCTGCTTTCGTTGATAGTGAAGTTAAATTAACATGGAATTCGTCGGTAGACGCAGCGCGATATTGGGTGTACCGATCCGAAGGTTCTGATTCTACCTACACGAGGATAGGAGAAGGCTCGATATTGTCGGGTAGTCAAGGAACGTTTCATGATACTTCTGTACTTGGAACCTATGCAGCGGACAAAACCTTTAGATATTATGTGACCGCTACTGACATGGGGGGCATACCTTTAATTACCTCAAACATTGCTTCAGTAACAATAAGTAAGAATGCAGCTGAGGTGCCGACTCAAGTAAATGCTTTGAAAGGTGCCGATGGGAAGATTGAGCTATCGTGGTTGCCAAGTTACAACGCCAAGGAGTATCGAGTATATAGAAGCACTGAACCTAATGAGGATTTGCAAAATATTAGCAGTGGTGTCTTGCTGCAGGAGACTAGCTACAAGGACAGCAACCTTCCGATAAGTACCGATCGTGATACCGTTGTTCGATACTTCGTGACGGCAGTGAATGTCTATGGAGTCGAGTCAGCTTTCTCAACACCGGCCACCATTATCATCCCAAAACCTGTAGTTCTCACATTGAATACATCATTTTCCTCCGACGGAGTGAATTTGAATTGGAATCCGATTGATGGAGCCAAGTTCTATGAGGTTTACAGGTCGAGCGATGGATCCGCCTATAGAACGATAGGTGCCGGGGCTGTAATGTCTAATGTATACGGGCAATTTACAGATTCGTCCGTATTGACAAGTGTTGCAATGGATACAGAATACAAGTACTATGTGACGGCACTTGATGAAAATAGGAAGATGATGCTTCAATCGATGCCGGTATCTTGTATGATCCCTAGGAATACTGCTGATGTCCCTGAACAATTGAACGCAGTAAGAGACACAGACGGAACAGTAAAGGTCACTTGGCTGCCGAGTTCTCATGCTGCGGGATATCGCATTTATCGCAGCGTTCCACCTACAGGGAAAATGCAGATAATTAGCGGAGATGACTTACTGGTAAATACAAGCTTTATCGACAGCAGTCTTCCGACAAATTTAGAAATTGACACCGTATTCCAATACCAGGTAACAGCGGTGAATATGTTTGGGGTAGAAACAGAGCTATCGACAGCAGCAGCGATAACGATCCCTAAGTCGGAATCCCTTACTTTGAACGCAACCGTCTCCAATGAAGGCGTCAATTTGAATTGGAATGTAATCAACGGAGCAGTTGAGTACCAAGTTAACCAATCTACAGACGACGGTTCCACTTATACGATTCTCGGCTCAGGATCGGTAGTTTCCAATGTATATGGTCTATATATAGATACGTCAATCTTGGTCTCACATGCTAATAATAAGACATACAGTTACTACATAACAGCAATTAATAACACTGGCAAAGTAGTAGTCAAGTCGAATGTCGCATCTGTAATGATTTCAAAGAACACAGCGGATACACCGGAACAAGTAAACGGTATTAAAAATAATGATGGCTCTGTCACGCTTACTTGGGCGCCGAGCCAAAATGCAAGTGAATATCGCGTGTATCGGAGCTTAAAAGCGAATGAAGGCTATGTGAGAATAAACGGAGAGTTGCTGCAAAAATCTACTTACACGGAGATTAGCCCTCCTTTGAATGTAGAAGGGGAGACGATGTTGTATTACGAGGTGACGGCGCTGGATGCATATGGCAATGAATCCGCCGCATCGGTACCTGTCTCCATCTCATTTGCTCCAAAGGTGACAGCCAGTCTTATTCTGGACAGTGGAGACCCCGGTCTCATCTACACCGGTAAATGGTATGATTTATCGGGTCAATCCTATCAGAATGGGCATGCTGCATACACGTATGATTCGGCTGCTTCAGTCAATGCCTTTTTCAAAGGTACTTATTTTGAATGGATGGGATTTAAAAATCTTTATGGCGGGATGGCAGATATTTATGTAGACGGTGTGCTTAGCGCTACAATTGATACCTATGCAAACTCTATGCAGGAGAAGCAAGTTTTATTTAGTAAGAGCCTAACAGATGAGATTCATAGTATTAAAATTGTAAAATCCCGTTCTGTTAATCCCAAAGCATTAGGCTCCAACATCCCGGTAGATTCCATTGGCATAAACGGCACGCAGATTACGCGTCTAGAGGAAACCAGTTCAGCTGTCCGATATACAGGAACCTTCTCAGTGTTGAATAATGACCAGATCTCAGCAGGTAAAGCATTGTACTCTTATGGAAATGGTGCTCAGGTGGCAGTTGTTTTTAAGGGTACCAGTTTTGAATGGTACGGATTTAAAGGGCCGTGGAACGGAATTGCCAATGTGTATATCGACAATAAGTTAGTAGGTACAGTAGATTCATATCAATCTTCTTTTTCCTATATGCAAAGATTATTTGCTGCTCAAGATCTGACGGACTCTTTGCATGTATTTAAAATTGTAAATACGACAACTAGAAACCCAAATTCTCAAGGCTCTAACTTGCCTGTGGACTTCTTTCAAATCGATGGACGGGTTGGATCTCTCATTGAAAACGACGATGCTTCACTGAAGTACAATGCCAATTGGAGCCAGAATCTGAATGACGCCCATTCCGGTAAGACTGCTAGCTATTCATGGGATTTATATGCAAATGTACAGTTTACATTTACAGGTACTTCTGTGGCATGGTTCGGATACACTAATATGTATAATGGCATTGCGGATGTATATATCGATAATAAGTATATTACACAAATTGATACTTATTCGAGTGAGGCTAAGTTCAATCAATTATTGTATCAGACCTCGAATCTCACTAATGGAATTCACACGATAAAAGTTGAACGAAGCGGCAAGAAAAATACAGCATCCTCTGGTACAAATTTACCTATAGATTACTTCATAACGGATGGGGCAGCCAGCAAAATTAGCGATGATAAAGATGCGAGCGTTCAATACACTGGCACATGGACAACGTACTCAAATAGTATTTTCTATAATTTATCATCGCAATATACTTGGTACCCAAGCGCCTCAGCGACCTATTCCTTTACTGGAACGGGCGTGTCCGTAATTGGCTTTAAAAGTGACTGGGGTGGCAAGCAAAGCTATTATATCGATGGTAGATTTGCAGGTGAATCAGATACGTATGCAGCGACGTTATTACCAAACGTAGTCTTGTATGAAAATAAGGGACTGAGTGCTGGCACACATACGTTAAAAATTGTTCCAAGCGGCTCATCGAACCCGTTATCGCATGGTAGTAATATTAGCATTGATGCTTTTGTGGTATATCCGTAAAATAGTGATAAGGGGTTACAGTCGCGTAACCCTTTTTCTTTTTGATCCCAAATAGACGGGAGAATGGCCATGGAATCGTTTCTTACAGTGTTCACTCCGACATACAATCGCTCCCATACTCTGCCTCGATTATATGAGAGTTTATGTCAACAAACCCGCAAGGATTTTATATGGATCGTAGTGGACGATGGATCTACGGACCATACTGCTGCTCTAGTTAACACATGGATAAAAGAAGAACGCTGTAATATTCAATATTACTTTCAAACTAATCGAGGCAAGCAATTTGCTCATAATCGAGGAGTTGAACTAGCTACTACCGAGCTCTTTGTTTGTGTAGACTCAGACGACTATTTGACTCCTAACGCTGTAGGTAATATTGGCTCAAAATGGGAAAGGTGTAGTGATACGAAACATGTTTGCGGTATTCTTTCCTTGCGCGGGTATCCAGATGGAAGTTTAAATGGAAGCGGGTTTCCACAAGGAGTGGAGACAACTTCTATTTATGACCTTTATACAAAGCATGGATTTAGTGGGGACACCATGCTTGTTTTTACCCTAAATATTTTACGGCAGTTTCCCTTTCCTGAAATTCCAGGAGAACGTTTCATTAATGAGGCTATTGTTTACAATCGTATTTCTAAACAATACACAATGGCTATATTGGATCAAATTTTATATGTAGGACAATATTTGCCTGATGGGTACACCCATAACATCGTTGAAATTATGCGCCAAAACCCAAGGGGATTCAGCTTGTATTACAAGGAACTAGTGCTTATGGAAAAAAGCCTCCTTAGGAAATGGAAGTATGCAGCGCAGTATATTGCATTTGCCGTTCATGGTGAAGAACAGCATATGATCAAGAACTCGGCCTTTCCATTGCTTTCATTGTTGTTGTTTCCACTTGGGCTGTGGTACTACAGAAAGAAGCTGAAATCCGTCTAGAAGGGAAAGAGTTGATCTAGATTTGAATTCAAGAAAAATAATAAACAAAGTAAAGAACTGGTCTAGAATTCTTTCAAGCTTAACGTGTTCTTTCATGCCCAGCCGGGCGACTATCATCAATGATAGGGACACCGCGCAGTGTCTGATTAGACAACCTTTATCGCTAATTCGTTTTGGAGACGGAGAATTTATCATAATCAATGGAGGCAGCATTCATTATCAGGCGTATTCTGATGAATTGAAGCAGCAGCTCCTTCAAATTGTTGAGGAATATAATGAAGAAGGTGTTGAGGCAGGTTATATGCTGGCAATGCCAAGAGCTTTCTTTAAGTCTTCAGGATTCTATTTATTAAAGAGGCTTATATATGTACGTTGCTGGGCTATACCCAAGCAAACTTTTAGGAAATTGTGCAGGCAAGATGGTGGTTTGTATGGAGATGCGTTTTTATTTCAAAAAGGCAATAAAGTCATATATCAGCCAATCTGGAAGCGAGCAAAAAACATTATATTTATTCACTCCAATCCAGCATGCTATCAGTCTTTTAGAGAACAGTTCAATGGGCGAACTTACTATATTGAAATTCCCACAGCCAATTGCTTCGATTATATTCATGATATAATTCATCAGATTCATCATATAGCAAGTACACAGCAATTGACTTTGTCTAAGACAAGGGTTCTTATTTCAGCAGGACCCGCTGCTAAAGTAATGGTTCATCAGCTTTGTAAGCAAGGTATCGTTGCCTATGATACGGGGCATTGCTGGGATGATCCCTTAGTGTTGTAATTCCTGCATAGATGGAGACTATGATGCGTACAAAAAAAGCCATGTATAATTTTTTAACCTACTTTCTCTTACAAATCATATCGAATGTAACGGGATTCATTTTACCTGTTATGGTCATTCAACATTATGGCTCTGTTGTGAATGGTATTATTGCAGTTGTTAAGCAATTTATGGTGTTTTTCAACTTAATCGAAACGGGGGTGGGAATGGCCGCCATCCAACTTTTGTTTAACCCATTAGCTAATCGGGAAGCCATGAAGATCAATCAGATTCTATCGGCATCTAGAAGGTTCTATCATCGCACGGGGGCGTGGCTTGCTCTCATCGTTACATTGTTTGCCATCGTCTATCCTTCGTTAGTACATGGTTCTCTTTCAAAGGTGTATATGACTGCTCTCATATTGGTCGTATTAGGAGCGGGAGTAGCCGAATACCTGCTTATGGGAACCTATCGGGTATTACTGACAGCTGACCAGAAGAGCTATGTGGTAAGCCTAGTCCAGTCGGTAGGATTGATAGCTAATAATATGATAGCCATTACATTAATTACGTTGGACAGCAGTATCTTGATCGTACAATTGATAGCTTCTGCTGTTTACGTTTCACGTGTGTCCATTTTAGCTTTTTATGTGAAGAGGAACTATAAGGATTTAAATATAAAGGTAAACGCTACAATGGATGTTATTCCAACTAGATGGGATACCTTTATGCAGCAAATTGCTTCAATGGCTATTTTTAACATGCCAATGATCGTCTTAAGCATGTTCTCCGATTTTAAAGCAGTTAGTTTATATGCTGTTTACAATACAGTTTTTGGCGCAGTTAGTATGCTTATTCTTTCATTTTCTAGTGGTATCATGTCGGGATTTGGGCAATTAATTGCACTTAAAGATAAAAGACAGCTTCAACAAGCGTACAATATGTATGAATACATCTACTATATCATCATGATTTGGGGATATACCTGTTCAGTGCTTCTAATTATGCCCTTCGTTCGTTTGTATACGGCAAAGCTACATGACCCGGCGTACGTCGACCCTTTATTAGCTATGATGTTTGTTGCGGTAGGCCTGCTTAACCATATAAGGGAACCGCAGTACACGATCGTAATCGCAGCAGGGCACTATAAAGAGACTAGGATGAGAATGCTCGTCGAAGCCTGCATTAACGTTGTTGCCTCACTTGTATTTGTCATGTTTTTTGGAATTTACGGTGTGTTGTTAGGCGGAATTTGTTCGTTCTTATTTAGAGCCATAGACTTAATCCATTACGGAAACCGTGTTGTATTGAAAAAATCCCCTTACCATTCTGTAAGGAGATTAGTCGTTAATATCATTGCTGCGGCATGTATAGTTGGGGGAGGCGGGAGATTCATAGAAAACTCTTCAAATTGGATCGAATGGATTTTTGAATCGATAATCGTGGCGATAGTTGTAATGTCAGTATTTATCGTCTGCAATGTTGTCGCGGAACCGGCATCAGCTAAAGAGCTTACCTCTAGAATCAAAAGGCTGATAGGAAAAACATAATAGTTGATCTATTAGGCCAATTTGATATTTACTGGAAATCTGGATAAAGCAGCAGCGTAACGTTCTCCTATAAATACGAGCACCCAAAGCATCATTTGGACTGTAAATGAGCCGTTCAAAGCATTAAATGTGCCTAAATTGGCTAAGAAAGCAATAAACCCTACTAGGAATCCAATTAGCGTTAGGGAACTGGTTTTATCACGAGAACGAATGATAGCTCCGATTAGTCTACTTATAACAATGATTAAGATCAGGAAGAAAGGAATGCTTCCCATAACGCCGTGATCCAAAACTAAAGCAGTCCAAGAATTTTCCATGCCCCAATTCGTAGTAACCGTGTACTTGCTGTACCTATCTGTTTGTTTAAAGTTATCTGCATTTAAAGGACCCAATCCCCATAGCCAATAATGCTTCATTGTATCTATAGCCCATAGTACGGAGTAGTACCTATTTAAATCTCCCTCACTGGACAAAGACTCGCTACTTGTAGCCTTTACACGCGTCAAAATTTGATTGTCTGTAGTAAGAAGACCAATTAGGAGCATAAAGGCCGTAGTAATGACGACGATCACTCTTAAGCTTACCAAGCGTTTTATAAAAATAAATAGTACGAGCAGCATACCGCTGAGGAGAAGGAAGTAAAAGCTAGATCGTGATCCTGTTACGAGAATACCACCTGATAAGAGCAGTGATGATATCAGACTTTTGAACTGTAGTCTTTCTTCGAACATTCTAGCTACGTTAATCGGAAACCACATTAAAAAAAGCAACCCGGCAACAAGGGGGTGCTCCAGTGTCCCTGCTGCCCTGTAAACGGCACTGTATTGCTTGCTGACATCGACAAAAGAAGCTAAACCATGATATAAGAAGTTGTATTTCATGACATATTCGATAAGACAATAACCTGCAACAATAGTTAAAATTGAGTTAATCAGCTCAAAGATCCATATGTGGAGATTTTCTTTTTTTTGTGTATATTGTTTTAAGCAAATATAGAATAAATAGCCACCAAAAATGTTGACATATAGATATTTAACTCCCCATGTTGCATTCATAATAGAAAGTTTTGTGGAGATCGCACTAGTCACTAAGTAAATAAGAATCAAGACATCGAAAGTAGAAAATTTGTCAAATTGAAAGCGGCATGTAAATAATACAGTAACCGCAAAGATTTGGCACAATATTAATGCGGGAAACAGGAAAAACCTTCCGTTCTCTACAACGTTCATTCGCATAATAGGTACGGTGAACAGAATGAGGAAGATTACGAAAATAAGCCATTTCGGGCTTTCTTTGAGTTGAATCAGAGCAATCAATAAAGGAATCGCTGATAAGAATAGAGCAATGTATTCATTCTTTTGAAATAGCAATCCGAGAACTATTCCAGATAAGACATAAAGTACAATCGCAGCTTTCATGAACTACCTCCGGGATACCTCCCTGTAGACTTCTAAGAGTCGGTTCAGCTTGGTTTCTAATCGAAATCTATCTTGTATGGACTGGAGAGCATTTGCTTTCAACGAGCGCCTCAGTAGTAAATCTCTTTGAATGAATAAGATTTTCTCGGCCAATTCCTCGGAAGAAGGTTCAATTAAGAATCCATTGAATCCATCTGTAATGATTTCACTAACGGCTCCCCGATTAAAGGCGATGAGCGGAATTCCTGCCGAAAGCGCCTCAAGCAGTGTCATTCCGAAAGATTCTTGCCAGATGGAGGAGAATACGAAAGTATCAAAAAGCGTGTAGATTTCAGAAGTATCAGTAAGCAAACCAGTAAACTGGACATATTCATTTAGAGACAATTGCTCTGTAATATGTTCAAGTTCCCCACGATAAGGTCCTTCACCAACTATAACCAATTTGCAGGCTACACCTTGTTCAATAAGTAGCTTGATCGCATGTATGACGTACTGTACGCCCTTTCCATGTAAAAGCCTTGCAACTACCCCGACTACAAAATCATCTTCATTTAGGTTTAATTGTTTACGCAAATACTGACGATTGTTCAAGACCGGTCTAACAAGGATGCCATTATGTATTACCTCGATTTTTGAAGAAGCAATGTTATAAGTATGCTGAAGTTGCATGTTAACAAGATTGGATACGGCTATATGCTTGTTTATTAGTAAATCAATGAACCGCATGACCCATCGATCCCGTTTTAGTTTCCAGCCTTTCGTATTTAGAAGCCTACCTCCATGGTCAGATCGAATAATATGGGCAGAATTAAATAACCACGCGAACACAATTGTCGAAATAATGGAATGGAAGTGTATGATATCAAATGGCTGGCTTCGCAAGTAGCGAATAAACTTCCCTATTTCCTTCACATCCAATCCATGTTTCGCCATGAAATAAACTGTCGGAAAGCCTGTCGCTTGAAACTCGGAGAGCAATGTGCCAGAGCCATCAATAACACATATATGGTGCTGGAACTCGCTATCGTTTTGAGCAGCAAGCTCTCTCAGCATATGTAGAAGCAGTTTTTCAGAGCCTCCCATGTGACTTGACCAAGTTACATGTAGAATCGATTTCATAAGATTCACCTGCAGATCGTATACAGAATGTCAGCGAACTTGTTGAACATGGCTTGCTGTGAATACATGTTGGCTGTTCGAACCGCCTCACCAGCCATCATGGGGAAGCGATTCATCATATGTTTACAAGCAGCTGCATAGGAAGTGATGGTGCGATTATCGAGAATCAAGCCATTGCATCCATTGACGACAACGTTAGCGATATCTCCGGCCCTTGTTGTAACGACGGGCAGACCAGAAGCCATGCATTCAAGCAATGCTAGAGGGAAGCCCTCCGTGTGAGAGGCGAACATGGCAAAATCGCCACACGCAAGAATCTCAGGTAATTCTGTGCTTTCTTTTTGTCCGATAAAAAAAATCTGTGACTCTAGAGACAAACGGCTACAAAGCTGTCGAAGCGCTTGTTCCTGCTCTCCAGACCCTACTAATGCCAAATATAATACAATACCTTCTTGACGAAGCGTTGCAATCGAATGGAGAATCAAATCTAATCCTTTGACATTGCTTAATCTGCCAAGAAACATACCTAATGCTCCATCAAGCGGGAGATTGTATTTGTTCCGAAAGTGATTTTTTCGTCCAAGAACCGTATAGTGCGAAGTGTCTACTCCGTTAGGAAGAACGAAGGATTTATTCATTAGGTAAGGAAAAAAGCTGAAGCTTCTTCTAATCCTGAACGACTTGACCAGATTATATGGTCGGCTCGCTGGAAGACACGCTCGATAATTGACATATATAATTTGCCTGCTATACCCGATTGAAACCAAGAGTACTTGGAATTTGCTGCTTTATGCAGTGGAGTTCCATGGACATGATAAATCATTTTGTGCTTTTCCTTTAAGAATGGAATCAACACTTCAGGATTATGAGCATATAGAACCAATTCAGGGTCGTAATGCAGCAGTTTGGCTTTATAGTAGGCCGCTCCCCACGTATAGCGTAAACTTATTGGAATCCTTTGTTTGGTTGGTTTTCTCGAAAGAGCCCCGAGCGAAAAGAACGAGTAGGCATTGTCATGAATCATTCGAGTATGCCAGGAGCCTGGAATCTCATTAGGGTCACTAGACAGTCCAGCGAGACTGAACTCCACTCCTTCATATCTCTGACTCAATAATATTCGCTGAAAGTTTAATTGTCCTCCTAGAGGGAAATCTTTAAAATTATGACCATCGAGATTTAATATCCTAGTTGTCATATGACATATACCTTCCATTAACGTTGAGGATACTTACAACTTCACTGTTAATTCGCTCTCACTTTTATCATTTACAATAATGCCTAAAATTTTGTTTTTTGAAGTATCCAGCAGTTGTAAGGTTTTTCTTAATATGATCTTTTTTGGTGCTGTTGAGGCGAATAGTAATAATGATTCCGTCCATATTCTTTTTAATAATTCTAGCATCTGTCACGGAGAGTAAAGATGGACTATCGATGAATACACAGTCAAATTGCGTTTTCAAATTCTGGCAAAGCTCATCCATTCTCATAGTGCCAAAAAGTTCAGCTGGATGCGGCTGAAGAGGGCCGGCGGGCAAAATGAATAAGCCTGGAATTTGAGTCTCCCGTACAGCATTTCCTAATGTTGAATGTCCTGTAAGGATTGAGCTTAGTCCAACGCGATTTGGAATTTCAAAAACATGATGCAGATGGGGATTGCGCAAATCTCCATCGATCAGCAATACCCGCTTTCCGTCCAGTGCGGTAATAATGCTTAAATTAGAAACAACAGTAGTTTTGCCTTCCCCGGGAGCAGCGCTGCATATTAGAAATAATTTCTGATCTTCGTCCTGCCTTAAATAATGCATGGAGGTGCGAATGGTGCGAAAAGTTTCAGCGATAGCTGAAGCGTGGTCCATTTTAGTGATTAAGATTATACCTTTCTTAACTTTCTTAAAAGATTGAATAGTACCAAGAATAAATGAATCACACACAGTGAATAAATCCTCTTCAGTTCGAATTCGTGTATCTAAAAGTCTAATGGAAAGAATGAGACCAAGGGAGAAAACGATACCCATAACTGCACTTATTGCTGTATTCAATTTGGTTGCAGGGCTAACGGGGGAACCGGACTATTCACAACCGCTTCATCCACAATAGATACATTGTCTACATTCATAATCGCTTTGAGATTTTCACTGAAGGCTTTAGCCACTAAATTGACTAAATTAGTTGCAAGAATATAATCAGTATACTGTGCTGTAATGGTAATAACCTGGGAATTGTTGGACGTACTAACTGTAATAATTCGACGTATTTCTGAAGCGGAAAGAGTGGTGTGATACTCCGTCTGCATTTCATGAGAAACGATATTTAATACCTTATTACTTAAGATGATATCTCGATATGTACCTATTAATTTCTCATAAAGTAAAACATCGTCAAAGGTTAAGGAATACTTTTCATTGCTGTGTCGGTCATTAATAAGCAAAGTAGCGGAATTGGCATACTCCGGCTTAACAAAGTATGAATTTTGAATATACGTAATGGTTGTGGTGGTAACTGTGATGCAAACAATAATCCACCATCGTGTTCGTAATAATCGCAGAAATTCTTGAAAATTCATTGGAACCCCCCATTATTTACTTGCAAAATTCGGTTCATTAGTCTTAATAAATTCGAACTCATGCTGTATCGGGGATTTCGTTTAAATTATTGTAACTGATATATTGAATAGATGGGTGATTGCTAAGCTTGACGCAGTTTTTTGTATCAAAAATGATGGGAGACTTCATATGCGCTAGCAATTCTCCAGCATCTAAATAATAAAACTCATCGTGGTCAGCTAATACAATAAGTAACTCGCTGCCCACAAGGCAATCTTCCAAAGAAACGAGAGGTACGGGGGAATGATGCGCCTCTACCTTAGGGTCATGAACGTTAATTGTATATAATTCTTTAAGAATATGAATGACTTCCAGTGCAGGGCTTTCTCTGAAATCACTCACGTTACCTTTGTATGTGATGCCAAAAATACTAATTTTTTTATTCATAGAAGGAGATACTATTCTAGTAACTTGTTCTGCTACAAATGCAGGCATAGAGGTGTTGATCTCCCGGGCTGTTTGCATAAGAGGGGTTTGCCCATGAGCCTGCTGAATGATGAAGTAAGGGTCAACTGCTATACAATGACCGCCTACACCCGGACCAGGTTGCAAAATTTGTACACGAGGATGATGATTGGCTAGTTGAATAACTTCTAGGGGATTTACCCCTAAGACGGATGAGGCTTTGGCTAACTCGTTGGCTAAGGCAATATTGACATCACGGTAGGTGTTCTCCATGAGCTTGCACATTTCTGCATTGATACTACTTGTTGTTAAGATGGTGCCAGTTACAAAGCTACGATAGAGACTAGCGGCTTTATTACAAGAAGCTTCATTAATACCGCCAATGATTCGAGCGTTTTCCCTCATTTCAACAATAATTTTACCAGGGAGGACTCTTTCTGGGCAGTGGGCAAGGAAAATGTCTTCACCAACTCTCCAACCCGCTTGAGTTAAAAGATTTGTGACAACACCATCGGTTGTTTTGGGAGGGATAGTTGATTCTATAATTATTAAATTACCGACTTCGAGTACAGGAAGGATGGAATTGATAGCTGATTCTACGTAAGTCAGGTCAGCTTTGTATTCTTCACGAACTGGTGTAGGTACAGCGATAATGAACACATCTGAAGTTGAAGGCGTAGGGAGATAGCTTAAACGATTATGGTTTACTTTTTCGAAGTATGTTTGCAGGAGTGGCTCATCAAAAGGTATCTGTCCTTGTTCAAGCTGAGCAAGCAGCCTGAGGTTGGTGTCGACGCAGATAACCGTATGGTCAGCGCGTGCGAACATAACAGCAGTAGGCAGCCCGATATATCCTAGTCCAACTACACAAATCGTTTCCTTAATTGATGTCATGATTGACTGCCTCCACGGGGTTAAAGTAATGTCTAAGGACGAGCTGGATGAATTTGGTATTACCAATGAGATAGCGCTTCCACATGCGTTGAGGCTCTTGACATAGTCGATATAACCATTCCATCCCAGCTTTTTGCATCCATACAGGTGCTCTGTTTGTATATCCCGCCCAAATATCCAGGCTTCCCCCAACACCCATATTGAAGGGGGTTTGCAAATCGAATAGGTGCTTATTAAGCCAGTACTCTTTTAACGGTGAACTCATTCCTACAAACAATATGTCTGCTTCGCTAGCAGAGATTCTTTTAACAATTTCTTGTTCTTGATCTCTGTGAAAGTAACCATGATGATATCCTGCGATCTGCAGTTTAGGGAAGCGTTTAACCATAGCAGAGACAGCAAGCTCCAACACATTTTCTCTGGCACCTAAAATATATACTCGATACTGTTTTCGTTCGGCCATTTGCAGTAGATGATACATTAGATCAACACCAGCTACACGTTCAGGAATAGGGATTCCTAGTAGTTTGCCTGCCCAAACGATAGCTTGTCCGTCAGCATTAATGATGCTACAGTTGTTAACGATTTTCGTTAATTCCCGATTATCCTTCATTAAAATCAATTTACTTGCATTAATGACTACATGCTGCATAGGGATGCGTTGTTCAATGCAATGCTTGATTTGCTCAATCGTTTGCTGCATGGTTAAGGAATCAATGAAAGTATGCATGAATGAATAGCGATGCTTACTATGCATAATCAAAACGCCCCCTTCCGAGTTATCATAACGGGGATGGTCATGACAATGATTTTCAAATCGAGCCATAAAGAAGCTTCGTTGATGTAGGTGAAGTCCAGGCGGAGCATGTCATAGAAATCAAGCTCATTTCTTCCTGATATTTGCCATAACCCTGTACAGCCGGGAATGACTGAAAGCCTTTTTATTTCATATAACGTGTATTCAGCTACCTCGCGTTCTAAGGGTGGTCTTGGCCCAACTAAACTCATACTTCCAGTTAGAACATTCCATAATTGGGGTAACTCATCTAAACTAGTCTGGCGCAGACATTTTCCGATTTTCGTAATTCTTGGGTCGTTTTTAATTTTGAACATTTTTCCATGGATTTCATTATGTACTTTGATTTCTTCGAGTAGAGTATCGGCCTCAGATACCATCGTGCGGAACTTGTACATTGTAAACCGTTCCCCATGTTTGCCAACACGAATTTGTTTGAAGAGGATAGCCGATGATGGGTTTTCAAGTTTAATAAGGAGAGAAATGAGTAAGAGTAGAGGGGATAAAAGAATCAGTCCTGCCAGAGCACCAATACAATCAAGAACCTTTTTGCATATGATGTAGATTCTGCTCTCTGCTTTTTGGGAATGGATTAGGAAAGTGTCGTTAATATTCATAGTGGCTCCTCCATTTAGATAGAATAGGTGGAGGTTGCGCCACTTGCTCCATGTATGCCTAGCGCCCAAAGAAGCGGCATACACATCATCGCACACCTAGATGAAGTTACGAAATATTTAGGGGAATCTAAGTTTTTCATGGTGTAATTGGAATTATAAGAGTAGTTTGAGGGAAAATAGTTATTTGATATCTTGTAGATGAATGATGCTAGAAGAAAAATGAACTCATTGCATTTAAAAGAGAGCCATTTCGTTTTTTTTGACGGCGCTTTGAACGTGGTGGAAGTCCCTCAAATCGATTAGAAGTCGTGGGAGTTTCTTCCTTAGAAACATCGAGTATGTTTAGTTCTCGTTTGGGATGGTGTATTTCAGATAATTGCTGCATCGGATTGAAGACAGCGTATCCTTGAAGCTTAGCTTTCATTGTAATGTTCTCATCTATAGTAACAATCGTCACTTTTGTTATTGAAACATGTGGTTGTGAGGCAATTTGATGCAAATAGCTGTTTCCATCGTACAGGCTGCTAGTACGTCTATCTCGAATTAGTTTGTCGGGATGTGTGGAAGTGAGAGTTTCTATTACAGTAAGTATGCGAGCCCGTTCACTGCAATCTGGAACAAGTTGTTCAATTTCCTTATTGTAATGAGGACTAATAATGAGCTTGCTATGCTCAATCCATTGTATGAGCTCTTCAGGAAATCTACATAAAACTTGGGAATCAATGAGCATAACATTATTATGCAGTTCTTGTTGTGGGGGGTAAGGATGGCATACTTTCATAGTTGTTTGAACTACTATAATAATTATCGAGCAGTAGTTGGTAGACGGTTTTTTGACAATATACGTAGTGATTGCCGCGGTTGTCATCTATCGTAAGAACAATTGGATGTTTGTCTTTAGTAAGGATTAGATAAAGGGTTTGCTGCTTGAGTCGATTTCGAATCACTTTTTGAATTGAGGCAACAGAGATCATAATCTCCATTGAATATTCATTCAAGTATATATAGAGGTTGAGTGGATTACCATCCGGAAGACATTGGACTTCTGTTACATACAGTTGAACGTCTCCGTAGCGGTGAAGCACACGTTTGAATCTACTGAATACCACCGTCTACACGCCTCCATTCTAAATAATACTTGGTACTCAAGTGCTATTATATCATAATTGCCACCATGGTAAATATAACTAAATGACGAAAATTGTTGGATTTTGGAGGAAATTTAGATGAAACATACTGGTTTTCAAAGCGTATAATTACTATACTTAGTTAGCGTAGATTCTAAATGAAAAGAAAGAGTTGATATATACATGGCAAATGGAACAACTGAACCTTTTGTAGTAGGCAGCAAAAGCTTTACGGCGGTGGCGATTAATACGGCGGCCAAAGCGGGTGAATGGATTAAGAGCAAGCTTGGAGATTTTAGTAGAGTTGATGAAAAATACTCTTCGCATGACCTCGTAACTGAGGTGGATAAAGGCTCGGAGAAACTGATTAAGAATCTCATTATGACGCATTTTCCCAGCCATTCTTTCTTAGGCGAGGAAGGCGTAGAGCCGGGGCCGGCTGCATCGGCCAAAGCTCTGGAAGCAGCAAGTGATGCAGAGTATTTGTGGATCGTAGATCCTATTGACGGCACGACCAATTTCGTACACGGATTCCCTTTCTTCTCTGTCTCGATTGCGCTGGCGTTCAAGGGAGAAGTCATCGTGGGTGTTGTGTATGACCCGATTCGCGATGAATTGTTCGTAGCGGAGAAGGGCAAAGGTGCTTACATGCACGGGAAGAAGACGGCGGTTTCCTTGGATGCGACCCTGGCAGGCAGCCTTGTTGCTACGGGCTTTCCGGCGGACAGAGAAGGGGCGCTTCCTATCAATCTCCGCGGCGTGCAGGCTGTAGCTCCGAAGGTGAGAAATCTTCGGGTAGCGGGCTCGGCGGCGCTGCACATGGCATACGTAGCTGCAGGGAGATTGAGCGGCTTTTGGGAGGTCGGTTTAAGCTCTTGGGACATGGCTGCAGGGGCGTTGCTGATCATAGAATCAGGAGGTAAGGTAACAGACACTCAAGGGAAGCCTTACGAGCTTTCCGTTCGCAACGTGTTGGCGACAAACGGCAGTATTCATGAAGAGCTTCAGCAAGAGCTTGCGAAGGCGGAAGCTACGGGCTTCTAATATCAATGCATACCATAAGGCATGGTTTCGGATACAACTTGGTTGTAGCGAATCCATGCTTTTTTACTTTTATGCATGACCAAGCCTCCTTGTATGTACCGGAATCTATATGTGGGAAACTCGCGGCCCCATTTTCGGTTCTAAGAACACGGGCTCTTCGAGACGACTGAGGTTCCTTTTTCGAGGAGAGTATCGAGTCTTGATTAACGCTTGCCTTCATATTCTACGAGGTGCCTTTACGTGGTTGTGGATAACTTGTGGATATCTGCCCTGAGGCTGTGGGTAGAAGAGTATGTAGTTGTGGATAACCCTCAAAAAGTATGCTTTGTTTGCTAGAGGATAAAGGAGGTAAGCAGACTTTTAAGTTTATGGAATATTTTGGTTGAAGGTGGTAGAATAAAAGCTGGATTGTAAACTGTGTGGTTTGTATTTAGGTTGACAATCGATAATTGGACCAAGTCACGATTATGTTTTCGAAATGGGAAAAGGATGGGGAGAATGAAATCTATCTATGGAGTGGGTTGGCAGCGGTTAGCGGAGAAAGTGCTGCAAGGCAGCGTTATTACAAGGGAGGAAGGGCTAGCGATTATAACGGCGGACGACGATGAGCTGCTGTCCATGATGCAGGCTGCTTACCAGGTGCGAAAGTATTACTACGGCAAAAAGGTCAAGCTCAATCTGATTATTAATGCAAAGAGCGGGCTTTGTCCGGAAGACTGCGGTTATTGCTCACAATCCATAGTTTCCAAGGCGCCGATTGTAAAATATCCGCTTTTGGAGAAGCAGATTCTTGTTGAAGGGGCGCATAAAGCAAAGGAGCTGCAGGTAGGTACATATTGTATCGTGGCTAGCGGCAGGGGGCCTACAGAGAGAGAACTGGATCAGGTGGTTGAGGCAGTGCGGGAAATCAAGGCGACTCTGCCGATGAAGATATGTGCTTGTCTTGGCATTTTGACTGATGAGCAAGCGAGTCGGCTCTACGAGGCCGGTGTGGATCGATACAACCACAATGTGAATACAAGTGCCGGACAATTTAGGCGGATTACCTCGACGCATACCTATGAGGATCGGATTCAGACGGTGGAGAAGGCCAAGCTTGCAGGTATGTCCCCCTGTTCGGGAGCGATCATCGGCATGGGAGAGTCGGACGAGGAAATCGTCGAGATTGCGTTTGCGCTAAGAGAACTGGATGCAGACTCTATTCCCATTAATTTTTTGAATCCGATTCCCGGGACGCCTATGGAGAATAGAAGAGATCTAGATCCTCGAAAATGCTTGAAAGTGCTAGCATTGATGCGGTTGGTGAATCCAACGAAAGAGATTCGAGTTGCGGGCGGACGTGAAGTGAATTTGGGCTCGCTGCAAAGCTTGAGTCTCTATGCGGCCAATTCTGTGTTTGTTGGTGATTATTTGACAACGGAAGGACAGGAAGCGGAGCAAGACCACCGAATGATTGAAGAGCTTGGATTTGAAGTTGAGCAATGCGCTTTATGATTTTTTGGCTAAACAATGGTGGTGAAAACGGTACGGATACACTATAATAAGTTTTGTATCTTAGTTTAAACGTTTCAATTAAACGTAAAGGCATGTTCCTAGTGCCGGTATATAGATGGAGGTCGTATGTCGAATATGCAAAATGAATCCGTTCAAGCCCCTGAAATCGTCACTTTTGGTGAAACGATGGCGTTGCTTATGCCTACGAGCGGCAAAGGACTGGAGTATTCTTCGCAGCTGGACAGCTTGTTCGGTGGAGCTGAAAGCAATGTAGCGATTGGAGCGGCAAGACTTGGAGCGAGGGTGGGATGGTTCGGACGCTTGGGTAAGGATCCATTAGGTCGCATGATTCTCAAAAGAATCCGCGGTGAAGGAGTGGATGTCTCGAGGGCAGAGCTGACTGCAGAAGCGCCTACAGGCTTAATGATGCGGGAAGTGCTGATGGGCAAGACATCCGTATATTACTATCGAAAAAACTCTGCGGCAAGCCGCATGACACCAGAGCACTTGGATGAAGCGTACATCGCCCAGGCGAAAATTTTGCATGTTACAGGTATTACACCTGCTTTAAGTGAATCCTGTAAGCAGACTGCCATCGAGGCGATCCGTCTGGCTCGCAAGCATGGAGTTAAAGTAAGCTTTGATCCGAACCTGCGGTTAAAGCTTTGGTCCATTGAAGAAGCGCGCGGCGTCCTGCTGGAGCTTGCTAAGGAAGCGGATTATTTTCTTCCGGGACTGGATGAGCTTAAGCTGCTGTATCAAACAGAAGATTGGGACACGATTGTGACCAAGCTGCGCGAGCTGCCCGGCATCTCTATTGTGAAGGGCGGGGAAGATGAGACCTACGTAGTGGATAAAGAGTCCATTACGGCTGTGCCTTATTTCAAAGCTGAACAGGTCGTGGATACAGTCGGGGCTGGAGACGGCTTCTGCGCAGGTTTCTTAGTTGGACTTGTAAAAGGCTATGATTATGCGAAAGCTGTCCGCATCGGCAACTTGGTCGGTTCCCTCATTGTACAAGCTGAAGGGGACTGGGAAGGCGCTCCGACTTGGGAGCAGGTCGAGGCTGTATTAAACAACGTAAAGCATGTTGAGCGTTGATACAAATGCATGAGCGAGTGCAAGCGCAAGAGCAAGAGCAATAGCAAATGCAGGAGCAAATTGTAGGGGCAAGAGCAAATGCAAGAGCAAATGCAAGAGCAAATTGCAGGAGCAAATGCAGGTGCAAGAGCAAAAGCTAGAGCAAAAGCAGGAGCGAATTGCAGGAGCAGGTGCAAATGCAATAGCAAATGCAGGAGCAAATTGCAGGGGCAAGAGAAAATGCAAGAGCAAATTGCAGGAGCAAATGGCAGGTGCAAGAGCAAAAGCTAGAGCAAAAGCAGGAGCGAATTGGCAGGAGCAAAGCGCAGGAGCAGATGCAGACGCAAACACGTACACTAAAGCCCGTGTCAAAATGATGCATTACTAATGCTAACTAGGATGCATTCAAGTTATGCAAACGGTAGAGTACAGAATAATGCAAGAAAAATGCCATGCACATACGATGAAGCAAACAATGAAGATGCATTGAAGCGAACAATAAAGCCAATACATGCACCCACTCACATGGGAACAGAAACAAAAGAGGTAACAGAAACAATCACAATGTCCAACTCATACACAACACTCATTTCAGGAAGGTGCTTACACTCATGAAAAAGATTCAATTGATTCAGAAAATCACACAAGAAGGTGTTGTCGCCGTGCTGCGCGGCGAAACGCCTGAGGAAGTCGTAGAAATGGCCGAACAGGCCATTTCCGGAGGCATCAAGGTCATCGAGGTCACGATGACCGTACCTTTGCGCTGCGCGCCATCGAGGAGCTGGCGAAGCGCTACTCGAGCACAGCGCAGGACGCGGCGAAGTACGCGATCATCGGGGTCGGCACGGCACTCGACCCCGAGACGGCGCGCGCCGCGATTCTAAGCGGGGCCGAATTCGTCGTCGGCCCATCGCTAAACCCTCAAACGGTTGCGCTCTGCAACCGGTATCGAGTTCCCGTCATGCCCGGCTGCATGACGATTCAGGAAATCCAAACGGCGCTGGAGCTTGGCGTCGATATCGTGAAGCTGTTCCCGGGCAATCTGTACTCCCCGGGAATGATCAAGGCCATCAAAGGGCCGCTGCCGCAGGCGAACATCATGCCGACAGGCGGCGTATCGCTGAGCAATCTCGGCGAATGGATCCAAGCGGGCGCAGTTGCCGTCGGTATTGGCTCCGACCTGACAAGCGATGCCGTCAAAACAGGCGATTACAGCCTGGTGGCCAAGAAAGCTGCCCAGTACATCGAAGCTTATCGCACAGCCAAAAAGTAGGAAATCATGGTGCTCCGTCGAACTCAGATGGAGCGCTATTTTTTTTAACTCGCCAGAATTTATAAGTTTTGGGGTGAGTGCAGCTTAGCCCTTATTTAGTAGAAAAGAGGGTTTGCCGTTGACGATGATGAAAGCAAAGCTGCTGCTTCAAGTGGACAGCCTGGAGCAAGTAGAGACTATTTACATATCGAGACTGGGCTGGCGGGCGTTCGAATCGGACGTAAGCTTGCCTATGGAAATGGGGATGCTGGAGATTGTACCGGAGTATCCGGTTTTGTTCATCAACAGAGAAAAGTACCAAGCTTTGAAGCAGCAAGGAAAACAGATGGAAGAGCTTCAGAATTGGCTTGCAGCCAGTGCTCATCGGCCTAAACAGGGGGACAGCATCTATGTGGGAGTGTCATCGATAGCGGAAATGGAAAAGAGTCTCCGTATGCGGGGCTGGGACGAATTTTCCCGCGACGAGGATCCTGGCTCCATTCGCAAGCTCCTTGTCCCAATCCCTAATGAATACCTCGTCGTCTACTGGGAGGAGTTGTTTCCAAGTCATGAAGAGATTCTGGACCGGTATGCGCGGGGAGCGGATGAGCTGGAAGCTGCCATTCAGGGATTGACCAATGATCAGCTTGATCATAGGGGAACCCTGGGAAAATGGTCCATTCGCGAGCAGCTTCTGCATGTTGTAGATCTGGAGCTCATAACCATACACAAGGTGAAATTTGCATTGGCGGAGCCGGGGAGAAGCTACCAGGGCAATCCCTTTTCACAGGATGACTGGAGCGTCGGGCTATCGTATGCCAAGAGGTCGATTGAAACGGAGCTTCTCCTGTTTCGCACTATTCGCGCACATATTCTCGGTCTTTGCGGCTGTTTGCCGGACGCGTTAGAACGGCGGGTGATTACTTCAGCACGGGAGGAATCGGTCGGTCAGCTTTTGAAAATGATGTCAGGTCACGCCTATCATCATATTCGCGCCATTCAAAGAATCAGGCAGCTTCATAGGGAATGATCGACTATGGATTACAAGAGGGGGAAATCGGGCAAGAATAAAACGGGTTGTTTTGGCGCATAAAGGGGAAGCAAGTACTCATTCGGAAGAGCACCGAGCAGCCCCGGATCACCAGCCTCGGCATCTTCTACATAGCACCTTAAGGGAAGAAATGTAAACTTATAAAAAAACGACCGAATCTCTAAGAGATCAGGCCGTTTTGATTGATTTCATATGTAGGAATTGTTATAATAAAAATTAGCTTGAAATAAATTTTATATTAAACAAAGTTATCCTAATATAATTATACCACCAAGAAGATGGGTTGTCAAATCCTTTCTTAATCCTGTATGAAAAGGGGCGAATGCATGAATAAGACCGAGCAAGAAGAGCAGGTGCCGCACGACCAGGATTGGGCCGCTGAGCAAGCTAGAGTAACGGATGTCACTTCCCAGATCCGGACTAAAATTCAGCAGCTGGAAGATGAAGTCGGTGAAGTTAGAGCAGAGGTTGTCGATATTCGTAAAAATTTCTGGGACCATGTCACGGTTGACTTCAGTACGGTGGATGATGCAATCGAATCGCATGCCAGCTTGAAGCAGCAGTCGGAGATTTTGTTTCATCGGGAGCAAAGACATCGTCATGCCGCGGTCACTCTTGGAAAGCTTAGGAGGCTGGAGCGTTCACCCTATTTTGGCCGAATTGACTTCGTAGAGCAGGGAGAGCAAATAACGGAAAAGATTTATTTAGGAATCGCAAGCTTTTTAGATGAAGCCGGCCTTTCGTATTTGGTCTATGATTGGAGAGCTCCCATCTCTAGTCTTTATTATGACTACGCTCCTGGTCAGGCGGCGTACGAGACGCCGAATGGGGCGATTGCTGGAGAAATGCTGCTCAAACGGCAATTCATCATTCGCGACGGTGTGATGGAGCTCATGTTCGATACGGGGGTCACCATAGGTGACGAGCTGCTCAAACGTGCTCTGAGCCGAAGTTCTGATGCTCAAATGAAAAGCATTGTAGCCACCATCCAAAAAGAGCAAAATCGGATCATCCGAAACGACCACAGCCGAATGCTGATCGTTCAAGGAGCTGCAGGCAGCGGAAAAACTTCAGCGGCTCTGCAGCGTGTCGCGTATCTGCTCTATAAGCATCGAGACACTCTGCAAGCCGATCAGATGGTGCTGTTCTCACCCAATCCATTGTTCAACAGCTATGTATCTACCGTCCTGCCAGAGCTGGGTGAGGAGAACATGCAGCAGACGACGTATCAAGCATATTTGGAGCATCGGCTTGGTTCCATGTTCGACATCGAAGACCCGTTTACGCAGCTGGAGTATGTGCTAGGCGGTGCTGGTGTCGACGGAGACATCGCTGTGAAGGCGGAACTCGAGTGCGCCCACGCATCTGAAGGGGCTATTCTACTAGAGTCATGCAAGGGCTCGGAAATATCCGAAGCAGCTTCGCTATCCCAAGCTAACGGAAATTTAGGTGCAATTGTGTCTGAGGCGTTAGGAGACAATAGAGCAGCGGAGAAGGCAGGGGGACATGCGTTATCAGGTGCGCATAGGGAACCTAGTGAATCCAAAAGGGACGGTACAACCATCCGCGATTCTGCAGGAATCGACTATGTGTCCCGAATCAGCGGTATCCGGTTCAAATCATCAGCCGAATTTTTATACATGATCCAGGGGTATAAGCAGCATCTGGAGGCAAGCGGTATGAAATTCAACCCAATTACTTTTCGCGGCAAGATCGTGATTGACGTAAATCAGATGGCGGAGCATTTCTATAGCTACGAAAAGGGCATCCGTGTGCCAAATCGGTTGGAGTTGATGCAGAAGTGGCTTTTGGACCGATTGAAAAAGTT
Source organism: Paenibacillus hexagrammi (assembly GCF_021513275.1). Taxonomy (NCBI): domain Bacteria; kingdom Bacillati; phylum Bacillota; class Bacilli; order Caryophanales; family Paenibacillaceae; genus Paenibacillus; species Paenibacillus hexagrammi. The sequence goes on along the minus strand of NZ_CP090978.1, from coordinate 5,462,798 downwards.
TTCTGCCGCCGAAATTCACGCTCCATGGGTGGATGAGGCCATCGAGCTTCTGGACGCTGATGACTATCATAGAGCGTATCAGCGTCTGCGCAAAATGAAAGGCGGCGAAGGTATAACCTTTGACGACTTCGAAAAGGAGCGCGGGATGCTGGCCAAGATTGTCGTCAAAGACCAGCTAAAGCCGCTCAGGGAAGATGTGAAGCAGCTTGCTTTTGTGGATATGACAGGCCTCTATCTTCAACTGTTCAAAAATCCGCAGTTGGCACAGGACTTATCCGCAGGCGCGGAGCTTCCGGCTCATTGGGAAGGCATTGCAAGCCAGACGGAGCGGACGCTGATGCAAGGGAGCATGCTGTATGAGGACGCGACCCCTTATCTGTATCTGATGGAGACGGTCAAAGGCTTCCATACGAATACTTCCGTTCGTCACGTCATTGTTGATGAGGCGCAGGACTATTCCCCATTTCAGCTGGAATACCTGAAGAGGCTGTTTCCGCGCTCGCGCATGACGGCGCTCGGCGATCTCAATCAGGCGATCTACTCGCACGCTTCCGCGTATAGCGATATCGATCCGCTTGCCGCCTTGTACGGACCGGATCAAACGGAGATCATCCGTTTGACTCGCAGCTACCGCTCCACGCGTGAGATCGTGGAGTTCACCCGTGGCATCGTACCTGGCGGCGATGCCATTGAGCCTTCAACCGCAGCGGCGCGAAGCCGCTGCTGAGCCGAATCAGCGATCGCGAATCGCTGCATAGCCGCCTGGCAGCCGAGGTAGCGCGGCTGCAGGAGGACGGCTATGCGTCCATCGCGATCATTTGCAAGACCGCGAGCGAGAGCTCGCTCGCGCACGAAGCCTTGGCCGCAAGTATCGCGGACTTGCGGCTCATCACCAAGCACAGCCCTGAGTTTGACCAGGGCGTGCTCGTCATCCCTTCGTACTTGGCGAAGGGAGTAGAATTCGATGCCGTCCTCATCTACGACGGCAGCCAGGTGCGCTACGGCCGTGAACACGAGCGCAAACTGTTTTATACCGCTTGTACGCGTGCTATGCATTTCTTGCATATTTATGCATTGGGCGAGCCAAGCGAATTCATTACATCGCAGCATGAGGAAACGTATGCGATTGAATAGTCAGGGTGAGGCAGATCGCTCTCAGCCCGACTCGGCGGGATAGCTAGGCAGCTGATGTGAAAATTGTACACTCTCAGTAGCACCATCAATATCACCGTCAGTAGCACCATCAATAACACAGTCAATAACACCGTCAGTAACACCATCAATAACACCATCAATAACACCATCAATAACACAATCAATAACACCATCAAAAAAACCAGTCGACACGGTTTCCCGTGTTAACTGGTTTTTTTGCCATAATCGCAGCTTACGCGAGCGAATACTGGCAGCGGTGATCTACTTCGTTCCTTCATTAGCCAATTCTGCAAACGACTTTATTTTTCCGTGAGGATGCTGCTCTTGCTTGCGGCTTTTCCATGCGGCTTCTTGTCGACGCTTTTGGTGGCTCATGCGGTTTCCCTCCTAGGATCGGAAATAGATTGGTGCTGCTCTAATAAAATGCGGAGAACAGGTAAGCAATATACGAGGTAGAAGGCATACCGGACTAGTAAATTATGCATGCTCTGTGGGGGGAACAAGACACTCCAGTACAAAGGTTTAGATGTACGATAGCTGGACTACCATCGGATACTCCTGTACTAGGCTTGGGTTTAGGATGACTGGACCACCATCGGATACTCCTGTACTAGGCTTGGGTTTAGGATGACTGGACTCCCACCAGACACTCCAATAAGGTTTAGATGTACGAAAGCTAGACTGTACTCTCCGTCAGCATATTCATGCTTACATGATCATCACACCGCGCAGCCCGTTTTAACCGGATTACGACGTAAAGCAGTGGAGACTTAGACTTATAGCGCCTCTAATCGTCGGTGACCCACGTCTCCTCGGAAATCTGACGTGTTGGGTAGGCCTTTCCATCTATACAGATACACATGTGATTGACCGTTATGCGACACACCGCGTGCTGAGAACTTCGCCTCAACACAGAAAAACCTCAACACATAAAAAAACCTCTACACAGCGCCTCGCGGCGTAAGTGTAGAGGTTTGAATGGTACTAACTTAGAACGTGTAGGAGTCCTACAAGTACACTACGATACCTTCGTGTAGAAACCTATCGTTTATCCTGCAATTACTCCGTAGCAACCGACTGGTCAGCCTGCATGCCAACCGGGGAGATGCGGATGAAGTTGCCGGCCAGATCGCTCAGCAAGCCTTCGATTTTAGCTGCAGCTTCGGATTGACCGGAGCCTGCAAGCTCATCGCGGTATGCGGTAAGCAGTTCAGTAAGATCCTTCGTACTTTGAGCGCCAATCGCTTCGATTTTCACTTTTGCGCCTTTTGCAATACGGCGTTCGATAGCTGCTTGATCCAGACCCATCTCTGGAACAAGACGCTGATAGATTACGCCGCCAGTCATACCTGCGCAGATCCATGGACCTGGGTCGCCCATGACCACGGCACGGCCGTTTGTCATGTACTCGAACGCAAAACCTTTCAGGTTCGCGCGAGCTGCGATTCCGCCAAGCTCATCCTGCAGTGGGCTGGTGATTTCGCCGCCGAAGACAACGTCAGCTCCGGAGAAACGGATGCACGCACGAGTATCAGCGCCGCCTTGAATCAAGAAGAGACCTTTTTGAGCGCCGTAACCGAACGATTTACCAACGCTACCGTTGATGTACGTTTTGTCTTTGCTCAGGGATTTCAGGATCGCTACTTTACCGCCTAGCGCCATTTTACCTACGCCGTCTTCTGCGCCGCCATGTACGGTAATGTCTACGCCGCGTGCGTTGAATGCAGCCAGACCGTTACCAGGGACGGATCCGTCGATCAGGTTCAGCTTGAAAGCAGGAAGTTGATCGTAGCTGCCGTCGAAACGGTCTCTTACGCGATGGCTGGAGTAACGGCTTCCCAGAATACGGGACTCCGCGTCCACTTTGGACCAGTTGCGTACGATCGGTGCGTCAAGCTGCAAGGAATCCGGGAAGAATTCTTGGCCTTCAGCGCCGGCTGCGATACGAATATCAGACGATACAGCCGCTTCTTCCAGAGCACGGTCAGCTTCAGAGATGAATTGAAGCGGAGCCGGACGAAGAAGATCGGTCAGATCGATACGTTCTTGATGAAGCACTTGCTCAAGCAGGTCGGAACGGCCTACGAGGTCTTGCAAGCTTTTGAAACCAAGTGCAGCTACGATTTCACGGACTTCTTCGCCCATACCGCCGAACAGACGCACAAGGCTGTCTACAGCAAGGTCGTATTGACGAGGAACGAAGCGGCGAAGACCTTTCTCTTCAGCTTCTTCCAGGGAATCGATTTGTGTTGCGATACCTACGTGGCAAGTATCCAAGTGACAGCCGCGGCATGTTGTACAGCCGATGGACTGCATCGCGATACTACCGAATCCGGCGCGGTTTGCGCCGAGCATAACCATTTTTACAACGTCAGCACCGGATTTCAAACCGCCGTCGGACCACAGCTCAACGCGGTGACGAAGACCTGCTTCGATCAGTGCAACGTGAGCCAGTTTCGTTCCGATCTCTGTAGGAAGACCTACGTGAGTCAAGGAGTGAATACGAGCCGCACCAGTACCTCCGTCGAAACCGGATAGAGTAATCACGTCAGCGCCTGCTTTAGCAACACCGACAGCAATTGTACCTACGCCTGGAACGACAGGGATTTTTACGATGATTTTCGCCTTACGGCCACTAGCTTCTTTCAGCTCGGAGATAATTTGCGCCAAATCCTCGATCGAATAAATATCATGGTTATTCGATGGAGAGATCAGGTCCGAACCGATGGTTGCGTTACGGGCAGCAGCGATTTTCGCTGTAACCTTGGATCCTGGCAAGTGACCGCCTTCACCCGGCTTCGCGCCTTGACCGATTTTGATTTCAAGGAAAGCAACAGCGTTAGCCAGCTCTACGTTGATACCGAAACGACCGGATGCAACTTGCGCGCCGCGAGTCTTTTTGTAACGGCCCAGCATATCTTTAATCTCTCCGCCTTCACCGTTCATGGTAACCATGTTCAGGCGTTCGCCGGCTTCGGCGTAAGCGCGGAAAGCTGTTTCGTTCTGAGAACCGAACGACATGGAAGAAATCAGCATCGGCAGGGAATGTCCGCCAATCGAGATGTCCACTTCGGAAGGATCAAGAGCCTTGCGTCCTTCGCTCAGTGCTTTCTCATAATTGAATTCTGCAATGTGTCGGATGGAGATTGCGTTCTTTTTCTCTTCTTCACGAAGCTTATTTTGGTAATCGCTGTAAGGCGCTGCGCCGGAAGCGGCATCGCCTAACGCTTTCCACATACGCTGGAAGAAGCGGAAGTTTTTCGCTGCTTTTGCTTTAGGGTTTGTGAAGTCTTCATAGCGTGCTGCTGCGTCAGCTTCCAGCTGTGCGAAGCCAGTGCCGCCTTTTTCACTGCCCAGGTAGTTCACGATATCTAGCACCTCAGCCACTTCCGGATGGAAGCCGATGGAGGAGAAGAAACGTGTGTAGCCGCGAAGCTCATGCGTACCGATGGTGGAGATTACTTTCTCCAAACCTTTGCTTAGAGCTGCGTAAACCTTGCGTGCTGCTGCTGCGTCGCCGTCTTTATCCGAAGCTGTTGCGAACAACAGGTAAGGAGAGATGACGTCAGCGCCAAGTCCGCAAGCAACGGCAATATCGTGCAGATTACGGATTGCTGCGGAACGCAGAACGATCGTGACATGACGGCGAAGGTTATCGCCGAACGCCAATTTCTCAGCGCGAAGCGCGATATCGATTTTGGATACTGCAAGATGCGGATCCAGCCATAGACGATCGTTTTGATGAGCTTCCGAATCGTCGAGAACGATCAGGGAAGCACCAGCCTTAGCAGCTTCCAAAGCGCTTGCTGCAAGGTTTTCCAAGCCATCACGAATCGATGTGCCGCGTGCGAAGGTTACAGAAAGTACCTGAACGGCATCTTTGTTCTCAGCACGGAACATCGTAAGCAATTGCTCATAAGAAGGCTGGGACAGATGCTCTTCACTGTCAACGCCGTTCGTACCTTCCAGAACAAGCGGAGAAAGCAGCTCAACGCGCAGATTGGATTCTACTTGACCGTATACGGTTGGACGGCGTCCTACAACGACACGAGTCGAGAAGTGCTCCATTTCGCGGTCACGGTCGATCGCAGGATTCGTTACGACAGCAACGCTTTCTTTAATGAAATCCGGAACGTTTTGACGCTCCCAGCTAATCGCGGCATGAGGTGAATCATGACCTAGGGAACGAATAGGCTCAGCGCCTGTTTCGGACATCGTTTCGATATGCTGGATGCCTTCGCGATCCCAACCGAACGCACTGTAGATCGGATCTGTTGCTGCAGCGTTCTCGTTAAGATCAGCTTGGACATTCGATTTTACAGGGTTCAAGTATTTGCGCATGCCTTCTACATTCAGGCGTTTGCTGGCGCGCTCAAGCACGATGCTCTGTACCTCATGGTAAGGAATGACTTGTACATGCTCACCTGGAGTCAGCACTACGCCGACTTTCTCGCCTGGAGCGATTGGCTTCGGATCAGCGACCATTTCGCCAACTGTAATCACACCTTGCTCGGAAGAGAAGTACAGGGAAGTTTCGCTTTCCACCATCCACACTGGACGAAGACCCAGAGCGTCAACGCTGAAAATACATTCGTTGCCATAACGGGAAACAATACCGGCAGGACCTTGGTTAAAGTGACCCCAAACTTGGCGATAGTATACATACAGGTCTTGAAGCTCCAGACGGAACTGCTTCATTTCATTAATGATCGGCGGGAACACCATTTCCATCGCTTCAAACAAGCTGATGCCAAAACGGTGAATGAACGTTTCAAGCGTACGGTTCATATCCTGAGAGTCGGAACCGCCGTCAACGAGCGGAACGCCTACCATCTCGGCTTCAAGACGCATTTTTTTAATCGTATTGATTTCTCCGTTGTGACCGAGCAAAGAGAACGGTTGTACGCGGAAGAAGCTGGATTGCGTATTTGTAGAATAACGGTTGTGTCCGATCGTAACTTGCGCCTTAAACAAAGGATCGCGTGTATCGTTAAAGTATTTAGGCAGGATGCTTGCAGCGCCCATTACTTTGTATGCTGCGGTTACATTGCTCAGTGTAGCAACGTGCACGTTATAGCGGCTTTCAATCGCGATATGAAGCTCGAACAGGTGATCCGCAACAGTGACATCGGCTTGCTCGCAAAGAGCAGCAACCTGCCAGAATGTCGGTTCGTCAGCAAGTCCGTTAGCGCCTAGCACGCTGTTATCAACTTGGTTTTCTTGCTCCAGAATGATGGAGACGTTGTGCTGCTTAAACAGGTCGCGAATTCCGTTCTGCATGTCGGCGACGGAGAGTTCAAGCTTGCGCGGAACAAAAATATGAGCTACTGAAAAACGATTGTCATAGGCCAATTTACCGTCCAGGCCGGCATCTGTTAATTTTTTCTCCCAAAGCGCACGCGGAATATCGGTTAAAATCCCGCAGCCGTCGCCTTCGCCGTTAATAAAGCCCGAACGATGCTCCATTTTTACAAGGGCATCAATCGTTTTTTGGATATTATCACGGGAAGGGTGACCGTCTTTTTCAATAATACAAATAATGCCGCAGCTGTCGTGTTCCATTCCTAGCAGATTCTGAAAACGGCCTTCATTACGCATCAATTCATTCATTTGCACTAGGTCAGTCGCCTGACCGTCACCTCCAATACAGAATTAAACTCCTCTTGCGTTGCCTTCTTGCATTCATGCACTGCCAAGTCTCGCAAACGTGCAAATCCCCCGAAATTACCATGAAATGGACAAAATCCGAAATATGCAAGCACATGCATAAAAATACAAAATAGTTGAATAACATGCCAATTCCAAGAAGCTATGTTCCCTGAAATACGGCAGATAGCGACTTGTGTGATCGTAGGGCACCATGCACAAAAACATTGTCGAATTCTGTAAAACGCGCCCTAACTTCCTAATAAAATAAGGTGAAAACAAGACATTTCGCCAAAAGGGTAAAAGTAACTTTAGAATAGCATGAAAAAGTGCATCGTACAATAGTCGGCATAAGAAAACACAAATGTAAGCGCTACCTTTTGTGCATATTGGTGAATAAAACCATTTGAAATAGTAAAATTAGGCTTCTAAAAAACGAACGAACTGGATTATCGAGAGATCCATAGTTCGTTTCTAGAACATAAAAGCCCGGACATCGGATGATGTGATCGGGCTTCTAAATAGCTGTATGGAGGATTTTTATCGGCGGTTAGCCATCGTTTTGAAGGCTTTCTCCGCCGCTTCGAGTGTCTGTGCGATGTCATCTTCGGTGTGGGCTGTTGTCAGGAACCACGCCTCATATTTGGAAGGGGCGAGATTAATACCCTGTTCCAGCATCAAACGGAAAAACTGGGCGAATTTCTCGCCGTCGGTATCCTGCGCCTGGTCATAATTGGTGACCGGATGGTCACAGAAATGCGTCGAGAACGCGCCGCCGATCCGGTTCACGGTCAGGGCGATGCCGTGCCTGGCGGCGGATTCGGCGATGCCGTCCGCAAGCGCCCTGCCAAGCTGCTCCATCTTGGCGTAAACGCCGTCCTGCTGCAGCACCTGCAGGCAGGCGATCCCGGCGCTGATGGAGGCGGGGTTGCCCGCCATCGTGCCGGCCTGATAAGCAGGTCCGAGCGGAGCGACCTGCTCCATCACGGCTTTGCGGCCCCCATAGGCGCCGATCGGCAGGCCCCCGCCGATCACCTTGCCGAGGGCCGTCAGGTCCGGCTCGACGGCGGCGAAGCGCGCCGCCGCCTCGGCGTCTCCCGCGGCTGCTGCCAGCGCCGCGGTACCAGCGGCCTCTGCGAGCGGGAGGCCGGGGTAGGTCTGCGCCGTTCCGTAGTGGAACCGGAACGCGGTGATCACCTCGTCATAGATGACGAGGGAGCCACTCTTGCGAGCAGCTGCGCACAGCTGCTCGAGGTAGCCGGCATGGGGCATCACCATGCCGAAGTTGCCGACGATGGGTTCGACCATGACAGCGGCCACGTCCTCGCCCCAGCGTGCAAGCGCAGCTTCCAGTGCCGGAATATCATTGAACGGCACCGTAATGACCTCTTGCGCAATGCTGGCCGGCACTCCTGCGGAGTCCGGCGTGCCTAGCGTGGACGGCCCGGAGCCCGCCGCCACAAGCACAAGATCCGAGTGACCGTGGTAGCACCCGGCAAACTTAATGATTTTCGTGCGGCCTGTGTAGGCTCGCGCAACGCGAATTGTCGTCATCACGGCCTCGGTGCCGGAGTTGACGAAACGGACTTTGTCCAGCGATGGGATCGCTGACTTCAGCATCTTGGCGAACTCGATTTCGAGCTCGGTCGGCGTACCATACAGCGTACCGTTCTGCGCAGCACGGCAGATCGCTTCGGTCACATGCGGATGCGCATGACCGGTGATGATAGGGCCGTAGGCGGCAAGGTAATCGATATATCGGTTGCCGTCTTCATCCCAGAAGTACGCGCCTTGCGCGCGCTTCATGAAGACGGGAGCGCCGCCGCCGACCGCCTTGTAAGAGCGGGAAGGACTGTTGACGCCGCCTACGATATGTTGGAGTGCTTCCTGGTATAACTGCTCGGATCTTTTTCGTTCCATGTTCATCACCATTCCTTTGTCTATTCATCTATGAAGCTGTATGTAATCTTCAGGTGCGGCAATTCCCCGCAAAAAACCTCTACCTGTTGGAAGCCGACGGGCATCGTCCAGGTAGAGGCGGTTCAGATGTGTTACTTTTTCGTTGTTTTTGCCGTTGTTTTGGAAGTTGGAGAAGGCGATGGTTTGGTCGGGCCCGTATCCGCGTCCGCTGTTCCGGCAAACAAGTCTTTGACATAAGTTTGCAGCCTGTTTTTATCCGCTGTTAGGACGGCTGCGCCACGTACGGTTTTCTCAACCAGCAGGTCCGAAGGAGGCAGCTGGGAAGTGACAACGCCGTCTGCCTTGGCCTCAAAACCGAGTGCGCTGAGCTTAAGCATATCCGTCACGCTTAAATTCGTATCAATATAAGGATCGATGGAATTCAGTATTCGCGGCAGCTTAATTAAGGAAGACGTAGATTGCAGCTTTTGTGCTACAGCAACCAAAAATTTACGTTGACGCTCGGTGCGTGTGAAATCGGAAAGGGCATCATGCCGGAATCGCACATATTGCAGAGCCGTGTCGCCGTCGAGATGCTGCATGCCCTTTTTCAGATTAATATCATAGATGTGATCGTCTTCGGAATCCGTATACTTCATATCCTTTTCCACGTCGATATCGATGCCGCCGACTGCGTCAATCAGAGCGATGAATCCTTTGAAGTCGGTGTACACGTAGTATTGAACCGGAATGCCGAGCAGGTCGCTGACCGTCTTCATGGCCAGATTCGGTCCCCCTGTTGTGATAGCGGTATTGATTCGGTCATCGCCGCTTCCGGGGATTTTCACATAGGTATCACGGAGGATCGAGAATAAGTACGCTTTTTTCGTAACTGGGTCGATCGAAGCAAGCATCATGCTATCCGACCTTGGCAGTTCATTGTTCTTCAGTCCGCGTGAGTCGCCTCCAAGAAGAAGGATGTTGACTCGTTGACTGCCTTCCCACTTCGGGGGCGAATACTTGTTGTCTTGGTTCTTAAATGAAGTTGCGGATATGGGACCGCCGCCGCCTTGAGGATCGTCTGACTTATTTGAAATATTATTGGCAAAGTTATAGATAGAATAAGAATAATAACCAGCAGCTACCATGAGCAGCAGACCGATCAGGAGCAGCGTTCGCTTCACAATTTTCAAAAGATGTTAGCTCCTTTCACTGAAAATTTAATCTGTACTTTTTTTATTTACAGAATTCATGTATCATGGATGATGGTGTACAGGGGAAAAGTTCCTGTTCAATATTATAGTAGGTAAGAAACTTGGATAGCAAGTTTAGGCGAATATTGGCATATTTTGTTGCCGAGTCTACACAGACAGGAGGTTGGCCATGTTAGCGATTGATGTTCATCAGCTTCGTAAAGAATTTACAGTTCAGCAGAGCCGGGGCGGATTAAAGGGTGCATTTCAGGATCTGTTCAAAAGGGAATACAAGCATGTGGCAGCCGTCAAGGATATTAGCTTTCAGATCCCCAAGGGCGAAATTTGCGGATATATCGGCGAAAACGGTGCAGGTAAATCCACAACGATCAAGATGCTGACCGGCATCCTTGTTCCGACTTCGGGAGAGATTAAGGTCAACGGCTTTGTGCCTTTTAAGGAAAGGGAAAAGTTTGTTTCCGGTATCGGGGTCGTATTCGGCCAACGCAGCCAGCTCTGGTGGGATATCGGCGTCGTGGAATCATTTCAGCTGCTTAGAAAGGTATACCGTGTATCAGAGGCGGATTATAAGAAACGTCTAGATGAATTGGTAGAACGACTTCAGCTTTCTGAACTGCTCTCCCGCCCCGTGCGAAAGCTTAGTCTAGGACAGCGCATGCGTTGTGAATTGGCCGCATCACTCATTCATAACCCGGCCATTTTGTTTTTGGATGAACCTACCATTGGTTTAGATATCGTGGTAAAAACAGAGATTCGCGAATTCTTAAAGTCGTTGAACCAGCGTTATGAGACGACGATTTTGCTTACCACGCATGATCTTCAAGATATTGAAGCGCTATGCTCGAGGGTCATCATGCTTGATGACGGCAGGATCATTTACGATGGCGGTCTGGATGAGCTGAAGGCTAGATGGGGCAAGGGCAAAGAAGTAGTGCTGCAATTCGCCGATTCGGTTACGCTCGCGCGTCTGCAAGAGCTGACCCAAGGCCTGGACGTCGCTTGGCAGGTAGAGAATGAGCTGTCCGCCAAGGTGTTTATTCCTCATGAACGGGCTAACGTCTCAGAGGTGCTTGCGCGCGTAGTCGGCGTGCTTCAAATTGAAGACATCAAAATTCTCGAAACGAACACCGATGATATTGTCCGTGAGATCTACAAATCCGGGTCGGCCGAAGCGAAGCGCGATTTAGCGGAGCTGCAAGCAGAAGGAGCCGCGGCTCATGTTTAGCGCTTATATGGAAATCATACGCATGCGTTTTCTGATGATGCTCGCCTATCGTGTGAATTATTACAGCGGCATCCTGATTTACGCCTTGAATATCGGCTCTAACTATTTCATCTATAAGGCCATATATAGCGGGCACGCAACGATTGGCGGTCTGACAATTGGCCAAATGACAACTTATGTCGCTATTTCCTGGATGGGCAGAGCCTTCTATTTCAATAACCTGGATCGGGAGATTGCCGGTGAAATTCGCGATGGCAGTGTTGCTATTCAATTTATACGACCCTACAATTATGTGATTGTCAAAATGATGCAGGGTTTGGGTGAAGGCGTGTTTCGTCTCCTGCTGTTTACCGTTCCGGGGATGATCTTTGTGTGGCTGCTGCTTCCAATTGAATTGCCGACTGAGCCTGGACGTTGGGGCCTTTATTTACTGATGTTGTTCCTTAGCTTTTTAATCAATACTCAGCTCAATATCATCACGGGGCTGTGTGCGTTTTTCTTAGAGAATAATGAGGGCTTAATGAGGATGAAGCGCGTAGCTGTGGATTTGTTTTCCGGTCTGTTGCTGCCGATCAGCTTGTTTCCAGGCTGGGCTGCTGCAATTCTAGGGTGGCTGCCTTTCCAAGCCATTACCTATTTGCCTAGTGCTGTCTTTACGGGTAAGTTTACGGGCGCGGAGGTTTACCATCAGATCGGCATACAGGTCATGTGGTTCGCTCTCCTTATCATTCCCATCCTCTTTATTTGGTACAAATCAAGAACTAGACTGTTCGTGCAAGGGGGTTAAGGTATGTTCTATCTATCCATGATCCTCGACTATTTTAAAAACTACATGAAGACTCGTCTCACGTACCGGTCCGATTTCTGGATTGAAGTCTTGTCGGACTTAATGTTTAACGGGCTTAACCTGATCTTTCTTATTGTGATCTTTAAGCAGACAGCCTCCATGGGAGGATGGGATAAGGACCAGGTGCTGTTCATTTACGGGTATTTCATGATCCCTTATGGCATTTTTACGAGCTTCTTCAATTTATGGAACTTCGGAGATCGGTACATAGTTAAGGGGGAAATGGACCGTGTGCTAACCCGGCCCGCCTACAATTTATGGCAGCTAATGCTGGAGAATCTGGATCCTGCTTCCCTATTCAGCGCGTTGGCTGGAGCGGTGGTCATGATATATGCGTGGGGGGAGTTGGGACTGCCATTTCACTGGTATGATCCACTGGTATTTATTCTACTGACAGTCGGTTCCGTATTGATCTATGCGGGCATCTACATATCGCTGACGGCTCTATCCTTTTTCTCGGATGCTCCTACGGGAATCATGCCTTTGATCTGGAATATTCAGAACTACGGGCGTTATCCGGCGACCATCTATAATAAGCTTCTCCGCGGTATTTTAACGTGGATCTTGCCGTTTGCCTTTGTCGGCTTCTACCCGGCAGCTTACTTCCTGGATCCGATGAATTGGAAAGGGTTTGCGCTGCTCACGCCGGTGGTAGGGATCGTGTTTAGCATAATTGGCATCAATATATGGAATTTCCGGTGTGAAACGTTATAGAGGAGCAGGCTCCTAAGGTACCGACGATGATCACAATAAAGCGGCAGTATCGGAGATCAACACAGCTCCCTTACTGCCGCTGTTTTTGTTGCTGACACAAATGAAGTGGAGTGTGGACCTCTCAATGCGATGCTATAATAAAATTATCGAACAAGCAATGGAGGAGCATATAGAAGCCATGGGTGAGAGTGTTAAAATAATGGACAAGGAGTTTCAAGCAGATTGCGAAAACTGCTTTGGGTTATGCTGCGTAGCACTGCCCTTTGCGGCTTCCGCTGATTTCGCGATGGATAAAGATGCCGGGATGCCATGCCCGAATCTGAAGGCGGATTATCGCTGTGGTGTACACAGCAATCTTCGGAAGTTGGGCTTTCGCGGTTGTACCGTATATGACTGCCTCGGCGCGGGTCAGAGGGTTTCCCAATCAACCTTCGAAGGAAGGGATTGGCGGCAGTCACCGGAATTGGCAAAGCTGATGTTCGAGGTGTACCCCATTATGAAGCAGCTGCATGAGCTGCTTTGGTATTTGAAAGAGGCGCTTAGCTTGAAAGCGGCACAGAGCATACATGCTGATCTGCAGGCCGCATTCGAAGAGACTCGGCAGCTCACACAGCTCAGTCCTGAGAAGCTGAAGGCTCTGGATGTGCCTGCACAGCGAGCAAGGGTCAACGAGCTGCTTCTAAAAACGAGCGAGCTTGTTCGCGCGGATGCATGGCGTAAGCATGCAGGGGCCCCGAAGAAGAACCAAACATACAGCCGAGGTGCCGATCTAATCGGTGCCAAGCTCCAAAAGGCGGATCTTCGCTGTGAGAACTTGAGAGGCGCCTATCTAATTGCAGCTGACCTGCGGGGAGCGGATTTGAGATCGGCGGATCTGATCGGAGCTGACTTTAGGGATGCTGACCTTAGCGGAGCCGACCTCACAGATAGTTTTTTCCTCACCCAAGCGCAGTTGAATGCGGCTAGGGGGAGCGCTGCAACCAAAGTGCCTTCTTCCTTAGTTCGACCAGGACATTGGTCGGTCTAGACGTTGAATAGCTGTTCATAGACTCATAGGGTATAAAGGGAATACGCATGTAACTATTTAGGCTATCAACACATGCGTGTTCTTTGTTGACTTGTGATTGATATAGTGCAATAAAATACACCTAACATATCAATATTGACGGTGGTAAGATATGGGCCAAAGCGTACAATAGAGATATCCAAGTTGATAAACACCTCGTTCATAGGTTGTGAACAAACGGTTATTTAGGAAATGTAAGCGCAGACAAAACGGAAGAGTGAGTAGGATTTTTTTGAAGTGCTATTCAAACGTTTGCGCGAAGGTCCTAAATTTTTATTTGACTCACAATACAAACGTTTGCACTATGCGAGATTAGCGGGTTTACAACTGACAACTGAACTGAAACATCGGAGAATGGAGGAGCAACATGCATAGCAGAAGGAAGGGCAGCGAATGGCTGCAGCAGATTGTGTTTACCGGACCCGGGCAGCTGTTCTTTTTTGTCATCGTCCTGGTGCCGTTTTTACTAGGCTTTTACTACTCGTTCACGGATTGGAACGGATTGGATTTAGATAAAGCCAATTGGACGGGATTGTCCAACATTCAGAAGATTATGACCGACGATAAACTCTGGGCGTCACTGTGGTTTACGATCCGTTTCGCGGTCGTTACGGTCATTACTGTGAACGTGTTGGCGTTCCTGTTAGCGGTTCTGCTGGTGCAGCCGCTTAAGACAAGAAAAGCGCTTCGTACGGTGTTCTTCATGCCCAATGTAATTGGAGGCATTCTGCTCGGCTTTATCTGGCAGTTTATTTTCACCAAGGGCTTCAACACCGTAGGGGAATTAACGAACATTCCATTCTTTCAGCTTCCTTGGCTGGGAACGGATACGACAGCATTCTGGGGGATCGTCATTGTATTCGTTTGGCAAACCGCCGGTTACATGATGGTCATCTATATCGCAGCGTTAGCGGGCTTGCCCAAGGATTTACTTGAAGCAGCGCGCATCGATGGAGCCGGTTACTGGGATTTGCTCAAGAGCGTGATGATTCCACTGATCATGCCTGCGATCACGATCTGCTTATTCTTGACAATCTCAAACGCATTCAAGACCTTCGATCTCAACCTATCCTTGACAAAGGGCGGTCCTGGGACATCTACGCAATCGCTTGCATACAACATCTACGCTGAAGCTTTAAATAACAATCGATACGGACTTGGTACGGCCAAGGCGATGCTGTTCTTCTTCTGCGTATCCCTCATTACGATCACACAAGTGTGGATCACCAAGCGCAAGGAGGTAGAAGCATAATGGAGCGCGCTCTTGAAAAGTACACAGGGAAGTTGTTCATCTTTGAAATTATTTCCATCATTCTGGGATTGATGTTTCTGGCTCCTTTCTACTTTGTTTTGGTGAACTCGGTAAAAACGCTCGGAGAGATTTTAACGGATGCTGCTTCGCTGCCGGCTATCTTTCACTGGGGCAATTACTCGAAGGTTTGGGACATCATCAATTTTCCGAAAATTTTGTTTAACTCCTTTCAAATTACGGTTATCAGTGTCATAGGCATTGTGCTGATCAGCTCAATGACAGCGTACCGCTTGGTTCGCAGACCTACGATATATAACAAAATTTTGTTCAATGTCTTTATCGCATCGATGATCATCCCATTTCAATCCGTCATGCTTCAGTTGGTTCGAGTGACCAGTATTTTGGAGCTCCGGGGAAATTTATTCGGTATCGTCTCTTGTTACTTAGGCTTTGGCTTGGCGCTGTCGGTATTCCTCTTTCATGGCTTTATCAAGACAGTACCGATGGAAATTGAGGAAGCGGCAGTCGTGGACGGCTGCACGCCATTCGGGGTATTTTTCAGAATCGTGTTCCCGCTGCTTCGCCCGATCATGGTTACCGTCACCATGCTGAATTGCTTGTGGATTTGGAATGACTATCTGCTGCCTGTACTCGTTATCGGTAGTAACAAAGAGCTTCTTACGATTCCACTGGCGATCACCAAGTTTTTCGGTCAATACACCAAACAGTGGGATATGGCGCTTGCGGGTCTTGCCATTGGCGTAACGCCGATTATCGTATTCTTCCTGTTCTTGCAAAAGTACATCGTGGAAGGCATCACAGCAGGCTCCATCAAAGGTTAATGAGTAGACTTAAGCACCGGTATCCCAGGTTCATACCCTGAACCTAGTTATACATATTTCAATTATAAATATTGGGAGGTTCTTACAAATGAAAAAAGCTTCACAACGATTGCTTTGGCTTCATCTCTAGCTGTATTTGCGGCAGGCTGCGGAAGCAGCACAAACAATACGGCCACTCAAAGCACTGCTCCTGCACCAACAGCGGCAGCTGAGAAAGCAGCAGCTACAGAACCGGCTAAGAAAAAAGACGTTTCCATTAAAGTGTTCCAATTTAAAGTAGAAATCGCAGATGCACTTAACAAAATGGCGCAAGAGTATGAAAAAGAAACGGGCGTCCATGTTGATATCGAGACTCACGGCGGTGGAGAAGACTACGGCGCTTTGTTAAAAGCTGAGTTTGCTTCTGGCTCCGAGCCGGAAATCTACAACAACGGAGGATATGCTGCGCTTAAGCCTTACATGGACCGCGCTGTTGATCTTAGCAACGAGCCTTGGGCCAAAGACCTGATTGATTCTGCTAAGCTTCCTACGACAGTGGATGGCAAACTGTACGGTATGCCAATGAACACAGAAGGTTACGGACTGATTTACAATAAAGATTTGTTCGCTAAAGCTGGTATCACAGAAACTCCTAAAACGCTTTCCCAATTGACAGATGCTGTGAAAAAACTGCAAGCTGCAGGAATCACTCCATTTGAGACAACAAATGAATGGTGGTCACTCGGTATCCACTTGGTGAACGTTGCTTTCGCCAACCAAGATAACCCTGCGCAATTCATTGAAGACCTGAAAGCCGGCAAAACAACGATCAAAGGCAACAAACAGTTCGAAGATTGGGCGAACGTTGTAGATTTAATCTTCAAAAACGCTCAGAAAAACATGCTGACTACTGATTATGCTACTCAAGTTGCTGATTTCGCAGCTGGTAAAGCAGCTATGATGCAGCAAGGGAACTGGGTACAAGGCGATATCGACAAAGTGAATGCGAAGCTGAACCTTGGCGTACTTCCACTGCCAATCAACGATAAAGAAGGTAAAGTATACATCGGCGTACCTAACAACTGGATCGTGAACAGTAAGTCCGCTCATCCGGATGAAGCGAAGAAGTTCCTGAACTGGATGGTTGCTTCCGAGACGGGTAAGAAGTACCTGACTCAAGAGTTCAAGTTCATGCCTGCTGAGAAGAACATTCCAGCAACACCAGAGCAAATCGGTCAAATCGCAGCAGCAACACAAGCTCAAGCGGCAACAGCACTTGGCTGGCATTGGGACCGTTTCGCAGACGGTACAACTCAAGGCTTCGGTGCAGCCATGCAAGAGTACCAAGGCGGCAAAATCAACAAAGATCAATTGCTTGAAAAATTGGATAAAGCCGTACAAGACATTGTGAAAAAATAATGCTCATCGAGTAACTGTTTTCCCTGAACCCGGTGGTTCAGGGAAAACATGTTTATTCTTTTTAACAGGCATATGCAAACGCTTTCTCTAAATAGTATGGAGCTAGCTGCAAGTTATTTTAGGAGGGGACATTTGGGAATGACAAAAAGTAAAAGCAAGCAGCATCGACGTGTCTGGTCTCTTGTTACCGCTTTACTGTTGGTGGTTCAGCTTCTTGCCGGTCTACGCCCATTAGCTGCATATGCGGCCGATGGTCCGGTAGCGGATCCGCTGACGAGCCAGCCTGGTGGAACGAACTGGGTTGTAGTAGGGAGCTTCCAAGGTTGGAGTAATAATTCTGCTGATACCAGGATGGCTTATTTAGGTACAGGTTTTTATGAGTACTCTACAGTTTTGCCTGCTGGGCACCATGAATTCAAAATGGTAAAATCAGGGACCTGGGAGGGGTTTAGTGATTCTGGAGGAAATTACGGACTCGATCTCGCTGAGACAAGCAAAGTTAACTTTTACTTGAACGAAAAAACCAATCAGGCAAGAATTAGTGTGCCTGGCGTACACGGGCTGAGCCAGTATATTCCGGCGCTAAGCGCTGATAAATGGCCTCGGCTTGTAGGAGATATTCAAAGCGTCTTTGGCGAGCCCGTCTGGTCGCCGGATAGCTCCAATCAGTATTTTGTAGATTATAACTTCGATGGTACGGTGTATAAGCTGCAGTGCTCGCTACCGATAGGTAAATATAAAGCAAAGGTTATATTCGGGTCTAATTGGACTGATAGTGAGAGCTACGGGGATCCCAATAATACTTCCGATGATCAGAATCTGGTAGTTAACGTGCTCGATCCGGCTGATGTTACGTTCAGCATTGATTACAGCGCCTCTCCGAGAGCGCTTACTCATGACTATGTAGCCAAAGATTCCGCGTTTGACGGACTCATTAATCAAAGCAGTATTAAGTTTGACAGCAGGTCTATCACATACAAGAAACCTTTCGGTGCTATTAAGCAAGGTCAAGAGGATTTGACGCTTCGAATTGCTGCGCAGCAAGGCGATGTGCAGCTGGCCAAAGTCGAACTGACTAGTCCGGACGGCATTTCCAGCAATTTTACGATGAATCGAGTGACTTCAACGAATCAGTTGGATTACTTCGAAACCATTCTGCCGAAAACTGCTTTTTCCAAAATCGGCGTTTGGGGTTACAAGTTTATTTTGATTGACGGCAGTACCAAAGTGGAATATGGCGATGACAGCTCTAGAGGCGGAACAGGAAGTGTAACCAACGAAGGCGCTGTACCTTTCGATCTGACAGTTTACGATTCTAGCTTCCAGACACCGGATTGGATGAAAAATGCAGTCGTGTATCAAATTTTTCCTGACCGCTTCTTTGATGGGGATAAATCCAATAACCGTGCCAAGCTGCTGGACGGCTATCGCGGTGTGATTCCGAACGGCGATGCGACAAGCAAGGGCGGGCAGAAGCTTCAATATTTTGACGGCGGGGTTCCTAATGATCCTGCTGCAGATCAAGTATGGGGTCAGTGGTCTGATGTGCCTGAGAATCCGGATCGAATCACACCGGAGAACAAGCCGTACTTCCCAAATGCGAAGTCGGACGGAGCGTGGACGAATGAGTTCTACGGAGGGGATATTCAAGGGGTTCAACAGAAGCTTTCCTATCTGAAATCTCTCGGTATCACGACGATTTACCTGAACCCGGTCTCATGGGCGGCGTCTAACCACAAATATGATGCTACCGACTATGGTCATCTAGACCCGATGTTCGGCGAACCGGTGTACAATACGCCTGGCGATCCGACTTCCGGACTGAATTACACGGAAACCCGAGCCAAGTCGGACCGCGTTTATCAGTTGTTCGCGAAGGAAGCCCGCGATCTGGGGATGCATATTTTGAACGACGGCGTGTTTAACCATGTTGGTGATGATTCCATTTATTTTGACCGTTACAGCAAATATCCGGAGATTGGTGCGTATGAGTATTGGGCAAAAGTCTTCGATATGATGAAGGCGCAAAATATTACACAATCCGATGCAGAAACAGCGGTACGTGCAGATTTTGAAAGCCAAATGAATCCCCTTACCGGTGTAAACTACAAGTACCCAGATGATTTCAGGTATATCAGCTGGTTTACGGTAACTTCTAATAAAGTTAAAAATCATGACGATGACGGACTGCACTACGCTTACGATGCATGGTGGGGCTATGATTCGCTTCCTGCCATGGACGCGAAAGAGCCTCAACTATCCGCAACGGACTATTATCCGGCTGATACAGACTCCATTCCGGGACAGCATGAGTGGAACAATATTGGTTACAGAGAAGCGGTAATCGGACACGATCTCAATGGACTGACCGATCCGCAGGCTGAGCAAAAGATGCAGGAAACCAATTCGCAGAGATGGCTCTGGATGGGCTCCAGCGGCTGGCGCTTGGACGTTGCTCCTGATGTCTCCCACGGCACCTGGCAGCAGTTCCGCAAGGCGGTGAAATCAGCTACAGGACGTACGGACGCGAACGGTAATCCGATCGAAGAACCGGTTATTCTTGGTGAGGAGTGGGGCGTGGCAACGCCGTACTTGCTCGGAGATCAATTCGACTCGGTTATGAACTATCGTTTCCGTAATGCGGTACAGGGCTTTATCAGCAGCGGCGATGCTGCAACGATGAATCAGGCACTCGAATCCATTCGTGAGGATTATCCAAAAGAAGCATGGCAAGCCATGCTGAACCTGGTGGATTCACATGACACTACGCGTTCCATTACCAAATATGATCACACGGATTGGGAAGAAGAGCACAAGGCCATTGCCCCGGATGCTACGGATAAAGCACTGAAGCAGCAGGCGCTAACTGCCATTATGCAGCTTGGCTATCCTGGAGCACCAACGGTGTATTATGGCGATGAAGTGGGTCTGACTGGTACGAAGGATCCGGATTCCAGACGTACCTTCCCTTGGGAGCGGATTGCTGATAATGGGAATGGTACCTTTAGCGGAGCTGGTCGATATGCCGAGCTGTTCGGTACTTATCAGAAAGCTGCTGAGCTTCGCAATAACAACGACGTATTCCGTACAGGCGATTTGAAAGTAGCTTACGCAAATGGCGATGTGGTTGTTTATGCACGCAAAAGCGATACGAAAGGTGCGCTGGTTGCAGTAAACCGCGGGGCTAATGCACAGACGGTTCAAGCTGATGTTGCAGGCTTCCTTCCTGACGGTCTGAATCTCACCGATCAACTGGGTGGAGTGGCAACTGGCACGGTAACAAGCGGTAAAGTTTCTCTTACCATTCCTGCGCTTTCCGGTATGATGATGCTTTCCGACACTTCTCTTTCCTCAGTAGCGCAAGTGACGAATTTACATGCGCAAGGAAATAACGGCAATGTATCTGTAAGCTGGGACACTGTAACAGGAGCAGATAGCTACCACGTTTATCGCGCAGCGATCGAAGGCGGGGACCTTCAATTGGTTGGTGATGTAACCGGTACTAGCTGGACAGATGTCAACGTACAAAATGGAACGAAGTATTACTACACCGTAACTGCACGATTAGGAGCTAACGAAAGCACGCCATGTGATATGGCTGCGGCTACACCGGCGTTCGTGATTACGTCCGTACAAACCGTTCAGGAAGCTACGTATATGGATGTGGGTGTAGGCAGACTGACTTCTGAAATTAAGGTAAGCGTGAATGTTCCAGGCTTGACCGATAATGCCGCTTATGCAGGTGTAGAAGCTCCGGGACTCATCACGAAGCTGTTCTACTACCCTAGCACGAGCACCATTGATCAGGCTTCCGAAACCAAGCTGCGTTACAAATCGGATGACGCTGGCACAGGCTCCAAAATCTATTGGTCGCAATTTGAACCAACCTATGCAGGCACGTACTTGTATCAAGCCAAAGTTTCTTCCGACAATGGCGAGACCTATGTATCGTCTCCTACCGTAACCTTACAGGTTTATGCCGATTCTCATGATATGACACCTCCAGCGGCACCCGTGCTGAATGACATTCAGGTGGAATCCAACCTGGCTCATTTAAGATGGTCCCTGGATGATACCGATGTATCAGGTATTGAAGTTTATCGGAAAGACGGAACGAACGATTATCATTTAGTCACAACATTAGCAAAGACCGATCGTGAGTATGTGGATTACACCGTAAGCAATGATACGGCATACACGTACAAAGTCGTTGCTTTTGATCAAGCATATAACCGTGCAAGCTCTGCTGAAAAGCAAGTCACACCTAAGCTCGTTATGGTTGACGTGAAGCTGAGACTGCATCTGCCGGATTATACGCCGACTACCGATGGAATCTTTATCGCAGGTGATTTTAACGGTTGGAGTGCAAGCTCCACAGCGCTTAAAGTACCTAGCGGAGCTACGGACCGCAGTGTGGTTGAGTACAGCTTTAAAATGATGGCAGGCAAAGCGATTCAGTACAAATACACGCGGGGCGATTGGGATAAAGAGGCGTTCACTAGCCACCAGCGACTTGCTAACGACACCGTGGATCCGGGTAACTGGGCGTACAGCTCCACGAACACGAACATGATGCTGACCATTTCCAATCAAGGAGATAATCAAATGGTCGTCGATGATTACGTGCTTCGTTGGGTCGATATGCCGATGATGATATCCTTGCCGCGTACCTCTTACGGCTCGGACATTAGCTACACCACAGACGAAAGCAGCATGAATTTGAAAGCCGTTGTGCCGTTTGGCGTAGCCTTTACGATCAACAATCAACCGATTGCTGCAGAAAGCATGGACGCACACGGTAATGTAGAAGTGAACAATATTCCGCTTAACTTTGGTGAGAATCAGTTTGTCCTTCATATCGAACCTACGGCGGAAACATTGGCGCTTCCATTCTATGAAGATAAAGGCCGTGCCAGCCAGGCCACCAAGTCGCTGACGATTAACGTAACGCGTACTGGAGAGTCGGGCGGCAAGAAGCATAATGGTTCAGGCTCATCAGGTTCTTCTTCGACTACGGACAGCAATAAGCAATCCGTTACACTCGATCAAATGAAGCCGAATGATAAAGGACGCGCTACTGTTTCTTTGGGCGCAGGCATGAAGGAACTGCGTCTGCCGATTCAAGCAAGCTCAGCAGCCGGCACGAGTGCCGTTGAGGTGAAAGGCGAGACCGTCTCCGTTACGCTGCCATCCGATGTATTGAAAGCAGCTTCCGATCTGCTCACATCTGAGGAGCAGGATGGAGCGGAAATCTCCTTGAGCGTCAACAAGCTGGATGATACGGCAAAGCAAGAAGCGAAGAAGAGTGCAGTACTGCCTAAGCAGACGGATATCAGCTTTGCAGGCGATGTGTATGACTTTACACTTTCTGTGGTTACGAAAGACGGCAAGACCATGACCCTGTCCAAATTCTCTAAACCAGTGACATTGACATTCCATGTTAATGCCGATGCTGATGCGCAAATGACAGGCGTTTATTACATCAGCGACTCCGGGCAGCTTGAGTATATCGGAGGAGCTTGGAGCAATGGTGAATTGGCTGCAGATGTGACGCATTTCAGCCGTTATGCCGCATTAGAGTACCATAAGACATATGCCGATGTACCGGCTAACCACTGGGCTTCAAAGCCGTTAGCGTGCTAAGTGCGAAGCATATCATTGATGGAGTCAGCGACACGGACTTTGCGCCAAGTCAATCTGTGACACGCGCCCAATTCGCAGCGATGATCGTTCGTGCCTTCGACCTTCATGCAGCCAAGACAGCCGCGTTTACGGATGTAAACAGCAGCGACTGGTTTGCTGATGCAGTGGCAGCGGCTGCCGAGAACGGAATTGTTAACGGCACCTCCGACAATACCTTCTCGCCGAACGAACAAATCACGCGTGAGCAGATGACAGCGATGATCGTTCGCGCTTATCAAGCGAAGTATGGTAAAGCGGCAAGCAGCTCCGCGAACCAGCACTCCGCCTTTAACGACGCTTCCTCAATCAGCGCATGGGCGGCTGATGACGTAACGATCGCAGTATCGCTTGGTCTTCTGCAAGGTCGCGACGGCAACCTGTTCGCGCCACAGGACCAAACGACACGCGCAGAAAGCGCGCAAGTGCTCTATAATGTAATCTCAAAGCAGTAATAACGAAGGTCTGTATAATTGAAAATGGCTGGTTGATCAGGTTGATTCCTGACCGACCGGCCATTTTTTCATAGATGAAATGGTAGGAGGGAAGAGGGGCTCCGCGGAAGCCAATCACTCGCTATTTGCAGCAAGAAGTCCAATGCCGCATAATGGTACTATGCATTTTCCGCAGAGAAGGAGTACTGAACATGACGCAATCAGCAAGACCCGCAGCCCCTGACTTCACCCTTGCAGCATCCAATGGGAAAGAAGTTTCCCTTCACGATTATAGAGGCAAGAAGCTGGTCATTTACTTTTACCCGAAGGACAACACACCGACTTGCACGACGGAGTCTTGTGACTTTCGGGATTTCAATGGGAAGTTTGCTGAATACGGCGCCGAAGTTATGGGAATAAGTCCGGATGATTTGAAAGCTCACGACAAATTCATAGCCAAGCACGAGCTTCCATTCCTGCTATTATCCGATCCTGAGCATCATGTGGCCGGGAGATACGGCGTCTGGGCGCTAAAGAAGCTCTATGGTCGCGAATACATGGGCATTGTCCGCTCTACCTTTCTTATTGATGAAGAAGGTAGAATTGCAGCTGAATGGCGCAACGTACGGGTGAAGAACCACGTGCAAACCGTATTGGGTGCTGTCAAATCATTGTCATAAGCTTCTGGAAGAATACATATTTGCATAGGAATGTAGAGGCCAAGAACGAAGCAAAAGGAGGCAGCTGCCATGCCATCACCAATTTCACCTAAAATAGCAGGTACGTTTATTCCGGTCCGTGATATAGAAAGAGCTCGTGATTGGTACTGCCGATTGTTCGGATTCCCATCGGATACGCCAATACTGTTCGGACATCTCTGTCCGCTGCCCGTAGAAGGTCCGGCGGTCATTCTGGATACGATGCCAATGTGGGGAGGCATGCAGCCGCAAGGCGCAGCACCCTATCAGGCTCCAGCCGTGATGTTCCCAACCAGCGATATAGAAGAAGCCTATCAGTATGTGAAGAATGCCGGAGTAGAGATCGTAACCGATATTCAGGATGGTCAGTGGTTTGTGTTTAAGGACCAGGATGGCAACCATTTAATGGTCGTGAAGGAAGGACCGGGAGGGTGCTAGCTTTGTTCGGATTCTAAGATTATTCATTCTAAATGTAACAAAGAAGAAAAGCTGCCTCCGCCATAAACGGATGCAGCTTTTATAATTTTGGGGCTTCTTGCATAGTACCTGCGTTAGCATCAAAGCCAGGGCTCCACTATGCGCGGGTATTTGACTACAAAAGCAAGTATAAGTTCGAAACACCTCGTAGTGGTTTATCTTATTGGATGACAGACCGCAACCCTTGCTCAGCATCCTTAATGCGATCCAGGTTCTTACGGTTATTTTGCAGCAGTGTCTGGAGCGTCGCAGAAAGCTCTTCAAGCGTAGCCGATGCTTCCTGACTGATAGAGGCCAGACTGTTCGTGGAATCCCCGATTGAGGCTGAGGAGCTGGTGATTCGCTCCATGAGCTCGCTATAACTGGTGGAGAGCTCCTTCAGCATAACAACAGAATCCGTAATGGATTCAAATGCCTGCTTCGTTTGACCGGTAATTTCATTGCTTTGTTGCATCCGCACAGCGACTTGCTCCATTCTCGTACGGGTCTGTCCAGAAAGGGAAGTGAACTCCTGCAGCTGCTCGGAAATACGAATGGCCGACTTGGCCGTCATATCAGCGAGCTTGCGGATCTCATTGGCTACAACGGCAAAGCCTTTGCCATGCTCGCCTGCACGGGCTGCTTCAATACTGGCGTTCAAGGATAAGAGATTCGTCTGGTTAGCAATGTCTTGAATGGTATCGCTGAATTGGCTGGTTTCATTCAAACGGTCGATCAGCAGGCTAGTGTCCTCGGATACGGCACCGATGTCTTGGGTGAAAATATCCAGCGTTTCAGAGAGTTTGTCCATTCTTTTCATTCCTTGCTCCGACAACTGAGCCGCTTCATTGGTTTGAGCAATCAGAGTATGGATCGATTTGGACATTTCTTGGATTAATTCATTCGTACTCTGGATGGAGTTGTTAATGGTCATTGTGGAATCAACCTGATCGGCGGCTCCGCTGGCAATATCCTGGAAAGCATTATTCATTTCGTCAAAAGAAATACTGTCCTCTTCGCCGGTTTGAGAGATTTGTCTCAAATGGTCCGTAATCGAGGTGACTTGGTTCTTAGCTTGTAAGCGCTGTTCCTCCTGTGCATGAAACAATTGCTCGGCTCTCGCTCTGGACTCTTCGATGTTCCTGATCATGTTGTTGGATACTTTCAGGGCACCAAGCATCAGGACGGAAATCAGAATGAAATAAATGATATAAGTCGGAGCGGAAGTTGCGTCCAAATGAAGAGCGGAATGCTGCGCCGTGATCATATAAATCGTTAATCCTAGCCCCCACACGGCGCTGATTAACCAAGGAATCATTTTCATAAAGATGAGGGCAAGGATCATAGCGTAATAGATACTGAACATATTGGTCGGGTCCGGATGTTGAATGATCTGCATCGATGTGCTAATCCCACTGGCTAAAACGGCGAAATAACAGAGCTGATGGATCATCCTTTTGGAAAATGCAGAATGCCGTACACAATCCATACGGCCGTTTCAATGATGTAGGTAAGACTGGTGGTTTGATCGAGTGAGCCGTTTAAGGAGAACAAGCTCATGTACATGAGCAGAACAGTTGCTGTAATTGCCAAAAACACGATAAAGTTTCTACGAATTGCATCTTGATCGCGTAAAGAGTATCGGGTATCACTACCGGAGGACGCTCCCTTCTTGATCAGTTCTGAGAAATTAGGCATTTCCATCGCCTTCCCTTTGTCGAATTTTGTCTAACTTTGTGAATTGAAATTCTACAGGCCCTAAATAATCTCCTTCTAAATACAATCTATGAAACAGACATACTCCCGCTGCTTCTCCCATATACTCTATCAGCAGGCCAAAATGATAGATCAGTAGCGGAGGGATATCGAACATGCACGCTCATTCAAGTAGTTGGAGAAGCAAATATCGGAAAAGTATCCAGATCTTAATGGCAGTCTTATTAGTAGTTTATTTGTGGTTCCCGGCAGGACCAGCTTACGCGGATGAGAGCGCGGAGGCTTCAAATGCGGCGATGAAGCAGCAGGAAGACGTCTACCAGCAGCTAAAGACAGGTAAGCGCGTAGAACAGCAGCAAGAATATACAGCTCCGGAACAGCCTACCGTGTATTTGACGTTTGACGACGGGCCCAGTAAGCTCACCGGGCAAGTGCTTGATATATTAAAAGAAAATGACATCAAAGCGACGTTTTTTGAGTTAGGGGAAGAGGCTAAGGCGTATCCTGATTTCGTTAAGAGGGTCGTGGACGAGGGACATACACTCGGCAATCATACTTATAATCATGTGTATAAGCAGCTTTACGGGGATTTCCAAACCTTCTGGGATCAAATTCAAACAAGCGAAGACATCTTTCAAGATGTAGCAGGAGTTCGGCCAAAGTTTGTAAGAGCACCGGGAGGGACGTATACGAACTTTGACGCGTTTTACTATTACTTTTTGAATCAGGCGGGTTATACGGTGGTAGATTGGAATGTAGACAGCGGAGATTCCAAGCGGCAGAATGTGCCGGTCAATGAAATTATTCATGAAGTGGAGCAAGCGCCGCTTAAACATGAAATTACAGTTCTTTTTCACGATGGAACGGGACACGAGGAGTCTGTGAAAGCGCTGCCGGAAGTGATCAGCTATTACAAAAAACACGGCTATGTATTTGCACCCTTAACAGCGAATGTAAAACCGGAGCAGTTTCATGTCGGTAAATCGAAATGGACTAGAAGCATGAGTGAAGCTCATTTCATGGACTTGCTCAAAGAAACACAGAATTATGTGCTTGCCCATACCCCCAAACCCGACCCCACCGAGCAGAATGCCATGCAAATGCTGCAGGAGCAATCGGAGGTGGCGCGAGAGGAATCTACTGAAGCGCTTGCCGGGCAGGAGGCAGCCGTGCCTCTTGAAATTTGGTTGGGGCAAGGGGAGTGTATGGTACTGGGGAACGATCAATATGAACTGGAGAACGGCCGGATTGAGCTGCCCATTCGTACGTTGATAGAGAAGCTGGGAGGACAAGTTGAATGGGAGGCGGATACAAGGACGGCCAAGATTCACTACGGGAAGAAAGACATGGAATACGATATTCCTTTAAAAACGATCCGTATCTATACCTGGGGGAAAGAAACGGGCCGTTATCCCTTAGCCGATATGAAGCTGGAAGATGGAGTTATTCAAGTGCCTCTTCGCAAGACAATAGAGCTCCTGGGCGGACAAATTACGGAAGCTGTGATGGATTCCAGGCAAAGAGAAGTCTCTTTGTCCTTTCGAAAAAGCTTTCTTTTTCCGAGAACATGATTCGATTGCTCCAAACTCTCTATTTGCGATGGGCTACTAGTGTCTAAAATGATAGACGACTGGAAATGCTAGAAGTTATAACCTATTAAAGGAGGCTTCTTGCCAATGCAGTCGAAAGCCCGAGCATTCGATCAGCCACAGCCTCTAGTGGAACGGATGATCATGAACGTAGAGAAAGTGCTGATTGGAAAGAGAGAAACGATAGAGCGCTCATTTGTTGCGATGATCAGCGGCGGACATGTGCTCTTAGAGGATGTGCCTGGCGTTGGGAAAACGATGCTGGCGCGCGCGCTGGCCATTACGATCGGTTGCGAATACAAGAGAATTCAATGCACGCCTGATTTGCTTCCGACAGATGTGACGGGAGTTTCCGTCTACAACGGCAAAACAGGGGATTTTGAGTTTCGTCCTGGTCCCATCATGACTCCTGTTGTCTTAGCGGACGAATGCAACCGTACCTCCCCGAAAACACAGGCTGCTTTTTTGGAAGCCATGGAGGAGAAGCGGGTTACGGTTGACGGAATAAGCCATGAGCTGCCGCAGCCCCTTTTTGCTGCTTGCCACACAGAATGCAGCTGACTATGAAGGGACCTATACACTGCCGGAAGCGCAATTGGACCGTTTTCTCATGAAGCTGAGCCTTGGATATCCGTCGCTTGAACATGAAATCCAGATGCTGGACCGATTGCAGGATCGTCAGCCTATTGACAAGCTGAGACCGGTCATCGTGCAGGACGAGTTCGTTCAGCTGCAGAGGGAAGCGCGGATGGTGCATGTCGATGAGACGTTGAAGGAATTCATTGTAAGGCTTGCTCTGGCAACCAGACAGCATCCAGATTTATATTTGGGTGTCAGCCCACGAGCTTCCTATGCTCTCATGCGCGCAGCTCAGTCTTTGGCTTATATGAGAGGCCGGAGCTTTATGATTCCGGATGACATTAAAGAGCTTGCGGCAGTTGTGTGGTCTCACCGATTGCAGGTAACGTCGGAAGCCCGAATGAACGGCAAATCAGCTGAGTCTGTCATGAATGCAATCCTGGCATCGGCTCAAACGCCTGTGCTTCGTTACGCTTCTTCGAAGTAGGTGGTTGAAGCGATGAGAAGCTCAGGGAAAATGTTGCTGCTAACAGCAGGCTGTGTGCTTTTAGCTGTTTTGGTTTTTCGCAGAGGCGGATTTGCCGCCTGGTTTGTTTTGGATATCTTTTTGATGATTTGGCTGCAAGCTGCGCTCCTGCAGGTTTCTGCATTTCGGGGCTTTCGGATTGAAAGGACCTTGTCTCAGACAGTGGGGGTGTCCGGTCAGGAGCTGGACATCACGCTGCAGATTGCTCATTCCTCCTGGCTGCCTATGCCATGGCTGCTGATTAAAGAATCTTGGACACACAGCGCCTTCGAGGGCAAGGTGGTGTATCGCAGGCTGCTCTTTCCGTGGTTTCGCAAGTCGATTGTGCTACGCTACCGGATTACAGGACTGATGAGAGGTGTATATCGTTTTGCACAATTCGAAGCGGCGACCGGCGACTTGTTCGGGTTTGCGGTCAGCCGTGCGCAGGGCACATCCGAGCTCAGCTGCGTCGTATATCCGAAGCCGGACTCGCTTAGCCGGGCCGTGATGACATTTCAAAGCGAAGACGGAGATAAACCGGCTCAAGGCTTACACTCGTCGGCTATTCCGATGGTGGGCGGCGTTCGCGACTATGTCAGCGGAGATCCGTATCACCGCATTCATTGGAAGTCTACAGCCAAGCTGGGCAGGCTGATGACCAAGGAAGCAGAACGAACGGCTTCTGCCAAAAAGATGCTCTTACTGGATGCGTCGCCTACAAGTGCGTCGCCCGATGCCTCCCGGCCGCTGCTCGATGCAGCTCCGGCAGGCATTGCGCCCGGATCCCTCCAGCCGCTGCTGGAGAAGGGCATCGCCCTCGCCGCCGGCTTCTTCGAAGCGGCGGCCCGTGCGGGCGACAGCTGCGGCTTCGCCAGCAGCTCGGCCCAGGACAGGCGAATCGCGCCGGCGATCCGCCAGGACCTGACGCTCGCGTACGAAGCGCTCGCGAGCCTGGGCGGCCGCCTCGGCCTCTCCTTCCCTGACCTTGTCAGGAAGGAGGCCGGGACGCTGCCGCCGGATACGTCGATGCTGTGCATCACATCGACGCTGGGGCAGGACCTGCTGCGCGCCATTGCGGAGGCGCGCAGCAGGCGCAGAGCCGTGCACGTCGTGTACGTGCACGCGCGGCGTTCCCCTCTCGGTCACAGACCGAGAGGCGGCCTTGCAGCTGCAGGCGCTGGGCTGCAGCTTCACGGAAGTGCCGCATCCGCCGAGCGAGTGGCCCAAGCAGGGAGGTGTGGCGGATGCAACAGCTTGAACCCAGGGGCCCTTCGGGTATTGCCCTTTAACGGCAGGCGCGCGTTCACACCAGCGCGCCGCAGCGCCGCTCCAGCAGCAAGAGATGAACAGCTCCTTGGCACGCGACTGCTTCTTGTCGCTGCTGCTGTTCCTGCTGCTGGCAGAATGGCTCATTCCGCTGCCGATGCTTGCGGAATTCTCAGAAATTTATATGATCAAG
This sequence comes from Paenibacillus hexagrammi, assembly GCF_021513275.1. Taxonomy (NCBI): domain Bacteria; kingdom Bacillati; phylum Bacillota; class Bacilli; order Caryophanales; family Paenibacillaceae; genus Paenibacillus; species Paenibacillus hexagrammi. The sequence goes on along the minus strand of NZ_CP090978.1, from coordinate 5,432,422 downwards.
CCGTTCCTGATCATCTTCGGCTTGTGCATCGCCATGGACGCCTTAAAGGTTCCTTATGCTTGGGGCTGGGCTGCCAAAAGCCTGCTTCTGCTGCTGTTCATTGGCTTCATGTTCTACCGCAGTGAGTTTATGACGGGCACCTGGGTCGCAGACCTGCTGCAAACCGCTGTGCAGGACGTTACGCATTTGCTTCAGGGACGGCTGGAGGCCATCAGCGCGCAGTCCCGGACGCTGCTGTTTGTCATCGGCTGGACGCTGATGATCTCGGTTACCCAGGCTCTGATGCTCCAGCGCCAACACAGTCTGTGGTTTATCGGAGCGACTTTACTCTATTTAATCGGTTTGCAATTGGCTTTGAGCGCGGATACGACACTAGGTATCATTCGCACGCTGGTGTATGGCTTACTTCTGTTAGCCATGCTGAACCTGAGCAGAATTGAAGCTTCGTACGGGCTCCGCATGTCGAGATCGGCAGGAGCACTTACCTGGATGTTCGCCAGTGCTGTGATCATCGGTTTACTCGCGGTAGGGGGATTGTATGCAGCTTCTGCTGTGGAGTCAAAGGCGATGATGAAACCGCTGGATATAGGTCATTTATCCGACTCCCTGCTTTCCTTGTACGATGACAATGAAGCCTTTCAGGGCGCTGCCGCCAAGAGCGGCTACGGTCAGGACGATTCAGTGCTCGGCGGACCGCTGCAGGCTGACAATACGGTTGTATTTACAGCCAAGTCATCAGAAAAGACTTATTGGAGAGGCGAATCCAAGAGCCTTTATGACGGCAAGGGCTGGACCCAAGCAGAACCGGAGTGGGAGCCTTATTCGTCAGGGGCAGTGAATGCGGGCGTGGCCGTGCATACCTCCGGAACAACGGTTACGCAGGAGGTTCTGCTGGATAGCAATTCGTATGGCCGGCAGCTGTTTGTCGGGGGTGGTCTTGAGCATATTCAATTACTTGTGAGTGATCGGGACAAGCCGATCTCTGACGAACAAGTGCTTATAAGTACAACCAGCGGTAAAATAAAACTGCCGGAAATGTCCGCCCCTCTTTCTTATTATAAAGTAACGGTAAGTCCGCCAAATGCAGAACCGTCCGTTCTGCAGGCTGACACTGGATCGTATCCGGAAGATATAACGAATACGTATCTTCAACTGCCTGCACAGCTTCCGCGAACCGTCCGTAAACTAGCTGAAGATATAACCGAAGGCAGCGCGACTCCTTACGCTAAAGCGGCAGCAATTGAGCAGTATCTGCGCAATCACTACACCTACAGCTTGGACAAGCCAACCCGACCGGCCAAAACGGAGGATTTCGTCAGTCACTTTCTGTTCGTCGATCAGATCGGCTATTGCGATCATTTCTCTACGGCTATGACGGTCATGCTTCGAGCTGTCGGCGTGCCGGCCAGATGGGTGAAGGGGTACGCGCCGGGTACGGAAATCTCAGCAGCCAAAGACGGTATGCACGAGTTTACGGTGACCAACAAGGATGCCCATTCATGGGTGGAGGTCTATTTTCCACAGACGGGCTGGGTGCCCTTCGAACCGACACCCGGCTTTTACGGGTCCGAAGAATCCAGCTCCAGAATGGCTCTTGCCAAGCCGGATGCAGTGTCGCAGCAGGGAGTTTCATCAGAGCAGAAGCGAGGTTCGACTTTTAAAGAAAGCCTTCAATCTCAGCTTTATGATGTTAAGCAGCTGCTTGTCTCGAACTGGAGGCAATGGAGTATAGGAGCGGCCGGCATTCTTCTCCTTTTCGCGATAGCGCTCATGGTGAAATGGGCGTCTGTCTCTAATCGGTTCGGCAAACTTGCGAAACAGACAGGCGTTAGGGTCTCACCAGCCCAGCCTTTGATACGACTTATGGATCGCTTATGGCAGCAGCTTTTCCGGAAGCACGGGAGAATTACCTCCGAGCAGACGTTAAGGGAATACGTCTCTGCGCTGACATTGGATAACGATAACCAAAAGGATGCTTTGCTGCAGTTCGCCCTTGTTTACGAAACGATGAGATACGCTCCGTCGCAGCCCGTCAACTATTCCAAAGCTGAGATTATGAGACTGTGGAAGGCGATCCAATCAAGGGAACAGCGGACTAAGAGCTCATAACCGAATAATCGCAAAGCTCTTTGCTATAAGCCCTTTACATCCTAGGCAGGTCATGGTTAAAATTAGTACCTAGAAATAGCGATTTGGACAAGCTAAGAAAGTCGCTATGAAACTAGGAGGCGGATAGGCGGATCATGAGTAAACCGAGTGAAATGATTGTTGTTCTGGATTTTGGGGGTCAATACAACCAGTTAATTGCAAGGCGGATTCGCGATTTGGGCGTATACAGCGAGCTGCTGCCTTTCAACACTACTGTAGAGAAAATTCGCGAGCTTAACCCTAAAGGGATCGTGTTCTCCGGCGGACCTGCCAGTGTGTATGGCGAAGGCGCGCCAGCTGTTGACCCGGCCATCTATGATTTAGGTATTCCAATTTTTGGTATTTGCTACGGTATGCAGCTTATTGCTCACCAATTGAACGGAAAAGTAGAACGTGCACAAACTCGCGAGTACGGCAAAGCGGAGCTGGAGTTCAAAGGCGGAAGCCCTTTGGTAAAAGATCTGGATGCCAAGCAAGTGGTATGGATGAGCCATGGCGATCACGTGTCGGAGCTGCCTGAAGGCTTTGTGCTTGAAGCAAGCACGGATTCACTGCATATCGCTGCGATGAGCCATCGCGACAAAAACATCCACGCCGTACAGTTCCACCCAGAAGTTCGCCACTCGGTTAAAGGGAATGAAATGATCCATAACTTCGTATACGGCGTGGCGGCTGCGAAGGCAACTGGAGCATGGAAACCTTTATTGAAGATACAATTCGTGAAATCCGTGAGCAAGTCGGCGACCAAAAAGTTCTCTGCGCGCTTAGCGGCGGCGTAGATTCTTCCGTCGTGGCTATTCTGATTCATAAAGCGATCGGAAGCCAATTGACATGTATGTTCATTGACCACGGTTTGCTGCGTAAAGGTGAAGCGGAGAGCGTCATGGAGACCTTCGTCGGTAAATTCGACATGAAGGTTGTGAAAATCGACGCCCGCGACCGTTTCCTCGGTAAGCTTGCTGGAGTAGACGACCCTGAGCAAAAACGTAAAATCATCGGAAACGAGTTTATCCGCGTGTTTGAAGAGGAGTCGGGCAAGTTCGACGACTTCGCATTCTTGGCGCAAGGTACACTCTATACAGATATTGTCGAAAGCGGCACCGCTACGGCACAAACCATCAAATCTCACCATAATGTAGGCGGTTTGCCAGAGGATATGAAATTCAAGCTGGTAGAACCGTTGAAAACATTGTTCAAAGACGAAGTGCGCAAAGTCGGCGAAGAGTGCGGCCTTCCTCCTGAAATCGTCTGGAGACAGCCATTCCCAGGTCCTGGACTTGCGATTCGTGTATTAGGAGAAGTAACCGAGGACAAGCTAAAAATCGTACGCGAGTCCGATGCCATCCTTCGTGAAGAAATCGCAAAAGCAGGACTTGATCGCGAAATTTGGCAGTACTTCACTGCGCTGCCGAACATGAAAAGCGTTGGCGTTATGGGCGATGCCAGAACTTACTCCTACACCGTAGGTATCCGCGCCGTTACTTCCATTGACGGTATGACCGCAGACTGGGCGCGTATTCCGTGGGATGTATTGGAGAAAATCTCCGTGCGTATCGTCAACGAGGTCGACAACGTTAACCGTATCGTCTACGATGTAACTTCCAAACCGCCTGCTACCATTGAGTGGGAATAATTCCATATTTGCATACGAAACCGAACATCCGGGAAAATTAACCCGTGTATTGTTCGGTTTTTTTATTGACAATGTTCGACACGAATCTTAAAATATGAAATGGATAACAGTTTTTTCGTATAATCTCGGGAATTGGCCTGAGAGTTTCTACGAGATCACCGCAAATGATCTGGCTACGAAAAAAGGACGGAATCCTTATGAGATCGTACCTGCACGCATGCTATAGGCAGCTCTCATATGGAGTAGCTCTTTTTCGTACCCGGAATCATTCATGATTCCGGGTTTTTGCTGTTCCCAATATGCTATAGGAGGAATAAGTAGATGGATCGGTTTTTCAAGTTAAAAGAGAACGGCACCAGCGTAAGGACGGAAATCATGGCGGGTATTACAACCTTCATGACCATGGCGTACATATTGGCCGTGAATCCGGATGTTCTCAGCGCCTTTAAGTCAGGTGCAACTGGCGGTGATTGGACAGCTATCTTCTTGGCCACAGCAATTGCAGCAGGTGTGATGACGATTGCAATGGGATTGTTCGTGAATTTCCCGGTTGCGCTCGCGCCTGGTATGGGACTGAATGCTTATTTTGCAACTATTATTCTTTCATCGCAAGGCAAGTTCACGTTCTCCATGGCATTAACGGCTGTATTTATTTCTGGGATTATCTTCTTGATTTTAACGGTATCAAAAATCCGCCAAATGCTGCTTGTTGCCATTCCTGACAGCTTGAAGCATGCCATTACGGTTGGTATCGGATTGTTTATCGCCATGATCGGCTTTAAAAACAGTGGAATTCTCACAGTTGCTGTAGAAGGATCTAACGATATTGCGGCACATAAATATACAGATCTGCTTTCCTTTGAGACTATCTTTCATATGGGTTCCCTTGAAGACAAAAATGTTATCTTGGCTATTGTTGGAGTCCTTTTGATCTCCGTATTCATGGTACTGCGTATTCGTGGGGCTATTTTATTCGGGATTCTAGCTACGACGGTTGTAGGCTTCTTCATGGGCCTTGTGAATTTAGGCTCTCTTACAAGTCCAGAAACCACATGGGTTCCTAACATGAGTAAGCTTGCTTTTGCTGATTTTGACTTTGCAGGCATTATGAACACAGGCATCATCTCCGTTATTGCAACGTTTACGTTCGTTGAGCTTTTCGATACATTCGGTACGATGGTTGGAACTGCAAGCCGTGCAGGAATTATGAAGAACAAAGAAGAAGGCAACAAACGTGTCGGTAAAGCGATGTTCGTGGACGCGATCGGGGTAAGCGGCGGTGCACTGGTGGGTACAAGTACGGTAACAGCATTTGTAGAAAGTGCTGCGGGTGTTGCTGAAGGTGGACGTACTGGTCTGACTGCAGTAACAACTGGTGTATGCTTCCTGCTCTCCTTGTTCTTAGCTCCAATTGCTATGCTCATTCCAGGCTCTGCTACAGCGGCTGCTCTTATTGTAGTCGGTGTACTAATGGTGCAATCGGTTCGCGAGATTGATTTTCAAGATTTCGTATATGCCATTCCAGCATTTCTTACTATTGTATTGATGCCATTCACTTACAACATTGCGAACGGAATTTCTTTCGGAATCGTTACTTATGTAGTCCTTGCTGCGGCAGGCAACATTCGTAACAAAGGCCAATACCAAATCCACTGGCTGATGTGGGTACTTGCTATACTTGTCCTGGCTCGTTACATTTTCATTGGTAGCCAAGGCTAGAAAGATACACAGTCATTACATGAAACTCTGGTGCATATGCGCCGGAGTTTTTATTTATTAATTTTTTTATAAAAAGACTTGCATTCCGTATTTCGTTTTGATATATTACTCCTTGTCGCTTCGGAAGACGAACGAAAGAACAAAAGAAACTAAATAAAGTTCTTGCAATCGACTAACTGAATGTGATATATTAATCGAGCTGCTTTCGACAGGAAACAGCAAAAACGAAAGAAATTTGTTCTTTGAAAACTGAACAACGAGTGAAGAAAGCATAGGCTTTCGAAGTAACATTTCCTAACGGAAATGTCTTAAGTCGAGCAATCGACTCTAAACAAAAGAGATTGCAAAATCTCGTCAGCTTTGACATTGAGCTATTCAGCTTAACAATAACGGACAAGCGATTGTCCAACCTTATTGGAGAGTTTGATCCTGGCTCAGGACGAACGCTGGCGGCGTGCCTAATACATGCAAGTCGAGCGGGCTTGTCCCTTCGGGGACAAGCTAGCGGCGGACGGGTGAGTAACACGTAGGCAACCTGCCTGTAAGACCGGGATAACTATCGGAAACGATAGCTAAGACCGGATAGCTGGTTTCTCTGCATGGAGAGATCATGAAACACGGTGCAAGCTGTGGCTTACAGATGGGCCTGCGGCGCATTAGCTAGTTGGTGAGGTAACGGCTCACCAAGGCGACGATGCGTAGCCGACCTGAGAGGGTGAACGGCCACACTGGGACTGAGACACGGCCCAGACTCCTACGGGAGGCAGCAGTAGGGAATCTTCCGCAATGGACGAAAGTCTGACGGAGCAACGCCGCGTGAGTGATGAAGGTTTTCGGATCGTAAAGCTCTGTTGCCCTAGACGAACAGCAAGGCGAGTAACTGCGCTTTGTGTGACGGTATAGGAGAAGAAAGCCCCGGCTAACTACGTGCCAGCAGCCGCGGTAATACGTAGGGGGCAAGCGTTGTCCGGAATTATTGGGCGTAAAGCGCGCGCAGGCGGCTATTTAAGTTTGGTGTTTAAGCCCGGGGCTCAACCCCGGTTCGCATCGAAAACTGGATGGCTTGAGTGTAGGAGAGGAAAGTGGAATTCCACGTGTAGCGGTGAAATGCGTAGAGATGTGGAGGAACACCAGTGGCGAAGGCGACTTTCTGGCCTATAACTGACGCTGAGGCGCGAAAGCGTGGGGAGCAAACAGGATTAGATACCCTGGTAGTCCACGCCGTAAACGATGCATGCTAGGTGTCGGGGATTCGATTCCTCGGTGCCGAAGTAAACACAGTAAGCATGCCGCCTGGGGAGTACGCTCGCAAGAGTGAAACTCAAAGGAATTGACGGGGACCCGCACAAGCAGTGGAGTATGTGGTTTAATTCGAAGCAACGCGAAGAACCTTACCAGGTCTTGACATCCCTCTGACCGTCCTAGAGATAGGGCTTCCCTTCGGGGCAGAGGAGACAGGTGGTGCATGGTTGTCGTCAGCTCGTGTCGTGAGATGTTGGGTTAAGTCCCGCAACGAGCGCAACCCTTGATCTTAGTTGCCAGCATTTCGGGTGGGCACTCTAAGATGACTGCCGGTGACAAACCGGAGGAAGGTGGGGATGACGTCAAATCATCATGCCCCTTATGACCTGGGCTACACACGTACTACAATGGTCGTTACAACGGGAAGCGAAGGAGCGATCTGGAGCCAATCCTAAAAAGGCGATCTCAGTTCGGATTGCAGGCTGCAACTCGCCTGCATGAAGTCGGAATTGCTAGTAATCGCGGATCAGCATGCCGCGGTGAATACGTTCCCGGGTCTTGTACACACCGCCCGTCACACCACGAGAGTTTACAACACCCGAAGTCGGTGAGGTAACCGCAAGGAGCCAGCCGCCGAAGGTGGGGTAGATGATTGGGGTGAAGTCGTAACAAGGTAGCCGTATCGGAAGGTGCGGCTGGATCACCCTCCTTTCTATGGAGACTCGGTTCTGAAACGAACCAGTCAAGTGCTTAAAGCACAAACAGCTTCTTCACTCGTGTTCAGTTTTGAAAGGTCAATCTTGGTCCCCAAAAAGTGAAGATAAGCTTCACAGCCGATTCCGAATACTTTCCGGGGAGCCCCAAAACCCTTTCTTCTAAGTTGACAACTGACATCGCTTCGGCGAATGTAACAGTTGCAACATTGTTCCTTGAAAACTAGATAACGAAAACGAAACGTAAAGCGTGAAACTTAGAAATCCTTTTCGTTGACTGTGTCATAGCAGTTAATGAAAGTTATTTTTAGCTGGTTAAGCTAGAAAGAGCACACGGAGGATGCCTAGGCGCTAGGAGCCGAAGAAGGACGTGGCGAACGACGAAATGCCTCGGGAAGCCGTAAGCAGGCTTTGATCCGGGGATGTCCGAATGGGGGAACCCAGCTGTGGTAATGCGCAGTTACTATGCAGTGAATACATAGCTGCATGAGAGGCATACCCAGGGAACTGAAACATCTAAGTACCTGGAGGAAAAGAAAACAAAATGTGATTCCGTCAGTAGCGGCGAGCGAACGCGGATTAGCCCAAACCAAGGAGCTTGCTCCTTGGGGTTGTAGGACCTCAACGTGGCAAAAGTTTGTTAGGCGAAGTGATCTGGAAAGGTCCGGCAAAGAGGGTAAAAGCCCCGTAGCCAAAAACAAACGTATGCCTAGAGGGATCCTGAGTACGGCGGGACACGTGAAACCCCGTCGGAATCCGGCAGGACCATCTGCCAAGGCTAAATACTACCTAGCGACCGATAGTGAAGCAGTACCGTGAGGGAAAGGTGAAAAGCACCGCGGAAGCGGAGTGAAAAAGAACCTGAAACCGTGTGCTTACAAGAAGTCAGAGCCCTCTCTATGGGTGATGGCGTGCCTTTTGTAGAATGAACCGGCGAGTTACGTTCCCGTGCGAGGTTAAGTCGAAGAGACGGAGCCGCAGCGAAAGCGAGTCTGAATAGGGCGCTTGAGTACGTGGACGTAGACCCGAAACCGTGTGATCTACCCCTGTCCAGGGTGAAGGTGAGGTAACACTCACTGGAGGCCCGAACCCACGAATGTTGAAAAATTCGGGGATGAGGTGGGGGTAGCGGAGAAATTCCAATCGAACTCGGAGATAGCTGGTTCTCCCCGAAATAGCTTTAGGGCTAGCCTCGGAGTAAAGAGTTGTGGAGGTAAAGCACTGATTGGGTGCGGGGCCCGCCAAGGGTTACCAAGTCCAGTCAAACTCTGAATGCCACAAACTCATATCCGGGAGTCAGACAGTGAGTGCTAAGATCCATTGTCAAAAGGGAAACAGCCCAGACCATCAGCTAAGGTCCCCAAGTGTGTGTTAAGTGGGAAAGGATGTGGAGTTGCACAGACAACCAGGATGTTGGCTTAGAAGCAGCCACCATTGAAAGAGTGCGTAATAGCTCACTGGTCGAGTGACTCTGCGCCGAAAATGTAACGGGGCTAAACACGCCACCGAAGCTATGGCAACGTGCAAACAAGATTTGCACTTGGGTAGGGGAGCGTTGAATGCGGGTAGAAGTCAGACCGGAAGGACTGGTGGACTGCATTCAAGTGAGAATGCCGGTATAAGTAACGAAAAGATCAGTGAGAATCTGATCCGCCGAAAGCCTAAGGGTTCCTGAGGAAGGTTCGTCCGCTCAGGGTCAGTCGGGACCTAAGGCGAGGCCGAAAGGCGTAGTCGATGGACAACAGGTTGATATTCCTGTACCACCGTAGCCGTTATGAGCGATGGAGTGACGCAGAAGGATAGTGACGCGAGCTGATGGATGCTCGTCCAAGCAGTGAGGCTGGTGTGTAGGCAAATCCGCACACCATAAGGCTGGGCTGTGATGGGGAGGGAAACTTATAGTACCGAAGGTCATGATTTCACACTGCCAAGAAAAGCTTCTAGCCAGGCGAAGGTGCCCGTACCGCAAACCGACACAGGTGGGCGAGAAGAGAATTCTAAGGCGCGCGGAAGAACTCTCGTTAAGGAACTCGGCAAAATGACCCCGTAACTTCGGGAGAAGGGGTGCCTCGGTAGGGTGAATAGCCCGAGGGGGCCGCAGTGAAAAGGCCCAAGCGACTGTTTAGCAAAAACACAGGTCTGTGCGAAGCCGCAAGGCGAAGTATACGGGCTGACGCCTGCCCGGTGCTGGAAGGTTAAGGGGAGCGGTTAGGGGTTTACCCCGAAGCTGTGAACCGAAGCCCCAGTAAACGGCGGCCGTAACTATAACGGTCCTAAGGTAGCGAAATTCCTTGTCAGGTAAATTCTGACCCGCACGAATGGCGTAACGACTTGGGCGCTGTCTCAACGAGAGATCCGGTGAAATTTTAATACCTGTGAAGATGCAGGTTACCCGCGACAAGACGGAAAGACCCCATGGAGCTTTACTGCAGCTTGATATTGGACTTTGGTACGATCTGTACAGGATAGGTGGGAGCCGTTGAAGCCTGAGCGCCAGCTGGGTGGAGGCGCCGTTGGGATACCACCCTGATCGTATCGGAGTTCTAACCTGGTACCGTGAACCGGTATGGGGACAGTGTCAGGTGGGCAGTTTGACTGGGGCGGTCGCCTCCTAAAAAGTAACGGAGGCGTCTAAAGGTTCCCTCAGAATGGTTGGAAATCATTCGAAGAGTGCAAAGGCATAAGGGAGCTTGACTGCGAGACAAACAGGTCGAGCAGGGACGAAAGTCGGGCTTAGTGATCCGGTGGTACCGAATGGAAGGGCCATCGCTCAACGGATAAAAGCTACCCTGGGGATAACAGGCTTATCTCCCCCAAGAGTCCACATCGACGGGGAGGTTTGGCACCTCGATGTCGGCTCATCGCATCCTGGGGCTGAAGTAGGTCCCAAGGGTTGGGCTGTTCGCCCATTAAAGCGGTACGCGAGCTGGGTTCAGAACGTCGTGAGACAGTTCGGTCCCTATCTGTCGCGGGCGTAGGAAATTTGAGAGGAGCTGTCCTTAGTACGAGAGGACCGGGATGGACGTACCGCTGGTGTACCAGTTGTCTCGCCAGAGGCATAGCTGGGTAGCTATGTACGGAAGGGATAAGCGCTGAAAGCATCTAAGCGTGAAGCCCACCTCAAGATGAGATTTCCCAATTCAGTAAGACCCCTTGTAGACGACGAGGTTGATAGGTTCGAGGTGGAAGTGCAGCAATGTATGGAGCTGACGAATACTAATCGGTCGAGGGCTTAACCTAAGAGCTTTCCGGAGGAAAGCTAGCTTCGGAAGCATAACAAAGTCCCCACAAAGTGACGCGAAGCTGACGAAGCGAATTCCGATTACTTTGCGAGGAGCCCCGAAGGTCACAAACCTAAGGGACCGGAAACAAACCGGTTTAACAAATACTCACACTTTACGTAAGTTTCGTATCTAGTTTTCAGGGTGCAAGTCACCTTGAGTCAAGAGCATAAGATGTTTCCTGGCAGAAGCATCGTAAGTATGCTCACCACAGTTTTGCTAACGCAAAACAATCGTTTGGTGATGATGGCGGAGGGATCCACGCGTTCCCATCTCGAACACGACCGTTAAGCCCTCCAGCGTCAATGGTACTTGAACCGAAGGGTTCTGGGAGAGTAGAACGTTGCCAAGCGATTTCCACCTTGTGGATTTCATTACGAAGCTGCGTCCAGTAAGGGCCCTTAGCTCAGCTGGTTAGAGCGCACCCCTGATAAGGGTGAGGTCGGTGGTTCGAGTCCACTAGGGCCCACCATAGTAACTTGTGCCAAGGGTGCATATGAACATCAAGTAATGGGAATACCATATAGGTCAACATTTGGGGCCATAGCTCAGCTGGGAGAGCGCCTGCCTTGCAAGCAGGAGGTCAGCGGTTCGATCCCGCTTGGCTCCACCAATATTCCCTGATAGCTCAGTTGGTAGAGCACTCGACTGTTAATCGAGTTGTCACAGGTTCGAGTCCTGTTCGGGGAGTCAAGTCCCCAAAAAGTGAAGAAATGCTCCGAGTGAGTAATCCGATTACTTTTTGGGGGCCCCAATTAACTTTGGAGAAGTGTCCGAGAGGCCGAAGGAGCACGATTGGAAATCGTGTAGGCGTCACAAGCGTCTCGAGGGTTCGAATCCCTCCTTCTCCGTAGCATGTAGTTTGGCGGCGTAGCTCAGCTGGCTAGAGCGTACGGTTCATACCCGTAAGGTCGGGGGTTCGAGCCCCTCTGCCGCTATTGTAATTTTGGAGAGATACCCAAGTGGCTATAAGGGGACCCTCTGCTAAGGGGTTAGACTGCGTAAGCGGTGCGAGGGTTCGAATCCCTCTCTCTCCGCCATTTCTTAATTTGAACGCTTAGCTCAGCTGGGAGAGCATTACCTTGACAGGGTAAGGGTCGGCGGTTCGATCCCGTCAGCGTTCACCATACTATGTGGAGCCGTGGTGTAGAGGCCTAACATGCCTGCCTGTCACGCAGGAGACCGCGGGTTCGAATCCCGTCGGCTCCGCCAGTATTTTTTAATGTATGCCGTTGTAGCTCAATTGGTAGAGCAACTGACTTGTAATCAGTAGGTTGGGGGTTCAAGTCCTCTCGACGGCATGTTTTTATTTCGGAGGCTTAGTGAAGTGGCTAAACACGGCAGACTGTAAATCTGCTCTCTTCGAGTTCGGTGGTTCGAATCCATCAGCCTCCATTCATATTGGGGATTAGCCAAGCGGTAAGGCAACGGACTTTGACTCCGTCATGCCTAGGTTCGAATCCTAGATCCCCAGTATTACACGAGCCATTAGCTCAGTTGGTAGAGCACCTGACTTTTAATCAGGGTGTCGTAGGTTCGAGTCCTACATGGCTCACCATTTGCCTGCAAGACATATGCGCGTATGGCGGAATTGGCAGACGCACTAGACTTAGGATCTAGCGGGCGACCGTGGGGGTTCAAGTCCCTCTACGCGCATCATATTTTCCAAAAGTGAATGTCTTTTGGAAGCAATTCAAGCGGAAGTGGCTCAGGGGTAGAGCATCGCCTTGCCAAGGCGAGGGTCGCGGGTTCGAATCCCGTCTTCCGCTCCATTTGTATGTTTGTGCCCTTAGCTCAGCCGGATAGAGCGTTTGACTACGAATCAAAAGGTCGGGAGTTCGAATCTCTCAGGGCACGTAAGGAAAGACAGCATGAAACGGGACGTAGCTCAGCTTGGTAGAGCACCTGCTTTGGGAGCAGGGGGTCGCATGTTCAAATCGTGTCGTCCCGATACAAGAGAATGTATCTTATAAAAGGCATAATCGGATCAGCAATTGCGGTCTGATTGTGCTTTTTCTATTTTTGACGTCTTATCGCTTTGCAACCGAACTTTAGGCTGTGTAAGATAGGATGTAACAGTTTGCAGATGAGAAAGGAAAAGGAGGAAGCATTGTGGTATTTGGAGCCCGTGTCTGGAAAACGGGAATGGCTGTCGCACTTGCGCTTTACATCAGTGTATGGCTTAACTTCACGCCTCCGGTTATCGCGGCAGTTGCGGCGATTTTTGCTATGCAGCCTTCGATCTATAGATCCTGGCGCTACTTCTTGGAGCAATTGCAGACGAATGTACTGGGAGCTGTACTCGCCATGCTGGCAGGGATGGTCTTCTCTCCTAATGCCATTGCTATTGGAATTGTATGCATTCTAGTTATCATTATTTGCTTACGGATGGGGATGGAAGAAACGATTGGCTTAACCCTTGTTACTGTGGTGGCGGTCATGGAAGCTTCGGGGGAATGGCAGTTCGCATTAAATCGCTTTTTGCTTAGTTTGATTGGGATAGGCTGCGCATTTTTGATCAATATTCTCTTTTTTCCTCCTAAGCCTAAGGAACAATTTGCCCTGCAGATTCATTCGGTTTTTAATAAAATGTCACTGCTGCTGCGGACAGTTATATCTGATGAAATGAAGGAAACTGTGTTTCGTGAAGAGAAGGAAGACTTGGAGCGCTCCATACAATCGTTAACATCGAAGTATGCGTTAATGGAGGAAGAGATTAAGAAGATGAAGAGAGCGGGCTTCAGCCGTATTCGTCAGCTCGTGATATACAAGCAGAAGCTGCTTGCAATGAGTAAAGGTCTTGGTATCCTCGAAGCTGTGGATGAGCATTATTTTCAGGCGGCGCGAACGTCGCAGACAGATCAGTTTTTTGATGCGCATTTAGAACGTTTGATTAAATTTCACGAACATATCTTGCTCAAATTTGATGATAAGCTGAAAGCGGACAGCTCGGAGGGCCTGCAAATAGAGGCGGATAATGAGCAATTTATGTCCACCTTAATCGGGAAATATGAAGGAAGTTCACCAGGGATGCTGAGACTTTCCGTCGTAGCAGCAGCGATGTATGATTACGGGCATCAACTTGCTCGTTTGGATAAGCTTGTGGAGCATTATCACCGGGGAGAAGCGATTGAAAAAGAACCGATGGACTTGCTGCTTAGAAGTATGCGGTTGAAATAGCCTACAGCCCGTGTTCAGGCTAGAACGAGTACAATCCTATCATTGAATAGTCCCGCTGTTTTCAGTGGGCAAGGAAAGACAATAAGGAGCAGGCATGCCGATAGCACTCGGGTGCCTATTTTTATTTTGCCGACATCCCCCTCAAAATGTACCTGTCCTCAGAATACTATAAGGTCTATACATGACATGTCCGCCTCCCGACACCATGAAGAATCTTGTAAAAAAAAGGAGAGGTTCTTATGCTGAAACGTTTTGGAAAAGTGTACGGCATTGATCTGGGAACATCCAATACCGTTATATTTGAAAAAGGAAAAGGAATTATGCTTAACGAACCGTCTGTGGTCGCTATAGATCAACGCACGAGTGATCTGATTGCAGTAGGTGCGGAAGCACAGGCTATGGTTGGCCGCGCCCCCGAGCATGTGGAAGTCACATATCCATTAAAGAACGGCGTGATTGCCAACATCGATATGACAAGCAGCATGATTCAACAATTTATAAAAAAAATGCAAGCTCGTTCCTTCTTTCTTAGCAGTGCTCAAGTGTACATCTCTGTACCCTGCGGCATTACCAATGTGCAGAAGCGAGCTGTCGAACAGACAGTCGTCCGTAAAGGAGCTAATCGGGCCATTGCTGTGGAGGGGCCTTTGGCTGCTGCATTGGGTGCAGGGATTGAAATTGAGAAGCCCTTGGGGAGACTTATTCTTGATATTGGAGGCGGCAGCTGCCAACTGGCCGTACTGTCATTGGGCGGTATTGTGACCAGTCACAAGATGCAGCGGGCCGGTATGTCCATCGATCAGGATATTATGGAATATGTAAAAAAACAATACAATATGGAAATCGGAGAACGCACAGCGGAAAAAATTAAAAGAGAAATTGGTTCGGTCAATGAAATGGCCGCGGTGCGAATTTTGGAGGTTCGCGGACGCGATGTGGTTCATGGTCTTCCACGGTCCATTCAACTATCATCCGACGAGATTTATGAAGTTATCAATGAATTTGTAACAGCCGTTGTAGAAGCCGTCCGAACGACATTGGAGCAGTGTCCGCCTGAATTAGCCGGAGATGTTCTGGAGCAGGGAATGCTGCTTTGCGGAGGAGGTTCTCTGCTTGATGGACTTGCTGCGAGAATTCGATCAGATACTGGGGTACCCGTGCTGATTGCCGAACGCCCGCTCGAATGTGCAGCGCTGGGTACAGGAATGATGCTGGACAAGCAAGCTGGAAGTAAGACGGTGGAATGGAGAGAAACCGTACGGGAAGATGAGGCGACTTCAAATTGAATGAAACTTTAAGAGGATTCACCCGTCTAATTAGTAATTGCTGATATAACTCATGGGTAGGATTGCCGTCAATGCTGAGCAACGCAGTACGGGTCCGATATACAGTTATCATTAGCAAAATCTTGCGGCTTACGCTGCAAATAAAGGCGGGATTGTAATGAAAGGAATAAGGTCCAAAGGACGTACTCATATTGCATTAGGAGCTGCTATGCTGCTGCTATTGCCGATCTGTCTAGCTGCCGAGCCATTAGCAGCCCAAGAGAACGGGGCACCTGATGCCGCGGCCAATGTTCAAACCTCTGCGACGCCGGAACAACCAATTGAGGATTTGTACCCATATTATTCAATGGCTAAAGGGAAAAAGTGGGGGTACTTGAATCGAGAAGGAAAAACGATCATTGAGCCCCAATTTGATTCGGCTGAAAGCTTTCAGGAGCAAGGTGTAGCAGTGGTTGGTGTTGAGGATTCCAGTGATGGGTATTTTGAAAGTAAATACGGTCTAATCGACCGATCGGGGAGCTTTGTTGTCCCTGCGGAATATGAGTACATACAAGAGTTTGGCTCAGGATTTGCAGCTGAGGATTTCGAGCATCATTCTTTGATCTTAGATGGCCATGGTAACAAGGTCAATGAAATGGCTGGTGATCTGGGCTCCTTAAGCGAGGGGCTGGCAACCTTTTATAAGGATGAGAAGTATGGGTACGTTGATGGAAGCGGCAGCATCATTGTTTCGCCGCAGTATGAGAGCGCCAACGATTTTAAGAATGGAAAAGCTGTGGTAAAAACGCAAGACGGTCAATATTCGATCATCAATACGAAGGGCGAAACGCTGCGTTCTTATGAAGCTGAATATATGGGAGATTCATTCTCCTACGGTTTAAGTGAAGTCAAGAAATCGGATGACTCTCTGTGGGGGTATC
The DNA here is from genome assembly GCF_021513275.1 of Paenibacillus hexagrammi. Lineage (NCBI taxonomy): Bacteria > Bacillati > Bacillota > Bacilli > Caryophanales > Paenibacillaceae > Paenibacillus > Paenibacillus hexagrammi. The sequence continues at coordinate 5,416,300 of NZ_CP090978.1, read as the reverse complement.
TCGGCGAGAACGGTAACATGATGATCCCGGAGACTTATGAAATCGCAGAACCCTTCCAGGAAGGAAGAGCGGTCGTCAAGCTGAAAAGCTTCGGAGCAGAGACGGGGCTGATCAACACCAAAGGCGAATATGTACTAGAGCCTCATTATGCGATTATTCAATATGTTGGAGAATCCATGTGGGCTGTTGCCCGCAAAGACAGATATTTCCCTGATGGTGAAAGCAAGGACGATCTTTATAAATTTGCTTTATTTAATAAAGATGGAAAGCAGATCACGGATTACTTGTATGATGACGTTGCGTCGTTCAAGGACGGTTACAGCGTAGTCAGCCAGGGACTTACCTCTTTCTTTATCGATAAAACAGGGCAAAAGGCGCAATCGCTGCCGATCATCCAAGGTACCGGTACGATACAGCGTGATAAGGGCCTAATTAGCGCCAATGTGGATAACCGCCTTCAATATATAGATATGGATGGCAACGTCATTTGGAAAGCGGAATATCTAAAGGATTTGGGGAATGGAATTGTTTTGAAAGAAGCCAAGGAACGGCCCCATCGCAATACGCTCATCTATTATCCGGTGATTGAGGGTATACAGGATAAGCAAGTTTCAGAGAAAATTAATGCTGAGTTGATGCCAAGTGACGCCACAATTTCAAGCGAAGATCAATCTGCGTCGTATGATGAGGATTTTACAGTTCACATGTTTAAGAAGGATCTGTTAGTAGTAGGAGCTAATGGTTACTATTATCCTTTCGGAGCCGCTCACGGCATGCCCTCACAGGTATACAAACACGTGAATATCCGCAATGGCAGCATCTATAAGCTTGCCGATTTGTTCAAGCAGGACAGCGGCTATCTCAGTCGCATCAGTGATTTAATTAGGGAACAATTGAAGGACCATGCAGAAGAGAAGGGTGTGTTCCCTCAGGCTGCAGAGGATTTACCGGATATCACAGACAGCCAGGGTTTCTATCTCGACTCGGATGTACTGAACATCTACTATAACCCTTACGACATTGGACCTTATGCGGCTGGCTTTATTACATTCCAGATTCCGCTTAGTGATCTTGATACGTATATCGATAAGCAAGGCGAGTTCTGGAAATCATTTCACGAATAACAGGTTATCAACATGGAGCCACTCCTTTCGGAAAAGAAAGGGGTGGTTTTTATTTTAAAATTCTTATTTCACAGAATATTCACCCTTGTACGAAAATGAAAGGAGGAATTGTGTCGATTTTCTAGTATATATCGAGTAAGGATTGGGACTTGAGTCTTAGTTCAAAGGGAGGGTTATCGGTGCAGAATAATAGGGGATTTTGGAAAATTACAATTAGAAAGAAACTGCTGTTGATTTCTTTATTTATGCTGTTGGTACCTGTGTCTATACTCGGGTATGTCAGTTATCATGTTTCGTCGCAGGAGTCGGATGCATTAATTCGGAGTAATTTGCAAAATTCAGTAAAAATGGCACTGGAGCTTACAACTTCTATGGAAGAAGCGGTCAAGGCGGGAGGCATGACGAAAGAAGCTGCCCAGGAGAAGGTAAGAGAAGCGCTGATCGGACCGCTGAAGGACGGCAAGCGATCGATTAATCCGCACATTCAGCTAGGGGAGAACGGGTACTTTTTTATCCTTAATGCGAATGGCGATCTGATGGGTCATCCGTTATTGGAGGGGCAAAACATTCTGGATAAGCAAACCAGCAGCGGCTTCTTCTACGTGAAGGATATGATCGAGAAGGCGAAGGGCGGCGGCGGTTTTACGACGTATGATTGGCCTTTACCTGATTCGTCAAAGGAAGCGGAGAAGATAGCGTATGCGGAATCAGCGGGTCAGGACTGGGGCTGGATCATAGCAGCCGGCTCGTACATGCAGGATTATAATCAAGGCCAGACGCATATTCTGAACACGATTCTGATTACCCTGCTTTGCTGCTGGGTGATTGGAGGAACTTTGATGACATTGTTTGCTCTACATATCTCCAGACCGATCAAACGTCTGGCGGATCAAGCCAGCCAGTTTGCTCAGGGTGATTTAAGAGCCTCAGCGCTTAATATTAAGAACAAAGACGAAATCGGCGATTTGGCCGTTTCCTTTCAGGCGATGTACGTCCATCTCCGGGAAATGGTTGCGGGGCTTCTCTCTAGTTCTGACAGGCTGTCAGACGCATCGCATGATCTAAGCGGTTCTATTGGGGAAACGACACTTGCGAGTAATCAAATCTCTGTTTCTATTCAAGATATGGCTGGAAGTAATGATACACAGGCGCGCAGTGTGAAAGAGAGCTCTGTGGCGATGGAGGAAATGGCCTACGGCATTCAAAGAATCGCCACCACATCGTCAACAGCCTACGAAGCTTCCGAGATGACCTTGCGGGAAGCCGAGCAGGGCAATCTGCTGATCAAGCAGTCTTCCGAGCAAATGAATGCGGTCAATCGAACAGTAAGCGAACTGGCTGAAATTGTGGAGAAGCTTACGGAACGCTCCCAATATATCGGTGATATCGTTAGGGTGATTACCGATATATCCGCGCAGACGAATCTGCTGGCTCTAAACGCATCGATCGAGGCTGCAAGAGCTGGTGCGGAAGGAAAGGGCTTCGCTGTGGTAGCCGGAGAGGTTAAGAAACTGGCGGAACGTTCGACCACCTCCGCAGCGGAAGTGGCTGAACTAATCGAGGCGATTCAAGAAGATATGAGACGCGCAGGCGATGCCATGGCGAAAGGGGAGCAGGAGGTTGCTGTAGGTGTGCAGTCCATCGAGCACACGGGCCAAGCGTTCGTTCGCATTCTTGAAGCGACCCGTAATGTTGTGGAGCAGGTGCAGGAGGCTTCGGCTTCAGCTCAGGAGATGTCGGCGAGCTCGCAGGAAATCTCTGCATCCCTGCAGGATATGGAACGCATGGCCGATCAAACGAACCAGCTTGCACAGCAGATCTCCGCTTCTACGGAGGAACAGCTTGCGGTGATGGAAGAGCTGTCATCATCGGCTGAATCGTTGAATGTGATGTCATCCGAAATGCAGGTTTTGGCTCACAAGTTTAAGCTATAGAAGTTTGGTTATATCAAAATAAAAAAGAGCTGTCTCCCTGTGCAGTAAATGTGCCGGAGACAGCTTTATTTTTTGAACAAAATTCGGTTGCTTTATTAGCCTGCGGTGGGCTTATCTAATTACTCCATGTCCATGTCTAAGAGATACAAGAATAAGTATGAGTAAACGAGATCGTCAACCCTCTTTTCCGAATTGCTGTGTGGGAGAGCGTTGAGCTTTTGAGCTGTGTTTCCCCCTGATTCAGTCTTCCTCGCTCTGCAGCCGCTTCATGAAGTCTTCGGCAGCGCTGTAACCCTGCTGGCGAAGATACCAGTTATTAGCGGCGGCTTCAACCAGTCCGGCTACATCGCGTCCGGGCTGCAGCTGAATTTCGATATGCGGGATTTTGATATCCATATATTCCGTAAACTTGGGATCCAGCTCGAGCTCATTGTTCAAAGCGTGATCCTGCCATTTCGTCAGCTCGATGTCCAGCACAATGCGGGTCTCGTCTTGAAACGCTTTGCGTCCGTACAAGCGGAGACGTTAATGAGACCGATGCTTCGCAGGGCGAGGAATTCTTTTGTTTTTCCGTTGTGTGTGCCTAGAATGGTCTCGGGGCTGATTTTTTCAGTACGACGACATCATCGGCAACGAGCCTGTGGCCGCGGCGGATCAAGGTATGAGCGGTTTCACTCTTACCTACGCCGGATTTGCCCCGAAGCAGGATGCCGATGCCCGATACATTGACGCAGACCCCATGTATGGCAATCTCCTGTGCAAGCGATTTGCTTAAGTAGATATCGACGAGCTCTTGAAATTTGGTAGTCGGTGCAGTGGTACGAAGCAGAGGAATCTGCTCCTCCTCGCAGTATTTGGTCAGGTATTTAAGACCTTCCTGATTCCTAGTCACGACAAAGCAGGGTGGGTGATATTTGACAATATTGCCGATATGCAAGTTTCGCTCTTGTTCGCTGAGCTTATGCAGATAGGTAATCTCCTTGCGTCCTAGAATCTGTACATGCTCTTGAGGAAAAAACTCAAAGTAGCCTACGAATTCAAGTCCAGGCCGATGAGCCCTCGTCCGGGTAATCGTCCGATGCAGCTCGTTGTGCCCTGCAAGCACTTCCAGGGAAAAGCGATCAACCAAATCCTTCACTGTGACGGGTTTTACCATGTGTTCCTCCTATAAGGTGTGCTGCTACCTATATTCGATAGTTGGCTGGTGCACTCCTTCTCATAGAAGCGTATGTCATGGAAGAATAGTGTTGGAAAGAAGAGTCTCATCGGCTTGGCTGGTGGTAGTCTAAAGAGACGGATTAAATGAGGAGGAAACTCTGACACTATGAAAAAACAAATACGCTCTGGGTCGTGTGACGCAGAGCGCAGGTATGGCTTTCTCCAGCATATGTAGAGAAGGCTATCTGTGAACGCCGCACTTTTTTGCCAGTGTCGGCCATGTGGAAACAAACATAGTTTCCCATTTGTCTTCAGGCAGAACTTTGATCCATCTTGCGATTTGATCAAGTCCCATGTCGCACAGTGTGTTCACGACTTCTTGCTTCTCACAAATCTCCCGTGTTGCCAACATCACGAAACCACCTCGGTCGTAGAGTATCAAACAAATTATGTATATGCGTAAGTGTGCTAAAGTGTGACAGTTTTTCAGAGGATTTTCAAAAATGAAAGGCTTCTGAACCCGCATGGGGCTCGGGAGCCTTTTCTCACATGCTCGCGATCTCCGCAATTTTTTATAAAAACAGGTTAATTCTTTGAAAAGACCCTCGTACCGGTTTCGTTCTATACTCAATTTGTAAGTGATTTCATTGCCAGTAAGAGAGGGGACAGGAAAGTGAAAAGAATCGTAACCGTATTCATGATGTTAGCGATGGTATTTGCCATTGCGGCCTGTGGTAACAGCGGAGGAGCAGCAAACGAGGGAGCCGGAGGGAAGTCTGGCGGAGAGAGCGCGACAGCAGCGCCTGAAGCTTCTAAAGCGGCAGCAGGTGATAAGACGGAAGCCAAAGCCCAAGGGATGGTTGGGATCTCTATGCCAACTAAATCCTCGGAACGATGGGTCAGCGACGGCGCCAACATGGTGAAGGAATTTGAGAAACTGGGATACAAAACGGATCTTCAATACGCAGAGGATGTTGTAGAAAATCAGGTTTCACAGATTGAAAACATGATTACAAAAGGTGTAAACGTGCTAGTTATTGCTCCGATCGACGGAGAATCACTAATCGATGTGCTGAAAAAAGCAAACGATGCCAAGGTCAAGGTCATCGCTTACGACCGTTTGATCAAGAAAAGTGATTATGTCAGCTACTACGCGACCTTCGATAACTTTAAGGTTGGGGTATTGCAGGCTTCCTACATCGAGCAAAAGCTGGGACTCAAGGATGGCAAAGGCCCGTTCAATATTGAGCTGTTCGGCGGTTCCCCCGATGATAACAACGCCTACTTCTTCTTCGATGGTGCTATGTCCGTACTGAAGCCTTACATCGATAGCGGCAAGCTTGTCGTACGCAGCAAGCAAACGACGATGGATCAGATTGCTACACTGCGCTGGGACGGCGCACTCGCGCAAACGCGTATGGATAACCTGCTGAGCAAAAACTATTCCACAGAGAAGGTCGATGCGGTGCTTTCCCCGTATGACGGCATCAGTATTGGTATCATTTCTTCCTTAAAAGGTGTAGGATACGGCAGTGCCGACAAACCAATGCCTGTGATCTCCGGGCAGGATGCCGAGCTTGCTTCCGTAAAATCGATCATCGCCGGCGAACAGACTCAGACAGTTTTCAAAGATACTCGTGAATTGGCGAAAAAAGCGGTTGCTATGGCGGATGCCCTGCTGAAAGGGAAAGAAGCCGAGGTTAACGATACGAAAACCTACAATAACGGCGTGAAAGTCGTTCCTGCTTATCTGCTCGAGCCAGTCTCCGTTGATAAGTCCAACTACGAATCCGTACTGGTCGGCAGCGGTTATTACAAGAAAGAACAGCTGGAAAAGTAAGCTCATAAACGATACCTGCACGGGGGCGGCAGTACATGGGAGACTGCCGCTTCCGCATAGGCTTTGGCTCGGATTCATCACGTTCTTAGGGAAAGTTTGGTGAGATCATGCACACATCGGATTTGATTCTAGAAATGCGAAATATCACAAAGACATTTCCCGGTGTTAAGGCGCTGGAAGATGTCAATCTGAAGGTTAAGCAGGGAGAGATTCATGCGCTGCTCGGCGAGAACGGTGCGGGGAAGTCCACCTTGATGAAGGTGCTCAGCGGCGTATACCCTCATGGCACTTATACAGGAGACATTTTGTTTGAAGGCAAGATCGTGGAATGTAAGGACATTAAGATGAGCGAACAATTAGGGATTGTCATCATTCATCAGGAATTGGCGCTAATTCCCTATTTATCTATAGCGGAGAATATTTTTCTGGGCAATGAACAGGCCCGGCGCGGAATCATCAACTGGAATGAGACGATCATCAAGACGAGAGAGTTGCTGCGTAAAGTAGGCCTCTCTGAAACACCCAGTACGCTGATTTCGAATATCGGTGTCGGCAAGCAGCAGCTAGTTGAAATTGCTAAAGCGTTGTCGAAAAAGGTGAAGCTGCTCATTCTCGATGAACCGACAGCTGCGTTAAATGAGGAAGACAGCGACAACTTGCTGAATTTGCTGCTGGAGTTCAAGCGGCAGGGAATTTCCTCCATTCTTATATCGCACAAACTGAATGAGATCTCACGAGTTGCCGATTCCATCACGATTCTAAGAGACGGGCAGACGATCGAAACGCTGGATGCGACGAGCAGCGAGGTGACGGAGGACCGCATTATCAAGGGTATGGTAGGGCGAGACTTGACACACCGCTATCCGCAGCGCGATCCGAAGATCGGAGCGCCGTTCTTTGAGGTGAAGCAGTGGAATGTGTATCACCCATCGCAGGAAGGGCGCAAGGTCATCGATGAGGTTGATTTTCATGTGAAGCGCGGTGAGATTGTTGGAATTGCCGGCATGATGGGAGCCGGTAGAACCGAGCTGGCCATGAGCTTGTTCGGCAAATCCTACGGTAAGAAGATTAGCGGTCGTATTTATAAAGAAGGTAAAGAAATAACGGTAAACACGATTAACCATGCAATAGATCATGGAATTGCCTATGTGACAGAAGACCGTAAGCACTACGGTTTAGTTTTGATTGACGATATTAAGCGGAACATTTCCCTGGCGAGTTTGAAGAAGCTGTCCAAGGGGCTGGTCGTGGATGAGAATCAGGAAATCGTCGAGGCGGAGAGATTTCGGCAGAAAATGAACATCAAGACGCCGAGCATTTTGCAAAAAACGGTAAATTTGAGCGGGGGCAATCAGCAGAAGGTTGTGCTCAGCAAGTGGATCTTAGCGGGACCGGATTTGCTTATCTTGGATGAGCCGACAAGAGGAATTGACGTCGGAGCCAAGTACGAAATCTATACAATTATTAATCAGCTTGCTTCTGAAGGGAAAGGGATTCTGCTCATATCCTCCGAGCTTCCGGAGATTCTTGGTATGTGTGACCGGATCTACGTCATGAGTGAGGGACGGTTCACGGGTGAAGTGCTGAAAGAGGAAGCGACGCAGGAAAAGCTGATGAGGTATATGACCAGATCAGGGGGAGACAGCCATGCAAACGTTAGTGGGACTGTTTAGAAATAACATCAGGCAGTACGGCATGATACTTGCCTTACTATTAATCACCATACTGTTTCAGATTTTGACTGACGGGATCTTGTTAAAGTCATTAAATATTACGAACTTGATCCTGCAAAATAGCTACATTCTGGTGCTGGCGATCGGCATGCTGCTCGTCATCATCACGGGAAATATTGATCTCTCGGTTGGTTCCGTAGCCGCTTTCGTCGGTGCCGTTTCGGCTATCATGATGGTGGATATGAAAATGGCATTTTTCCCAGCTTTGCTCATCTCCATTCTCATCGGCGCTTTCGTCGGCGCGTGGCAGGGCTTCTGGGTTGCTTATGTCAAAATCCCGTCCTTTATCGTTACGTTAGCTGGGATGCTGTTATTTCGCGGGTTAACGATGATCGTACTCAAAGGACAATCGATTGCGCCATTTCCCGCAACCTTTCAGAAGATCAGCTCCGGCTTCTTGCCTGATTTCCCCGGCGCGTCCAAGCTGCACATTCTTACACTGGTGCTCGGCATCGTGCTCTCTGCCGTATTTATTTGGAAGGAATGGAAGACGCGCAGTACGCAGAAAAGCTATAACTTCGACGTGCTACCTGGCGGACTGTTTGCGGCTAAGCTTGCTGCTATCGTAATTATCATCAATGTATTTACCTACGTCCTAGCTACTTATGAGGGAATTCCGAATATCCTTATATTGCTGTTCGTGTTAGTCGTCATTTACACATTCGTTATGAATCGTACCGTTATGGGCCGGCATATTTATGCGCTCGGCGGCAGCGAGAAGGCGGCCAAGCTCTCCGGTGTGAAAACGAAGCATGTCACGTTCTGGGTATTCGTGAATATGGGAGTGCTGGCAGCGCTCTCCGGATTAGTGTTTGCAGCTAGGCTTAATGCAGCAACACCGAAGGCCGGCGTTAACTTCGAGCTGGATGCGATCGCAGCCTGCTTTATTGGTGGCGCATCGGCAACAGGCGGTATCGGGACGGTGATCGGGGCGATCATCGGGGGCCTCGTCATGGGCGTCATGAATAACGGGATGTCCTTGGTGGGACTAGGCATTGATTGGCAGCAGGGTATTAAAGGGCTTGTGCTGCTCCTGGCGGTTGGCTTTGATATTTATAACAAGTCCAAGACAGCGTAGCTGGCGGCAAAATGCGAAATCACCTTGACAGGTGACTTTGAGACTGTTGATAAACTGGAATGAAGAGATCAGTAGTTTTCGGAGAAGCGCAGCGATCGGAGAAAAGCTACTGAAGTTCGGAATGGACCCTACTTTATCGGCATAACTCAAAAATCACCCTGACGGGTGATTTTCTGCTTGCTATAATGGAGAAAACGCTTACGAAGGTGACGACATGAAAAAACTCTTGATGGTTTATGCGGTGCTCATCGCAACCTTTATGCTCTTTCTCTATGTGTATGCATTCCGCGAGGATACAAATCGAACCGAGGATGCGATGTATGGGGGGTTGCATGGAGATATTGGGGAGAAGTACGTGATGGTTAATTTCCAGTCGGGCATTGACTACTGGAAGAGCTGCCTCAAAGGCTTTGAGGATGCGTCCGCAAGCCTGAATGTTTCGGTCGAATACCGAGGCGCTACGCAGTATGATGCCAATGAAGAACGGACGGTCCTGGAGCAGGTGATCGCCAAGAAGCCTGCGGGAATCGCCGTCTCTGCCATCAATCCGGACGCGCTCGTAGTCTCCATTAATAAGGCGGTAGAGGCGGGAATACCTGTGGTGCTGTTCGACTCGGGAGCACCGAAGAGTAAGGCTTACTCCTTCCTTGGAACAGATAATTATAACGCGGGTGTCAAAGCAGCTAACCAAATGGCTGAGCTGATGGGGGGAAGCGGGAAGGCAGCCGTCATTACACTGCCGGGACAGCTCAATCATCAGGAGCGGACCAGAGGCTTTCAGGATACGATTCGTACCCTATACCCCGACATACAGGTCATCGCAGTTGAAGACGGGAAGGGAGACCAGCTGGTGTCAGGAAGTGTAGCGAAGCGACTGCTCGGTGAGTACCCGGACTTGACCGGAATTTTTGCAACGGAGGCTAACGGAGGCGTCGGGGTTGGCAATGCCGTGAAAGAAGCAGGGCGTTTGCCGAAAGTGAAAATTATCGGCTTCGATACGGACAAAGGGACGCTGGATATGGTGAAAAGCGGCATTATTTCAGCCACGTTAGCCCAAGGAACGTGGAACATGGGATATTGGTCGCTCATGCAATTGTTTCATCTGAAGCATGGAATCGTGCAGCAAGTGGCCGATTGGCAGGGTTCTGGCATGCCTCTGGTTCCGACGTATGTGGATACGGGTATCACCGTAGTAACACGCCAGAATGTGGATAGCTATTATGCGAAATAACAAGAGCGGGGTTTATGGTATCTTGGACAAATTCCAACGGGCGGCCTGGTTCCAATTAAATAACTGGCCCATACGTTATAAGCTCATAATGCATTTCCTACTAATTAGCATTCTGCCGGCTATTTGTCTCGGAGTGTTGATTGCTTGGGCGACGGATAACATTATCGAAAAGCAGGTAAACGATCATACCTCGCAGCTGATCGGCAATGTGAATAAGTCTTTGGAGTTTTATGCCGGTAATTTACAGAACATGACGTATTTCATCTCCTTTAATCCGCAGATCAAGCGGTTCCTATCCAGTGACGTGAAGCAGCCTGAATCGGAAGTTTACGATATGAAGAAGTTCTTGCAGGGCTTCACGACTTTATATACGGAGGTAGCCGGCATTCTTGTTGTGAATGCCAAGGGCGAGTATCTCAGTAATGAAATGTATGCAAGATCAAGCCGAAGCCTGACGGAGGAGAATTGGTATAAGGAGGCTGTCGAGGAGAAGGGGATTTTCAAGCTCATCGGGCATCCGTCCAACCGGAATGTAACGACGCATGTTAATTACAAAGATGAGGATGTGGTTTCCGTAGTCCGAGCCATTCTTGATCCCGAGACGCAGAAGGTGGAGGGGGTGGTGCTGATCGACTTGAAGCTTCGGGTAATCGCTGAAACCGTTAAGGATGTACGGCTGGGCAAATCAGGCTATCTCACAGTCATTGACGATCAAGGAGACAGTATCTATACACCAGTGCATCCTATTGTAAGCAAGCTGGAGCGGGCTTGGATCGATGAGCATCCGAGCGGGGAATTCTCCAAGGACATCGGCGGCAAGCAGGTACAATTTATTTTCCGGAAGTCTCCCTTTACCAATTGGACGACAGTGGGCGTGTTCTCTACGAAAGAGACGGTTATGGAAGTAAGGGAAATTAGACTGTACATTATTTGCTTCATATTCGTCGTCTGTTTGCTGGGAATTGCAGCATCCACGTATCTGTCCTATACGATATCCAAGCCGATCTGGCAGCTGATGTCTTTCATGAGAAGAGCGGAGGATGGGAACCTGTCGATCCGGTTCAAGGATGTGCGGCAGGATGAAGTTGGCATGCTGGGCCGCAGCTTCAACGCGATGCTCCTGCAAATCACGAAGCTGATCGGGCTGGTCGAGGAAGAGCAGAGGAAGAAACGGGAGGCTGAACTGCGTAGTCTGCAAGCGCATATCAAGCCACACTTCTTGTATAATACGCTGGATACCATTCAATGGCTCTCTCGTAAGAGCGGCGCCCATGAGGTGACGGAGGTCGTTGAGTCGTTATCCAGGCTGTTCCGGATTGGTCTCAGCAAAGGGAATGAAATCATTCCTTTGGAAGAGGAAATCGCCCATATTGAAAGCTACTTGAAAATTCAAAAGACCCGTTACCGGGATAAGCTGCATTATAGTCTGGATATCGATCCCATGCTGGAAGGGCTCTATGTCTTGAAGGTTATTCTTCAACCTATCGTTGAGAATGCCATTTATCATGGGATTAAGGAACGCCGGGGACCTGGACATATTGCGATTCAAGCCTATCTGGCGGACGAGAGGATTCAACTTGAAATATCAGACAACGGAGTCGGAATGTCCACAGAGGTTTTGCATCAATTGAGAAAGTCTTTGGGTACGTATCCCCAGAAGTCGGGAATGCCATCATCGCAACAGCCTGCTCCATCACTTATTCTTCCAGGGGATAGCCAAGAAGAGCTTGATACCGCCAAAGGATATGGAATCAAGAATGTTCAGGAGCGAATTCAGCTCACATATGGGGCTTCCTATGGTGTACACATCGACAGCGAACCTGGAAAAGGAACAAAAGTGACCATCTATCATCCGGTTATAAAACGCAGAGAGGCGGGGCGAGCATGAACAAATCGTGGAACGTATTGATAGCCGACGATGAACCGAATATTCGTGAGGGAATTCGGGACGCGATTGACTGGCAGCGGCTTGGATTGGAAGTCGTGGCGGAGGCAGAGGATGGTGAAGAGGCGCTTGAGCTTGCATTGCTCCACCAAGTCCAGCTGCTGCTGGTAGATTTGAATATGCCCATCATGAACGGCATGACCTTGATCGGACGGATTCGAGAGCAGCTGCCTGCCTGCAAAATTATTATTATTACCGGGCATGATGAATTCACTTATGCGCAAGAGGCGATCAGACTGAACGTGGATGACTACATTTTAAAGCCCGTTAATCCCAAGCAGCTGTATCAGGTCCTCGAAGCTTTGACGAAACAAATGGACATTGCAGAGAAGAACCAGCAGCATCTTCTGCAAGCATCCAAACAGATAGAGAAGAATTTCTCGCTCCTTCGCGAGCGTTTCTGTATCGAATGGATTGAGGGGGAGCTAAGTGAGGTGAAATTGCAGAACAGCTCGGCTTCCTCAAGCTTCCCGATGCTGTACCTGCAACTGTAGGTGTGATTAGGTGGCCCGGAGCCTCTAGAGGCAAGGAGCTGCTCTCGGAGAAGGACCGTCAGTTATACCAGTTTGCAATGGAGAATATCGTGGAGGAGCTGCTTGTTCCTTACAGGAACGTCGTATTCCGCGATCCCATGGGGCTGCTTGTCATCCTCATATGGGAACCTGTGCCGGATTCTTTGTGGGAGCAGATGAACCAAGCTATTCTCATGTATCTGAAAATAGCTACGGTATTCTCTTATACGCCCGTCATCGGCAATCACTCTTCGATATCCTTGACGTATCATCAAGCGAAGTTCGAAGTCTACAAGGAGTCGAAGCTCTCGCCATTTATTCGCACGGCTAAAGAAATCATCGGCAGACGATTTCATGAATCCGCTCTTAGTCTGGAAGGGGTTGCGAGTGAGCTTAACGTATCCCCGGTCTATTTGAGCCGAACGTTCAAGCAGGAGACTGGTATTTCATTTGTCAGCCAACTGACGCAGACAAGAATTAAGCAGGCAATTCGTTTGATCACAACGACGGATCTGCCCATGGTGCTGATCGCCGAGCAGGTAGGTTATGATTCTCAGCACTACTTCAGCACAGCTTTTAAGAAAGTGGTAGGATTACCTCCCAACCAATACCGTAAGGAGGGGACAGGGGTTTAAGCCATCCTGTCGATAAACGATCGCTTTTGACATTATGTTACTGAGCCCTCCGCGTCCCTAGATCGACAGTCTGATAGATAGCCCAAGGGCTATCTATCTCTCTTTTCATCCTGTCCATAGATTAAGAAATTCTTCATGCCACACGTCACTTCGACGATCCGTGCTTCTTCCCTGAAAGAGCTTCCGCAACCTGCTGCACCCGCTGAACAGTTTCGTCGTTAACCTCCAAATCCCCATAACGCACTTGGTTATAGGCTTCAGTCATCGCAGCAGCGGCATCTTGTGGGACGATCCCCTTTTCGCTAAGCTGCTGACCTATTTCCTTCGGAGTCTGTGCAGTTTGAAACGAATACCCCCTGCTAACCGAATCGCGAATCCACCTTACGTACAAGTACTTCACCCGTTCCCGGTTGCTGGATAAGTCGGCCCAACTTGGCCCCGCATCTGTTCGTTTCCGAAATCGGTTGGTGAGCTGTGACAACCAAGTTCCAGGTATATTTTTCCATACCAATAGACTTTCCTGTTCATCCGTATAATGTTCACTTGTTATCTGTTGCTTCCCGTAACGAGTACGGCTTAGCAGCCGCTTGAACCAAGCCTGAAGGGAGGGCGCGAGTTTGCTGACAGCAAGATACAGGATGAATAGAACGAGCCCGGTGACGATCAGATAGCCGATGACGACCTGTACATATCCCCACAGTATATCCCACCAGGTGGGTCCGCTCGTCGGCTCTGAAGGAGGCGGCATAGGCATTTGCTGCTCTGGAGCGGGAGAAGGAGTCGCGGCAGGTGCACCCGAATGCATCATGCCCGCAAGCCATCTCATGATACCTCTTAGGGTATCGGACAATACCTGCCTGATTTGCTGAAAAAATGCAATAGCAGCGATGATGACAATCAGGATACTCAGCCAAATGCGATTGGAACGCTGCACAGCATTCGCCATAGACGCCTGCGCTTCAGCCGTGCCGGAAAGTGTAGCCCGTAAGAGCTGCAGTCGGTTCAGATGAAAGAGAAAAATCAAAAGCGAGATCATGCCAGTTCCGTTCATGTAGGGGACATAGGGGGCTGTGAGAGAAACCTGCCCCATGATCGGCACTCCGATCAAATACACGACAAACCCGAATAAATACGCTGAAGGAGGGAAAACGGAGCTCCAGGCGTATTTCACAAACTGAATTCCTCGATAGACCGCGAAGAATCCAATCACCGAGCTAGCCCACCCATGCCAGTCATTGCCTTGTACGGCAATGGCAATACCCGCACCTGCCAAGAGCGCGAAAAGGTATTCCAGACCACGCCGCATAAGGATTCTCGTCAACCCGCCCAGACAGCCCAACGCATAGCAGGCAAGCAGCATAAGAAGGGTTAACCCTAGCTTTGTTCCAGACACATATAAATGAGCGAGCAGGATCAGGGGAAAATAAACGATCAATTCTATGACCCCATGAATAACGGAGAAAACCAGTTCTTTACACCACAGCCTCACGGACTTCATGCTGAGTATCCACCTCCTCTGCAGCAGCATCGACAAGATGATGTTCTAAAGGAATGATGTACACAGAATGTCCTATCCACTCCAGCCTTTCGATTTGTTCCTCTATATGTGCGGACTGAAAAGCAGTGATGAGCACAATATCCAAAGCGGTGGAGCTGCCCAGGTTCATTCCATTTTCCAAATAATCATGAAACGTCCGGCTGCAGGCCATCGCCAGCTTGGCCATCGATTCCAGCAAATCATGAAGCTGCGGCAGCCCGCCTTGGGGAGCTAGAAAGACAGGAGTCCCCTGCTGATCCAGCAGATAGCTGTTACAGCCGAAGCCGACAGGCACACCCTGGCGAATGGCGTAGTCAGCCATAGTCGCTGCGTAGGCAAGAGCTTTTTCAACCAGTTCCGGATCGCTCACCGCATCCCACATCGTTTCGGTGATTTGCGTATTAACGAGGATTAGCAGCTTCGGATCAGCCGTATGCTCTTGGTTATACACCTGAAGCTTGCCGCTGCGAGCGGTTGCTTTCCAATGAATGCTGCTCATGGCGTCGCCGTAGCGGTACTCCCGAACACCAGAGGACAGGAACGGGTCCGGCAGCATCCAACGCTTGACTACGATATCGCCCTGCCAACTTGATGAAGGGAGAGGAATATCGGCAACCTCCAGCAGCTTCGGATAGACGAGCAGCTCCAGGCTGGTCTTCTGGGTCCGAACTGCAGCTTCCAATCCCACGATATCACCAATAGATACGGCTGCTGAATCTAGCTTGAACCAGCCCCGCTGCGCGCAAAGGATAGGATGGCTCCGCACGATCTTCGTATAGGGCATAAGACTGAACAAGCTTCGATGATTCTGAAGGAGTGCCCCTCTGTTGATCTCAAGATTCGTCTGTCTACCGAAGCGAAGTCCCGCAGGGATCATCGATTCCAAGCGGAGCCAGGGAAGCGGCAGGAGCTTGCTGTTGATGATCGTTTCCTTCATGAGGATCTCGTCCCCGACGTGGCAGTGTGTTTGGTTAAATTGCCGCTTAATACGCAGCCCATGAAAGCCGAATCGGCGAAACAACCGATGCTGCACGAAAATGACGACAACCGCTATAACAAGAAGCCAGCTGATTCCCATGTGCTTATACCAGCTTCGGTTCCGTCGGAACAGGGGTTTGCGCCAGGATGCTTCCAAGGATGGAGTGAGCCGGATGCTCCTGGCTTCGGGTGCGCGCCTTCAGCATAATGCGGTGCGCCCATACGGGTGCGGCAAGCGCCTTGATATCATCCGGCAGCACGTAATCCCTTCCGCGCAGCGCGGCATACACCTGGGCGGAGGTAAGCATGGCGCGCGCTCCCCTAGGGCTGACGCCAAGCGCGACATCCGGGTGCAGCCGGGTTTGCTCGATCAGCTTCACGATGTACTGAAGCAAATCATTACTGATGCGCACCTGCTGGTAGAGCTTCTGCGCTTCCAGCAGTTCCGCGCGCGTGACCACGGGCAGCAGCTGCTCAAACGGGTCGCTCTGCTGATACAGCTTCAGGATTCGCAGCTGCTCCTCTGCGGAAGGATAACCGATAGAAAGCTTCATCAGGAACCGGTCCAGCTGCGCTTCTGGAAGCGGGAAGGTCCCTTGATTCTCGACCGGGTTCTGGGTAGCGATCACAAGGAACGGCGCTTCCAGGACGCGGGTCTCGCCGTCGATACTGACCTGGCGCTCCTCCATGCTTTCCAGCAGGCTGGATTGTGTCCTTGGAGTCGCTCGGTTAATTTCATCAGCGAGTACGATGTGGGCAAAGAGCGGGCCCGGGCGGAATTCGAACTCGCTCAGCTTCTGATTGTAATAATTAATCCCGCTAATATCCGAGGGAAGCAGGTCGGGCGTAAACTGGATACGTTTGAACGAGCAATCGAGCGAGCGGGCCAGCGCCTTTGCCAATTGCGTTTTCCCCGTGCCCGGGACATCCTCCAGCAGAATATGTCCGGAGCCAATTAGGGCGATCAGCATAAGCTCAATCGTTTCGTCCTTGCCGATAATCACTTTTCCTACGTTTTCTTTCAGACGGGCGGCAGTCTGTGTGATGGCAGCCAAATTCATTGTAATCAATCACCTCTATTGAAAATAATTCCATTTTTCTAGTTTCTCATATTTGGGAATGAAAGAGTACGGAGCATGTTCCAGAAATCATTGTGAATCCAGAAGGTGTATATTGTGTAATTACTGGTCAATTAGTACAATGGGGGTGAATGTAGCGATGTTTCGACAAAGAAAGTGGGACCTTTTATGTATAGATTAATTTTGGTGGATGACGAAGAGGACGTAAGAGAAGGGGTCGTTCGCGAGGTAGATTGGACCTCTATCGGTTTCGAGGTCGTAGACAAGGCAGAGAACGGCCGTGAAGCACTGGAGCTGGTAGAACGATTGCAGCCTGATGTGGTTGTGACGGACATCCAGATGCCTTTCATGAACGGGCTTCAGTTTGCTGAAATCGTTAGAGAGCGCTTTCCTACGATAAAAATTATCATTTTAACGGGGCATGATGAATTTGAATATGCGCAGAGGGCAATCAAGCTGCATATCGACGAATATGTGCTGAAGCCGTTCTCCGCCCAGGAGATCGTGAACGCGCTGCTCAAGGTCAAAACGCAGATCGATGAAGAGGTAGCCCATCGCGAGGACGTGCAGTTGCTCAAAGAGCATTACCGAAAGAGCATGCCGGTGCTTCGCGAAAATTTTTTGAATGCTTTGATGAGCCGCAAGCTGCCGTTGGAGGAGATTCGGGAGAGGGCGACCAATTACGGTATAGATCTGGAGGGCGGATGCTTTGTTGCAGCCATCATCAGCATAGACGGTGTACGGATTACAGAAGACGAGGTCGTAGACCGGAGCGGCTTGGCCAGATCGGCTTCACTTTAAGTATTCCGAGGATCAGGCACTCAAATATTTCGCCCTGCTGAATATATCGGAGGAGATCGCGACAAAGCGCGGGCTTGGCCTTGTTTTTATGCATAACGATCAAGTTACGGTGCTTGCTATTCATGCAACGGAAGACCGTGCAGAGGCGATGCAGACAACACTTAAGGTGCTGGAAGAGATTCGCCAGAGCGTGGACAAATATTTGAAGTTCTCTGTGACGGTTGGTGTAGGAACGGTCATCAAGGACGTCGCGAAGCTGAGCTATTCCTATGATGACGCTGTACAAGCGCTGGATTACAGGCTCATCTTGGGCAGCAATCGGATGATCTGCATCGAGGATGTTGAGCAGCGAAACATGGAGAAGGTTCGATTTGATGACCTGAAGGAGCAGGCGCTGAACCGCTGCATCAAAGTGGGGACCGGTCAGGAAATCAAGGAGACCATCGATGAGCTGTTTCATGGCGTGGAAGCCGCGGTTTCGGTCAAGGATTATCAGATTTATTTGTTGGAAACCTTAACCTGCATTCTCAAAGCGGCCAAGGATTCCAGCTTGGACATCGATGAAGTTTTCGGGGAAAATTTTGCGCCGTTTACAGAGATCAGTAAATTCACTTCGCTCGATGAAGCCAAGCATTGGCTTGCTGAAATGTGCGTACGCATCATGGAGCATATCGCCAACGATCGGCAGTTTTCCTACAAGAATCTGGTCGAGATGGCGAAGGAATATACCAAGAATCACTATCACGAGGGTGACATTTCGATTAATAAAGTGTGCAGTCATCTGCACATCAGCGCGGGTTACTTCAGCAGTATTTTTAAGAAGGAAGCCAAGATGACGTTCGTCAATTATCTGAACAACATCCGGATGGAAGCCGCGAAAGAGCTACTGCGAACAACGGACATGAAGGCGTTGGAAATCGCCGAGAAGGTCGGCTATGCCGATGCGAATTATTTTAGCTTCAGCTTCCGCAAGATCGTCGGTGTATCTCCTAAAGAATACCGAAACAGCTCCAAAGGAGGCTAGAGCTTTGAATCGAATCAAATTGATCCTAAGGGCCTTGTATACCGTACTGCTTGACACCGTCAGGGTCAGGAGCATTCAGTTTACGATTACATTGTCCTTTATTTTTATTACGGTGCTCGTCATGCTGACGGTATCCTTGGTGCTGTATAACAAATTCTCAAGAACCGCCGAGGATAGCGCCTTTTTAAACACCCAGCAAATCGTCGACCAGGTTCAGATTAATCTGGAGAATTATATTAAGGGCATGGCCGATACGTTCCAAGCGGTCGATCAAAAAATTGCCCTCAGCAGCGGCATCCCGTCGGACAAGCTTCTGGAGCAGCTGGAGACGATCGCCAGCACTAGAGAAGATATTGTCTCTATCGACTTGTTCACCGCGGACGGAGAGCTTGTCACGGGAATTAATGCAACGGAGATGCGCAAGAACACGCGACTGACCGATCAAAGCTGGTTTAAATCGGCTGTAGAAAATCCCAACCATCTCACGTTCTCGCTTCCGCACATTCAGAACCTGTTCAAGGGTCCGTACAAATGGGTGGTGTCGATGAGTAAAGGGGTTACGATTCTCAAAAACGGGAGGATCACGGATGCGGTGATTCTGGTGGATGTTAACTTTAAAACGCTGGATGACGTCTTCCGTACGGTCAGTCTGGGAAAAAAAGGATACGTTTACATTATCGATGACTCTGCCGGCAACATCGTGTACCATCCCCAGCAGCAGCTGATTTATATTGGGCTGAAATACGAGAACGTGGAGCAGGCGCTTAAATTTTCCTACGGTAAGTACATGGATGAAGCGGACGGGGAGAAGCGTTTGAATGTCGTGCGCACCGTCAATAACATCGGTTGGAAAATTGTCGGGGTTTCTTACCTGGACGAAATGATCACGACGACCAAAGAGGTCAGCGCTTTTATGATATGGCTGCTCATTATTGTGCTCATCTTCGTACTGCTGATTTCCGCATTCATGTCAGCAAGGATTACGGAGCCGATTAAGCGGCTCAGACGTTCGATGGAAATGGTCGAGAAGGGAGACTTCGACACCTATATCCATGTCCGGGGAGCAGCAGAGGTGGAGCAGCTGTCACGGCGGTTCAATCTGATGGTCAGCCGGGTGCGCGAGCTGATGGAGCAGAACAACCTGGAGCAGGAGACCAAACGCAAGAACGAGCTGGAAGTGCTGCAATCTCAGATTAACCCGCACTTTTTATACAATACACTGAATTCGGTCGTACGTATGGTAGGGAGCGGCAAGAATGAGGAGGTTGTTAAGACGATCACATCCCTCTCCAAATTTTTCCGCATCAGCTTAAGCAAGGGGAAGCCTATCATTACGATTCAGGATGAAATTGAGCACATCCGCAACTATTTAATCATTCAGAAGATGCGGTATAAGGATAAATTTGAATATGAGATCGATGTAGAAGAAGAAGCGCTCCCGTATAAAACCTTAAAGCTGATTCTGCAGCCTATCGTGGAGAATGCACTGTATCACGGCATTGAATATATGGCGGATGAAGGATCGATACAAATTATTGTTAAAGTCGTTGATGAACGCATTCTGCTGCAAGTGAAGGATAACGGAGTCGGTATGTCGGAAGCGACGATGAAGGGCATTCTGAGCGGAGCTGCGAAGAGCGAGAAGGGTTCGGGTGTCGGTGTGCGCAATGTGCATGAGCGGATACAGCTCTATTTTGGCAGGGAATACGGGATTACGATGGAGAGCGAGCTGGAAGAAGGAACAACCGTGAGCGTATGGATCCCAAAGACGCTTAGCGATGAATAAAGGGGGGCAGCATGGAAAAAACAATAAAAATTGGTCGATTTGTGTTCTTGTTCCTGCTGGCCGTGGCCTCCCTTTCTTCCTGCAGCCGGGAGATCCAGATGGCACAAGCTCCGAAAAAAATGCATTTCGAAGTCGTTCTCCGCAGTCAGGATGGGGACTATTGGAAGACCGTCAAGATGGGAGCGGAGGTAGCGGCGAAGGAGTTTGAAGTCAGCCTTGATTTTCGCGGGCCGGCAGATGAGGCTGATGTACTGGGGCAGATCGCACTCATGGAGCAGTCGATTCAGTCCAAGCCGGATGCCATTGTACTTGCGGCTAACGATTACAACGCACTGGCGGATACAGCGGAAAAGGCTGTGAGCCTAGGTATTCCAGTCATCACTATCGATTCGGCTGTTCATTCTGATAGAGTTACAAGCTTTATTGGCGTTAATAATTACGACGCCGGTCAACTGGCTGGTGAACAGCTCGTCAAGCAGGTTGGGACTCATGGGAATGTTGCGATTGTCAGTTTTAAGCAAGGCGAGCATAACGCGGAGGAGCGAGAGAAGGGGCTCATGGATGAGATCTCCAAGTATCCGGCTCTCAAGGTTGTAAGCAAAGTATATGGTCTATCCAATCGAGATTTGGCAGGACAATTAACCCGGCAAATACTTAGCACCAATAATCATGTGGACGGTATAGTAGCCTTAAGTGAAAGTTCTTCCGTAGGCGCTGCTTCCGAGATTCAGCTGCAAGGTCTGCAGGGCACGGTGAAAACCATCACCTTCGGAAGTACGTCCGAGGAGCTGGAGCTGCTGCAGGAAGGTGTCATTCAATCGACGATCATCCAGAACCCTTTCAGCATCGGCTATCTGGGAGTGAAATATGCCGTAGAGGCGGCGGAGGGCAGGAAGGTTCCGACTCTCGTTTCTGCTGGCGTCAAAGCCATTGATCTGGACAACATGTTCTGGTCGGATAATCAAAAACTATTGTTTCCCTTTGTAAAGTGATGAGGATTTCGATAGAAAATATGAGGATTTTGCATTTGTTTTGGCTCTTTGATCCATTATAGTAAGGAATGTAAATAAATAAAACATACCTTTAAGGGAGGATCTTATCTTGAAAAAACTACTTACACTTGCCGTAGCCGGCGCGTTAGTTGCAACTGTAACAGGTTGCGGAAGCAAAGAAGCAGCTCCATCTCCAGCAGCAACTAGCGGTGCAGCAGCTACTAGTGGTGCAGCAGCAACTGCAGCTCCTAAAGCTGACACAGGCAAAAAACCAAACATCGGTGTTGCGATCTACAAATTTGACGATACATTTATGTCGAGCGTTCGTGCAGCGATCTCGGATGCTGCTAAAGATAAAGCTAACGTAGAAATCGTAGACAGCCAAAACTCCCAACCTACACAAAACGATAAAGTTGACCTCTTCATTACGAAGAAAGTAAACGCTCTTGCTATCAACGCGGTTGACCGTACAGCTGCAGGCGTTATCATCGATAAAGCAAAAACAGCTAACATTCCTGTTGTATTCTTGAACCGTGAGCCTCTGGCTGACGACATGAAAAAATGGGACAAAGTTTACTACGTAGGCGCGAAAGCTGAGCAATCCGGTACAATGGAAGGCCAACTGCTGGTTGACTACTTCAAAGCTCACCCTGAAGCTGACAAAAACAAAGACGGTAAAATCCAATACGTTATGCTTAAAGGCGAACCAGGTCACCAAGATGCTGAGCTTCGTACGAAGTTCTCCATCCAAGCGATCACAGATGCTGGTCTGGGTGTAGAAAAAGTAGCGGAAGATACAGCTATGTGGGATCGTGTTAAAGCAACTGAGAAAATGGCAGCATTCCTGGCTTCCGGCGGAGACAAAATCGAAGCGGTTCTTGCGAACAACGACGATATGGCTTTAGGCGCTATCGAAGCTCTGAAAGCAAAAGGCTACTTCACAGGCGACAAATTCATGCCGGTTGTAGGCGTTGACGCTACAGCTCCAGCTCTTCAAGCTCTTAGCGACGGCACATTGCTCGGTACAGTTCTGAACGATGCGAAAAACCAAGGTGCTGCAACTACAGCAGTAGCAACAGCTCTTGCTAACGGTCAAACACCTAGCAAAGAAACTACTGGTTACGACATCACTGATGGCAAATATGTTTGGATCAACTATAAGAAAATTACAAAAGAAAACATGAACGAAGCGAAGTAAGCTTCAGGAAGTGCGGGCAAGGGTTGCTAGCGTTGCGCCCTTGCTCTTCTTTTGGGAGTGACCGTGGCCCCCGCAAAGTTAGGGCACGCAGCTTCGAAGAATCGGCTTCACTTTGTGGGGACTATTTGTGAAATGGTAGGGGGAGTTACCATGACTGTGAATGAATACTTGCTCGAAATGATTGATATCTCCAAAGAATTTCCGGGTGTTAAAGCGCTCGATAACGTAACCTTGAAGGTTCGTCCGGGCAGTGTTCATGCATTGATGGGCGAGAACGGCGCAGGCAAATCTACGCTCATGAAATGCTTGTTCGGGATCTACAAACCGGAAAACGGAGAGATCAAGATCAACGGAGAGACCGTCTCCATTCAAAATTCAAAAGACGCGCTGAATAACGGCGTATCTATGATTCACCAAGAGCTTCATCCTGTACCGCATCGCAATGTAATGGAAAATATTTGGCTGGGCAGGTTCCCGACCAGAGGCATCGGACCTATTCAATTTATCGATCATTCGAAAATGCGCAAGGATACGATCGCGCTGTTTGAGCAATTGCAAATGGATATCAAGCCTGATACGCAAGTAGGAACGCTATCTGTTTCGAAAGTACAATCTCTGGAGATCGCCAAAGCGGTTTCGTTTCATTCTAAAGTTATTGTTATGGATGAGCCCACTTCTTCATTGACAGGAAACGAAGTAGAACAACTTTTCCGAATCATTCGCGATTTGAAAAGCCGAGGCTGCTCGATCATATATATTTCCCATAAGATGGAAGAAATTCTTACCATCTCTGATGAAGTTACGATTATGCGTGATGGAACCAAGATTGGTACATGGCCGGCAGCTGAACTGACGACAGATTTGATTATTTCCCGCATGGTAGGCCGTGACCTGAAGGAAAGATTCCCGGAGCGCTCCAACGTACCAAACGGGACGCTGATGAAGGTGGAAGGTCTTACTTCTCCCATCGCCAAATCGTTCAAGGATGTGTCTTTCGAGCTTCGTAAAGGTGAAATTCTTGGAATCGGGGGCCTTGTCGGTTCCCAGCGCACCGAGCTAATGGAAGCATTGTTTGGTCTTCGCGCTGTATCCTCTGGCACAATCTCGATGTACGGCAAAAAGGTGCAAATCAAATCACCGATTGACGCCATCAAGCATAAAATCGCTCTTCTGACAGAAGAACGTCGCGTTACCGGTATTTTCCCGGTGTTGTCGGTCAAGGAAAATACGGTTATTTCGAATCTATCGAGATATCAGAGCCGTGTCGGTTTAATCGACGATAAGAAAGTGAAAGTCGAAGTAAAAGCAAATATTGAAAAGCTTCGCGTGAAAACACCGCATATGTATACGCTCATCAAGAACTTGTCCGGTGGTAATCAGCAAAAGTGCTGCTGGCCAGATGGCTGCTCACGGAACCGGATGTCCTGCTGCTGGATGAGCCTACGCGCGGAATTGACGTTGGAGCGAAATTTGAGATTTATACAATCATCGCAGACCTCGCCAAGCAAGGAAAAAGTATTATCATGATCTCTTCTGAAATGCCCGAATTGCTTGGGATGTCAGACCGAATCATGGTCATGAGCGAAGGGCGCCTAAGAGGCATCGTAGATGGAAACAAGGCAACAGAACAAGAGATCATGCGCCTTGCTGCGCAGTAACATGCACTAATGGAGGAGGCTGGACTTAATGAGTTCATTAACTGAAACACAGAATAGCAAAAAAGTCTCAGAGTTTTTTACGAAATATGCGATTTACATCGTATTGGTTGTCTTGATTGCCGGTATTGCAGTCTATGACCCGCGCTTTTTGTCCGTAGATATTCTTCGTGACATTCTGCTTCAATCATCGACCCGTGTCATCATTGCTCTAGGTATCGCGTTCGTCTTAATTACAGGCGGTACGGACTTGTCAGCCGGTAGAATTGTCGGTATTACAGCGGTTATCTCCGCTTCTATGCTGCAAATGCCGGACTATGCCAGAAAATTCTTCCCTAACCTGCCTGAACTTCCGCTCATCGTACCGATTCTGATTGCTATTGCGGTGGGTCTGCTGTTCGGTTTGATTAATGGGATCATTGTTGCGAAATTTAATGTTCCGCCTTTTATTGCGACTCTCGGATCCATGGTCGCCGTATACGGGGCCAACTCCCTGTACTTCGACATGAAACCGAACCAATCCCAGCCAATCGGTGGTTTGCGTAAGGATTTTGGTCATCTGGGCACGGGGTATATCGGACCTAACTCGACGTATTCCATTCCTTACATCGTAATCATTGCGGTTGTTGTAGCTATCATTGTCTGGGTGGTCTTTAATAAGACAAAGCTTGGAAAGTACATGTACGCGATCGGTGGTAACATTCATGCCGCTACCGTATCGGGTATTAATGTAAGTCGTTACCTGATCTACTTGTATGCCATTGCAGGTGCTTTGTATGGTCTGGCTGGTGTGCTTGAAGCAGCAAGAACAGGTGGAGCTACGAATAACTATGGTAACATGTATGAGCTTGATGCGATTGCAGCTTGCGTGGTCGGCGGCGTATCAACCTCAGGCGGTATCGGTACGGTTCCTGGCGTACTCGTTGGGGTATTGATCTTCAGCGTAATCAACTACGGTTTGACGTTTATCGGAATCAGCCCATACTGGCAATTGATTGTAAAAGGCTTGATTATCGTAATCGCCGTTGCGTTCGATATGCGCAAATACATGAACTCCAAATAAAAATAACCGGTTTACACAAATTGGTTTTATAAAAAAGCAATAAGAGGGCTGTCGAAATTCGCGACAGCCCTTTATAATGATAGTGGGTGAGAACGATTACAAATAATAAGGGGGAACGAGCATGAAGACAAGCCCATCTAATCATAGTAGCGGCCGCGGCTTTTATGTTTCTTTGCGAGTAAAGATTATAGGTACATTTATTGTAGTTTCCTTGCTTGTCGGTCTTAGCAGTTTCTTGTCGTATACATACTTGAACAAGGTGGACAACTCGTACTCGAAGCTGCTGAGCGATAACGTGTCCATTCTGAAGAATGTTTCGGATATTAAAGAAAAGACGCAAATTCAGAACAGCATGCTCTTTAACTATGTGTTAGAGCCAAACCCGGACAAGGCGAAGAATCTAAACGAAATGAATGCCTCACTGGGAACGACTATTCAAGAAATGAGCGAGCTTTCTCAGAACGACGAAGAGAAGAGCGCGATTCAATCCATGATAGACTCTAATGCTACCTTCGAGCGTTTGGTGAAGAAAGTAATGGACTACGCAGATCGGAAAGAGCTGAATCTGGCCAAGGCTGAAGCTAATCAGTGGGCCATCCCGACGACCCAAACATTGACGGAATCCGCTGCCAAGCTGGAGCAGATCGAAAGAGCGAATCTCGATGAGGCTGCGGCAAAGAACCGTGAGGTCATCGCATCAACTATCCGAACCTCTATGTACGTCAGCATAGCGGCTTTTCTGTTTGCGATTGCGATCGGCATCCTGCTTTCACGAATGATCGTGAATCCTATGCGTTCGATGGTAAGGGCCGCCGAACGTATTGCTGCATGCGATCTTACAGTCGGGGATGTTCGTGTTAAGAATCGTGATGAAATTCGAGACTTAGCGTATGCATTTAATCAAATGAAGTCTAATTTGCACAGTGTCATTAGCCAAGTGGGAAACAATGCCAAACAAGTTGCTGCGGCATCTGAGGCGTTAAGTGCTTGCTCTGAGGAGGTAAGTGCATCTACCGAGGAGATTACCAATGTCGTGCAGGGGATCTCGGTAGGTACGAATTCGCAGGTAGGCTGTGTCCATTCCGGAGTTTCCATGATGGAGGAAATGTCCGTTGCTGTCACACAGATCGCAGGTGTGTCGGCATCGG
Source organism: Paenibacillus hexagrammi (assembly GCF_021513275.1). Classification (NCBI taxonomy): domain Bacteria; kingdom Bacillati; phylum Bacillota; class Bacilli; order Caryophanales; family Paenibacillaceae; genus Paenibacillus; species Paenibacillus hexagrammi. The sequence goes on along the minus strand of NZ_CP090978.1, from coordinate 5,389,849 downwards.
CAAACAGTAAGTCCGTACATGCCCAGCAGGAAGCCGGAGTGGGTAACGGTGCAGTTGAAACGGCTATTACTCAAATGAACTCGATCTATTTGAAAATGAAAGAGCTCGCTGAATCTGTTCAGCGGCTTGGTCTGCGCTCCGAGCAAATTGTCAATGCGAACGGTATGATCGCCAACATTGCCAGACAGACCAATATGCTTGCTTTGAATGCATCGATTGAAGCTGCTAGAGCAGGGGCTTCAGGCAAGGGCTTTGCCGTCGTTGCAGATGAAATTCGCAAGCTGTCCCTGCAGACGGCCGATGCGGCTCAGGAAGTGGCGGGACTGGTGGAAAGCATCCAGAGTGAAACGATGGAGGTTGTCAGTTCCACGGAAGCAGGCTCGCGTGAGGTTGAGACGGGACTTGAGGTTGTCAGCGAAGCGCGTGAAGCGTTCAAGCGTATTCAGGCAGCGATGGATGACGTAGCCCGCCAGATCGAAGAAGTCACTGTACAATCGTCGGAGATTGCGCAGAAAACGAATCAAGCCGTGGAAGTGATCCGTACCATTAATGAAGTGGCGGAACAAACGGCAGCAGGGGCTAAGACGGTGTCCTCTAACGTGGAAGAGCAGCATTCCAGCATGGAGGAAATTGTTTCGTCCGCTACGCTGTTGAATAACATGGCTGAGGATCTGCAAACTTTGATCGGGAAATTTAAGGTATAAGGCAAACATGCAGTGAATTCCACAATTCCGTAGTGATCTCACTCTGAATCGCGGCATGAGCAAATCGGAAAAAAGGTACCCCATGGCGAACGAATTCGCTAAAAGGGTACCTTTTTCTATTTCACAGTTCTTCGTTAGACTTATACCAGTACAAACTTCTCGATGACATGTCTGACGCCGTCTTCATTGTTGCTGCGCGTTACATAGTTAGCGAGCTCTTTAAGCTCTGGCAACGCGTTGTCCATGGCTACGCCCATGCCTGCCACTTGCAGCATTTCGCGGTCGTTCCAGGCATCTCCAAGCGCGATGACCTGATCGAGTCCGCAGCCGATGTGCTGCGCAAGGAATTCAATGGCGTGCCCCTTGGTGCCTTCCTTGTGCATGAATTCCAAGTAGTGCGGTTTGGATTTTGTGATATGCAGCTGATCTCCTAGCAGCGGAAGCAGCTCCTCACGCAGCTGATCGCATACAGTCGGTTCATCCACGATCAGCATTTTGGGCTGCGGGATATCGATCCATTGGCGAAGATCGCCAATGAGATAAGGCGTCTTGGATAGACTGACATATTTCTTAATCTTATCGTTGTCTTCACCTGCATAGAGCTCATCCCCGTGGTATAGCTGCAAATGCAAGTTTCTTTTTTCGCTGAAGTCGAGTAAGAAGCGTGCGGCCTCGAGCGGGACGTTGCGCTCATACAGCACTTCTTCGTCCTGCAGGTTTTTGATCAAGGCGCCTTGATACGTAATGATCGGGACGTTAAGTCCGATGCGGTTAGCGATTTTAGCGGCTGATGGAAAGCTTCTTCCTGTAGCTATTGTGAACGTAACTCCTTTAGCAACAGCTTGATGAATGGCTTCCACCGTCTCCTGCGAAATCGTTAAATCGTCCCGCAGCAAAGTATCATCCAGGTCAGCGGCAATAAGCTTGTAAGTCATGCATATTCTCTCCGATCCATACTGTTTTCTCTAGTCATGCCTAATCTTTACTAAGCATACAAGAATCCAGGTGGGTTCGCATTACTTTTTTGTTACAATGATGATAAACCGATTTGAAAATAAGGGCGGTGCAGATATGGATCAAGCCTATGCGGACAAGCTGGAGGAGATATTTCGCCTTCATGCGAATATAGACAATGTGCAGCCGATGGAGGCTTATATGCGGAATCAATTTCCATTCTTGGGTATTCGAAATCCGGAGCGTGTTGCGCTTATGAAGCGATTTTACAAGGACAACGGGATTCCGGCAGGACAGGAGGCAGTAGAAACGGCGAAGGCTTGGTGGAGGCTTCCGGAAAGAGAATTTCATTATGCCGCAATGGACATGCTCTTGAAATCTAGAAAGGACATGCCGCCAAAGCATGTGGAACTATTGGAAGAATGGGTGCTAACCCACCCGTGGTGGGATACGGTAGATTTCATAGCCCCTAATCTAATAGGCTTTCACCTACAGCAATATCCTAAGCTTACCACCAACTATGTAGACAAGTGGCTCTCCTCTGAACAGATGTGGCTGCAAAGAACGGCTATTCTCTTCCAGCTGAAATATAAGCAGAATACCGATACGGAGCTGTTGTTTGCCGTGGTTCGACGAATGTCGGGGTCACGGGAGTTCTTCATTCGCAAGGCGATCGGCTGGGCGCTTAGAGAATATTCGAAGACCGACGCGGCAGCTGTGCAAGCTTTTGTGAAGTCCACGGAGCTTTCGCCGTTAAGCCAGAAAGAAGCGCTGAAGGTCATTCAGCGAAATGGGTGACAACAATACAGCAATCATGTAGTAAAGCTAGAGAATAAGGGGCTCGGGATGGTTTGAAAATAAACCGATTCGGGCTTTTTTTCATGGATCCAAACTCAGGTTATGTCATATAATTTAACACAAATAATAAAAAGAAAAATATGTGTTAGGTATATTTACATCGATTTCACTTTGTATTAAGATAATCAAAATATATGGAGGTGATGCAGGGTGGAGATGAATGTTGGTTTGGTAAGAAATGAAGATTTACTGTCCCTGATGCCCAAGGTTGACTTGCACCTTCATTTGGATGGCAGCTTGCAGCCTGAGACTGTTATCGATATTGCGCGCATGGAGAGTATCGAGCTCCCAACAACCGACCCTGCAAATCTTGTGTCGTACATGAGAGTGGCGGAAGAATGCAGGGACCTTCGGGATTACTTGAGCAAATTTGATTTCACAACCCGGTTCTTGCAGACTCCCGAAGCTCTCGAACGTGCCGCTTATGAGGTCATTCAGCAAAGTGCCCCGCATCATTGCAAATATGTAGAGGTTCGCTTCGCGCCGCAGCTTCATCGCAAGAATGGATTGTCTGTCGAGGAGGTCATACATTATGTAACGCAGGGGTTGAAGAGGGGGAGCGGCGATTCGGTATTAAGGCAAGGGGGATCGTGATCTGCATGCGAAACCACTCGCAAAAGCTGAATGCGGAAGCAATTGAGGGAGCAGCGCATTACATGGGTAAGGGAATTGCGGCTGTAGATTTAGCCGGTGATGAGGCTTCTTATCCACCCGAGTTTTTCCGGGATGTATTCGCTCTTTCGCACAAGCGCGGAATCCCGATTACCATTCATGCGGGGGAAGCTGCAGGGGCGGACAATATTTACGAAGCGATTCACAATTTAGGAGCTACCCGAATTGGTCACGGTGTGAGATTGAAGGAGAGCGACTCCATATTTGAAATGGTAGCCAGCCGCGGCGTGCCGCTCGAGATGTGCCCGGTCAGCAACATTCAAACCAAGGCGGTAAGCGGCTGGGATTCGTATCCCATTCGCGAATATTTCAATCAAGGCATTAAAGTAACGGTAAATACAGATAATCCAAGTGTTTCGGGAACGACCATTACAGAGGAATACCGGGTTCTGTCCAAGCGATTCGGCTTCACTCATAGGGAGCTGGCAGCTATTGTGATGAACGGGGTGGATGCGGCTTTCCTCGAACAAAGCGAAAAGATGGAGCTGAAGCGAAACATTTTCGATGAATTAGGCAGATTGGGCGTGTCATTGTGAATATTCTGATATGAGGGCTTGCTTGTCGACCTGACAGCAGGCTCTTTTTCGAAATATAAGCGAATTTATAAGTTTCACTCCATAATTCGGCTTACATTTTTTATAACGTACTCGTCATTAAGGACGAAGTCGTTTATCCTTGCGGATTGACGGAAATGTATGTATCGCATATAATTGCTATAGCAACTAAATAAGAGGGGCGACATACAACCTATGAATCAATCAAACGAAAGCTCTATCGAGAGTCAGAGCAAGCTCTGGAACCGCAGCTTTATTGCCGTGTGTTTGAGCAGCTTTTTTTTATTTATGACTTTTTATATGTTAGCCGTGACACTGCCGCTGTTTGTAACGGAATCCCTGGGCGGCAAGGAAAGTCAGGTCGGTCTTGTCATGACCTCCTTTATCGTCTCGGCGGTTATATTCAGGCCGCTAACGGGGAAATGGATGGATGAAATCAGCAGGAGGAAGCTAATCCTTACTGCCTTGCTGATATTCGCGGGGTGTACGGCTATGTATCCGTTCATCCATAGCTACCCGATGCTGCTTGGACTGCGTTTGCTTCACGGCATTGGTTTTGGGATGGCGTCCACGGCCACAGGAGCTGTTGCTGTCGAGATCGTTCCTGACCACCGCAAAGGTGAAGGAGTGGGATACTTTAGCCTGTTTATGAGTCTGGCGATGGTTGTAGGTCCTTTCTTGGGACTTTCCATTATGCAAACGCACAATAACATGCTGCTATTTGGCATATGTATTTTGTTCGCGGTGCTTTCACTGCTGTGCGGAGCCATTCTTCGTATTCCTGCGCGAAAGGAAACGATCGGGGTTACTTCCCAAAAAGGATGGAGAAAATTTGTGGAGCCGCGGGCATTACCGATTTCCCTTACCGGCAGCGTGCTGGCTTTTTCATACGGAGCCATTACAACGTTCCTTTCGGTATATGCCAAGGAGATGGGGCTGGGATCGTACTCCAGCTATTTCTTCATGGTGTTTGCTCTGATGATTGTCCTATCTAGACCGTTCACTGGAAAGCTATTCGATCGCTCAGGTCCTCACGTTTTAGTGTATCCTGGCGTGATTCTATTTACACTAGGCATGATTGCATTAAGTATGGCGCACTCGCCTATTGTATTCTTAGGGGCGGGGGGTATGTTAGGTCTTGGATTCGGCGCCATGCTGCCCAGCTATCAAACGATCGCGGTTCAATCTGCTCCGCCACATAGGAGGGGACTTGCAACCGGAACGTACTTTCTGCTGTTCGATTCCGGTTACGGCATAGGTTCATCCGTTCTTGGAGCCGTAGCAGCCGGGTCGAGCTTTCAGACGATGTATTTCATTGCAGGTATCGTAGTTGCGGGTTCAGCGATTTTATATTACACACTGTTTCACCGTCAACAATCTAAATCACGGAAGTCAGCTTCGGGTGCAGATGGAGTAAATGATGCTCATGAAGCAACCATTCCTCATGTAGCTTCTGAATAGAAAAGAAAAAAATGCCACTACTAAACGCAGGACTATGCGCGAGGTAGTGGCATTTTTTTTGTGTTTCTCATTTAGCCGGTAGAGCTGCAAAATTATGTTTGACAATATAGGGTAGGGGGGGTATACTATAAAGATAAGTAAGAGACAAACTAACATTGAGGTGTACCAGGTATGGATACTTCCCAAGACCTTAAACATGCTTCTTTTGAAATAACAGGAATGACTTGTGCGGCCTGCGCCAACCGAATCGAGAAGGGGCTTCAGAAGATGGATGGGGTGGGTGAAGTCAACGTGAACTTCGCCATGGAGACGGCCCATGTGGCCTACAACCCGACCGTTGTATCGTCTCAGGACATGCAGCAAAAGATTGCCAAGCTCGGCTATCAGGCAAGCGCAATGCGCGACACGGAAAATACAGCTGAGCGGCGCGAAGCGGAGATTCGGAAACAGAAGCAAAAGCTTTGGATTTCGGCTGTTCTCTCTTTTCCGCTGTTGTGGGCGATGGTGAGCCATTTTACATTCACATCGAGGATCTGGCTCCCGGCTATCCTTATGAATCCTTGGACGCAGCTGATCTTGGCAACACCGGTTCAGTTCTATATCGGCCGCCAATTCTATGTGGCCGCCTATAAGGCGCTAAGCAACAAGAGTGCAAACATGGATGTGCTCGTATCACTCGGGACTTCAGCGGCTTATTTCTATAGCCTGTACTTGACGCTGGATTGGGCGATGGGCAGCGGGATGCATATGCCGGAGCTTTATTTTGAAACAAGCGCTATTTTGATTACACTCGTTATTCTCGGCAAATTGTTCGAAGCGCTAGCCAAGGGGCGTACCTCGGAAGCGATTAAAACGCTAATGGGGCTCCAGGCAAAATCCGCCCGTGTTATCCGTGAAGATCAAGAACTGACCCTTCCGATCGATGAGGTCCTGGTAGGAGACATTGTGGTTGTAAGGCCAGGAGAGAAGGTACCTATAGACGGAGTTGTGCTCGAAGGAGCATCAGCTGTAGATGAGTCCATGCTAACCGGAGAGAGTCTGCCGGTATTGAAGGCTGCCGGCGACGGTGTAATTGGCGCTACGCTGAATAAGAACGGCATGTTGAAAATAAAGGCCGACAAAATAGGCCGGGATACGGCTTTGGCGCAAATTATTAAAGTAGTGGAGGAAGCGCAGGGCTCCAAAGCTCCCATTCAGCGGATTGCCGACGTCATTTCAGGTGTGTTTGTACCAATTGTAGTTGTCATTGCACTCGTTACTTTTGCAGTTTGGTACTTTGCAGTAATGCCAGGAGACTTCTCAGGAGCATTGGAAAAAGCAATCGCGATTCTGGTCATCGCTTGCCCCTGTGCGCTTGGCCTCGCTACGCCGACCTCCATTATGGCTGGTTCCGGCCGCGCGGCGGAGCTTGGCATCTTGTTCAAAGGTGGAGAACACTTGGAATCCACGCAACGGATCGACGCTGTCATTTTGGATAAAACCGGCACAGTGACCAAAGGGAAGCCGGAGCTTACGGATGTCCAAACTCAACTCAACGAGACGGAGTTCCTGAGCTTGGTTGGATCAGCGGAAAAGAACTCGGAGCATCCGCTTGCCGAAGCCATCGTGCAGGGAATCCGTGAAAGAGGCATTGAGCTGCCCGATACGCAGCATTTTGAGGCGATTCCAGGGTTCGGAATTCGTGCTGTCGTTAGTGGGAGGGAGGTGATGATCGGTACCCGAAAGCTTATGACGCAGCATACAATCACTGTGCAGCCAACTACTTATGAAGAAATGGCAGCCCTTGAGCGGGATGGCAAGACTGCTATGCTGGTGGCCATAGATGGAGGCTACGCAGGGATGGTAGCAGTAGCGGATACGATTAAAGAAACATCGCGGCAAGCCGTTTCCCGTCTTAAGGAGATGGGCATCCAAGTGATGATGATAACCGGCGACAATCAGAGAACCGCTGAAGCGATTGCCAGACAGGTTGGTATCGAGCGGGTGCTGGCTGAGGTGCTGCCTGAGGGGAAGGCTAATGAAGTCAAGAAACTGCAAGAGCAGGGCCTTCGGGTAGCCATGGTAGGGGACGGCATTAACGATGCACCGGCGTTAGCGATGGCGGACATCGGCATGGCGATTGGAACAGGTACGGATGTTGCCATGGAAGCAGCGGATGTGACCTTGATGAGAGGGGATTTGAACAGTATACCGGATGCTGTAACTATGAGCAGGAAGACAATGGCGAACATCAAGATGAACCTATTCTGGGCTCTGGGTTACAATGCGCTCGGAATTCCCATTGCGGCTATGGGATTGCTCGCTCCATGGGTGGCAGGTGCTGCAATGGCATTAAGCTCCGTATCCGTCGTGCTGAACGCTCTTCGGCTACAGAGAGCTAAGCTGTAAGGTGATGACGCATTAGCTGCCTTGACAAGATACCGACTGGGGGTATGATAAAGGTAGCCGTTACGTACGACAAATTCACCCTCGGGAGGAACCAGCCATGGAAATAGATCAGGATCAAGAAGTGCAGCTCGAAGGCGCTCATTGTCATAACGATCAAGAACGCAAGAGTCATCACTCGGATAAGCTGAAATCCGACTTGGTCAAACGTCTGAATCGCATTGAAGGTCAAGTGCGCGGCGTGAAAGGCTTGATCGAAAAGGACACGTATTGTGATGATGTCTTGCATCAAATCGCAGCCATCCATTCGGCGCTAAACGGGGTCGGCAAGCTGCTATTAGCAGGGCATCTGAAGAGCTGTGTCGTGGAACGTATTCAGGAAGGCGACATGGATGTCGTCGAGGAACTGCTAAAAACGATGAATACATTAATGAAGTAGAACAATGAATAACATAGATGTATGGGACAGCAAGAAGTGCCAACCCTATAAATAACACGTAATAGAGGAGAGATGACCCATGTCCAGCGTTATTTTAAAAGTAGACGGAATGTCCTGTAATCACTGTGTGAGTGCGATTGAAAAAGCAATGAGAGAGCTCGGTGCCGAAGGCTCTGTGAATTTGACGGCTAAAGAAGTGACTGTTCAATATGATGACAGCAAAGTAACGGTGAACGCTATTAAGGAAGCTATCGAAGAACAAGGCTACGACGTGGTTCAGTAAATGAGAACTTTATGCCCTCTGATTTGCGTTCCTTGTGAGGTGAATCTCCCATGAGCGAGCTCTACATTGTAACGGGAGGCTCCAAGGGCCTAGGCGAAGCGCTCGTCCGCGAGCTGCTTCGCCAGGGAGCGGACGTCTGCAGCGTCGCCCGCACCGAAAGCGAAGCCCTGCGGCGGGAGGCGCCGCATATGAAAGGCCGCTTGGCCTTTCATATGCACGACCTCGCGCAGGTCGAAAGCCTGGATTCGCTCATGGAGCGAATCCTTAGCTCTGCAGACCTCGATGCAGCGGATTCCATCACGCTCATCAGTAATGCCGGCATGCTGGAACCGATGACATCGGTTGGCAGCATGGACAGCGCGGACCTGCAGCGCAGCCTGCAGGTCAATGTCACGGCACCGATGATGCTGACGAGCAGCTTCATCCGGCTGACCGAGACGCTGCGGATTCCGCGCAGCGTCGTCCATATCTCCTCGGGTGCGGGCAAGAAGCCGTACCCGGGCTGGGCCGCTTACTGCAGCGCCAAGGCGGCGATTGACATGTTCACTCGCTGCGTAGCTGCGGAGCAGGAGGCCGCCGCCGGGCCGAATCCGGTGCGCATCTGCTCGGTAGCCCCCGGTGTCGTGGACACCGGGATGCAGGAGATGATCCGCGCGGCGACGAAGGAGCAGTTTCCGCAGGTGGACCGTTTTATCCAGCTGAAAGAGCAGGGACAGCTGCAGTCGGCGGAGGATACTGCGAAGCAGCTCCTGCTGCTATTTCGCAGCGGAGCGTTCGAGCAAGGAGAGATCGCCGATTTACGTACAAAAAAGCCCGAAACGCCAGGAGTTTAGTGCTCCTGAGCCTTTTCGGGCTTTTTATATGGGCTCCCCGCAAAGTACCTGAATCAGCTTCGATGCCACGGCCCTACTTTATGGGGGTGTTTCATTGTTTCATTGTTTCATTGTTTCATGCTCTTACAGATGCTATTGTATGCTGCCCGACACGCTGCCGCCGGAAGTCAGCTCGGAAGTGCAGAACTTGCAGCGGGAAGCGCGGACTGGAATGTCGGACAAGCAGTGCGGGCATTCCTTAGTCGTTGCAGCTTTTTCCTTAGGTTCTTCTTTTTTACGAAATTTTTGAATTTGTTTTACGACGATGAAGATAACAAATGCCACGATGAGGAAGTCTAGGAAGGTTGAAATAAACTGACCGTAATTGAGAGTTGGCGCGCTATCCTTGGCCGCATCCGCTAGTGTTGCGTAATGCTTGCCATTCAGCGAGATGAACAGGTCGTTAAATTTAACTTTACCAAGAAGAAGGCCGATCGGCGGCATGATCAGGTCATTGACGATCGAAGTAATGACTTTGCCAAAAGCTCCTCCAATGATAACCCCGACGGCCAAATCCACCATATTTCCTTTAAATGCGAATTTCTTAAATTCATTCAACATGAGCAAACCTCCGAATCCCACTTATTGAATAGCATTGTAGCACAAACCGGTCAGCCCTTCAAAACGGCAGCCCTCCCGTTTCCTATTTGTGCAGCATCTGACTATAATGATGGGTGAACGTATCACCAGTCGAGCTGTGTGGATAAGGTAGTGTTCATTACGAGCTTCAGTAGCTTTTCTCCGACCGCTACGCTTCTCCGAAAACTACTGAGCCCTCCATTGCCCCCTTATCAACAGTCTAATTGGTATACCCTCGCCAATCCGCCTTACAAGAAAGGGTGTTTCCCTGTGCGAACTCTCTATGCCCGATGGAAAGATTACGTGCTGCTTGCGAACATGTCGATGGAGAAGAAACTGATTGTGGTCTTTATTTTTCTCATCATTTTGCCTATAACACTGACCGGGTACATTTCCTATCAGAACTATTCCACCTCCATCAAGAAGAATACAAGCCTATACGGCTCTCAATTAGCTGACAATATCACCAAGAGGCTCGATGATTACATTGGAGATATGGAGCAGATTTCGCAGATTCCTTTATATTTGACGTCTTTTCAGCAGCTGCTGGAGGACAACGTGAAGACGTTGACGCAAAAGCAGGTGGAAATGGAAAGCTATATCCGTATCATGAACAACATCAAGCGGGGCACCAACTCCATCTATATTTTTGATAACCACAATAACAAATACTACAACATCATAACCGGCGGGATACGGACAGACCTGGACGAGCGGGCTGATGAGTGGAGAAGGCTTGCTCACGATGCCCAGGGTAGATCTGTTTTCTTAAGCACGCAGCAGCTGGCTAACTGGCAATCCGGCAAATTTGCTTTTACCGTGCTAAGGGATATTCGGGATTTCTATACGCAGGAATCCATCGGAACTATAGCTGTAGACGCCAACATTAGCGTCATTCAGAACGTAGTTAGCGACTTGGAGCATGCGTCAGGCGGCAAGGTCCTGATTGTGGATGCGGAAAGCAACGTGATTTATGACACGGAACAAAAGAGAATTACGGAGAAAATCGATGATGATCCGTTGGTACAGCTGGCCGCAGGAACGTCTGGGGACTTCATCCGAAAAATTGACGGCGTTAATTATTTATGTATCTATTCGCAGTCGCTGAAGACCGGTTGGAAAACGATTATCCGCATACCGCTTGCGCTTATCATGAAGGATGCGGTTCAAACGCAGAATATTACGCTGCTCGTAACATGTATCATTATGGCCTTCGCCTTGTTTATCTCCATTCTGATCTCTTATGCGCTGACCAAGCCGATGAAACGATTGATGCGGTTAATGAAAAGGGCGGAGCTTGGCGACCTGGATGTCAGCTTTCAAGTGCAAAGCCAAGACGAGGCTGGTCGGCTAGGCTTCCATTTTAACAGCATGCTGGAAAGGATTAAGGAATTGATTCAGCAGGTTTATGTCATCGAAGGGCGCAAGAAGGTGGCGGAGCTAGCCGCTCTGCAGAACCAGATTAATCCTCACTTTTTGTACAATACGCTGGAGACGATACGTATGACGGCCGAGATTAACGATGATGAAGAAGCGGCGGAAATGATTGCCGCACTTGGCAAGCTGTTTCGCTATAGCATCAATCCGTCGAAAGGAACGGTCTCCATGCAGCAGGAATTTGAACATTTGCAAATCTATATTCAGATCATTAATTATCGCTACCATGATAAATTCAAAATTACATTCGATGATGGATATGCCATTCGGCAGTATCCGATCGTGCCGCTGCTCCTGCAGCCCATTGTTGAAAATGCAATCGTACACGGGCAGTCCGAGGAGGATGACGCTCCGATCCATATTGAAATTACCCATGAGGTCAAAGGACATATGCTGACTTTGCGGATCTCGGATGATGGGAGCGGCATACCTGCGGACAAACTGGGCCGGCTGCAGGATAGGCTGAGGACGGGCTTGCATGGGGAGAATGAATCGCTCCAAAGCTCGGGTATCGGACTGCTAAATGTAGACGAACGGATTAAGCTTCATTACGGACCGTCATATGGGCTAACGCTGACCAGTGTATGGGCAGAGGGAACGACGGTGATCTTGACACTACCGTATAACTTGCAAGACAAGGGGGAACGATCCGCATGAATATTATGATTGTAGATGATGAAGAGAAGATTCGGCTGGGACTCTCCAAGCTAATTCATAAGGCTTCGCCTCATTACAGAATCGCTGGGATCTATGCCAGTGCATCCGAATGCTTGGCCGCTCTGGAAGGAATGAAACCGGATGTGGTCATTACGGATATCAAGATGCCGGGGATGACGGGACTGGAGCTGGCGAAGGCCATTAAGCAGATAGACTCGACGATCCAATGTGTGATCCTCAGCGGGTTTGGAGAATTTGAGTATGCGCGTTCAGCAATAGGCATAGGCGTGTCGGCTTACCTGCTCAAGCCTGTAGACAAGCAGGAACTCTATGACCTGCTGGATCGGCTCTATCAACAAGTTCAGGCTGCTGAGCCATCCTCCTCAGACCGGGATGAGAGCTTGCTCAAGCAGATTCTGCTTAGCGATGCCGGTAATCAAGCAGCAGAATCCCTATTCAAAGAGGTGTACGCCGATTTTATCCGTTTCCCATCCTACGCAATTACTGCTGTAGTTACGGACTCTCCAATGCCAGCAGCCAGTATTTCAAGCTGGGTGAGGCCGGCCTATGCTCCTGATTGCAAGGTGGTTCAGATCGATGAGCGAACGACGGTCTGCATTGTTGCGTTTGATAAGCAATATACCGATTTTCAAGTATGGGAAAAGACGCTTCATGACATATTAATACAGGAAAAGAAGATACAGGCTTCAATTGGCATCAGTAATCCTTGTACACAATTTAGCGGCTGGGGGAGATGCTTGAAAGAAGCGCTTGAGGCTTGTGAATACAATTATTACAGGGCGGGAAAGCCTGCAGTCACTTGGATCGAGAATGCTAACTTCGGTACCCTTCATGAGGTAGAAGCATATCGGAAAAAAGTGCTGGAGAGCATGGAAATCTTTGATCTCGACAATGTGGAGGTGCATCTTCATGAGATGCTGAAGGTGATCGCAGAAATCAAGCTTCGAATGCACCATCTTGTTGAGCTTATGGAAACATTATTTTATGCGCTTAATAAAGAAGCGGGAAAGCGGCAGACCACTCTCAAGCAGCAGGAGTTCTCTATGGACTTCGGCAAAGAGCTCAAGAACTGCTTCAGCTTTAGTCAGGCCAAGGCTTTCATTGAGCTGCGTTTAATGAGCGGACTTCATTCCCTGGCTAGCGAGAGAACGAGCCAAGGAAGCGTTACGATTTATCAAATTAAGAAGATCATCGAGCAGGAGTATGCCGACTCCCTCGATTTAAACCAGTTAGCCAAGCGCGTGTTCCTAACTCCAAGCTACGTAAGCAAGCTCTTCAAACAAGAGACGGGCACGACGATTATTGAATACATCATCTCGGTGCGTATGAATAAGGCCAAGGAGCTTTTGAAAGAGCAGATTCATCTGAAAACCTACCAGATTGGAGAAATGGTGGGCTACCGGGACCCGGCATATTTTAATAAACAGTTTAAGAAAGTGGTCGGACTAACACCTAAGGAATATCGAGATACAGTTTGTTAGTTATTTGTTAGCATAAAATATTAGCAACATGCAAAGAAAGTACAATAAAAACAAAAATAGTGCATATCTATGCATGCCTGAGAGAAATATAATAGGGATGTAAGCGATAACAATAACAGATCATTATTATTTCTAGGGGGTAATTTCATGAAGAAGTGGCTCACAACGGGTTTAGCGTTAGTATTAACGATGTCTGTAACAGCTGCATGCGGTAAGTCGACGTCGGATAACACAGCTACGAAAGCTCCGGCAGCTACGTCAAATGCGGCAGCAGGTGGAGCAGACGATAACATTCAAGGCAAAATAACGGTTATTACGCACCGTACAGACTTGGTTGATACCAAGTTCAAGGAGTGGGAAGCCGCTTTTAAAAAGAAATACCCGAAGGTAGAAGCAGTAGAAGTAGAAGCCATTAAAGACTACGGCCCTACGATGAAGGTCAGATTGTCTACCGGCGAGCTCGGTGATGTCAATATGATTCCAGATGGAGTGCCTAACGGTAAGCTGGGCGATTATTATGCACCGCTGAACGACCTTGGACTGAATGACAAAGTGTACTTCTCCGACATCAAAGCTGCAGACGGCAATACATACGGCTTGCCAAGCGGTGTAAATACGAACGGTGTTGCGTATAACAAGCAGGCGTTCGCCAAAGCAGGTATTACAAGCGTGCCGAAGACACTTGATGAATTGTACGCAGACGCTGAGAAGCTGAAAGCAGCAGGCATCACTCCGCTTGCAACGAACTTCAAAGACAAATGGCCTTTGAGCGAATGGGATGTCATTGCGTTTGAAATTTCCGGAGACCCTGAATTCCGTGGTTCCATGACGAAGACAGATACTCCTTTTGGTCCGGGCACACCTTACGAGAAGTCTCTGACGATTCTCAAAACGTTCGTTGAAAAAGGATACACAGAGAAGGATTTGATGTCTACGGACTGGGAATCCTCGAAGAAAGATGTAGCCAGTGGTAAAACAGCGATGTACTTCCTAGGTAACTGGGTCGTTCCGCAAATTATCGAAAACGGTGCGAAATCCGAAGATATCGGTTTCTTCCCTCTGCCTTATGACAACAGCGGCAAGTTCAACGCCAACATGGGTCCTGACTATATGTACGGTGTTGCTAAGAACAGCAAAAACATCGCAACAGCGAAAGCTTTCGTTAAATTTATGATCGAAGAGTCCGATTATGCGGATATCGCAGGTATGATTCCACCGGACAAATCTAAAGAAGCGAAGATGCCTCAGCTGAAAGAATTCATGGACTTGAAGCCTAACACATTGCAAGGCAAGCCGGATCCAGATGCATATGGCAACATTGCGAATAAGGCGCAAATTGACTTCATGGGCGGTTCTTACATCCAGAAGCTGATCCTGAGCAAGGATTTCAAAGCTGGTTTGGATGAGCTTAACAAAAAATGGACTGACGCTAGAAAAGCTGTAGGTCAATAATCAATAGTCTTCACCTTTGCGTGATATCTGAAAGGAACGAAAATAGATTATCATGTGAGCCATGGTAATCTATTTTTGTTCCATACTCTTTAAGGCGGCTTTTATCTCTCGGGTAAAGAAGGGATTGTTATGTTCAACTTCAATTATAAAACCCAGCGATTGATCATTTTGTTTTCCTTTTTGACCATTCCGCTGATTCTGCTCGCTACTTTCACGTTTTACCCGGCCCTAAGATTGATCCAGTTAAGCTTCACGGACTGGGATGGTTTTAGCTTGGATTACAAGTGGGTTGGTCTTGCTAATTATAAGGAAATCTTCTCGAACGAAGAAATTTTCGGTGTATTTAGCCACAACCTTTATTACTTTGTAGGCGGTATTATTCAGAATATTATTGCACTGTATTTTGCTATCATATTGAACAGCAAGGTAAAGGGCCGGAATCTATTCAGGGTGTTTTTATTTCTTCCGTATATTCTTAACAGCGTGGCAACAGCGTTTATGTTTCAATTTATTTTTAACTCCGATCACGGTACGCTGAACACACTGCTTGATTTGGTTGGTCTCGGCGCTTATAAGCAGAGCTGGCTAGGCAACACTTCACTCGTCAACATCTCTTTGGCCTCAATTTCCCTCTGGAAGTTCATGGGCTTTAACATGGTGATTTACTTGGGGGGTTCTTCAATCGATTCCAGGGGATTTGTATGAAGCCAGCAAAATCGACGGAGCCAATTCCTTCCAAACCTTGATCTATATTACGCTTCCCAACATTCGTAAAATCATCGAGCTCAACATGCTGCTTACCGTTTCCGGAGCGCTTGAGGTGTTCGATATTCCATACGTCATTACCGGAGCTGCGCCGGGCAGCGATACCTTCGTCACGAAAGTCAACGACGTAGCGTTTAAGTTTAATAACTTCGGCCTGGGCTCAGCGATGGCGATTGTTCTTTTAATCATCGTATTTGTCGTTATAACCGTTCAACGTAAATTCATTCTGCGTGGGGAGGAGTAGGAAGCCATGACATCAAGACTCTCTAATGCCGTGCTCAGCACGCTGAAATACGCATCTCTGCTGCTTGCTGTATTGTGCGTCATTACACCTCCCTACGTCATTGTAGTGAATGCTTTTAAAAGCGGTAAGGAATATGCGGAATCCAGTCCGTTCGCTTTTCCAGAAAGCTTCTTTCACTTTGCTAACTTCGCTAAGGTTATTGAAGCGGGTAAGCTGGGGCAGGCTTTTGCCAATACCGGTATTATTATCGTCTCGGCGCTGGTGATCAATATTATTCTGGGCACAATGGTGGCGTATGCACTTGGACGCTTCAATTTCAAAGGAAAAGGGCTCATCCTTGCAGCCTATCTGGTTGCTACGTTTATTCCACTGATTACAACACAGGTTGCGACCTTCAGCATCATTCAGGCACTGGATCTGTTTAATACGAAAAGAGCCGCTATTCTTCTCTATGCGAGCACCGATGCGGTTCAGATTTATTTGTATCTGCAATTTATCAGTAAAATCCCATATTCGCTCGACGAAAGCGCCATGATGGAAGGGGCATCGTTATTTCGGATTTACCGTACGATCATCTTTCCTTTGCTGGGGCCGGCTACCGCTACGGCAGTCATTCTCAAAACGATCAATATCTACAACGATATGTACATTCCTTGGCTTTACATGCCTTCTCAGAAGCTGGGAGTCGTCTCGACCTCGCTTATGAGGTTTGCAGGACCGAACTCGGCTCACTGGGAGCTGATTTGCGCAGCCATTCTTATTATCATGGTACCAACGATTATTATTTACTTGATTTTGCAGCGTTTTATTTTCTCCGGCATTGTAAGCGGCTCGGTGAAAGAATAACAACGACGACAATAGACAGGACGTGTGAAGCATGAAGCTGGATTATATCAAAGGGATGACCTGGGGATGGGTAGGCACCAGAGGTACATGGGCCACGAAAGAAGCGGACTTTTCGATGGAAGAAATGGCAAAGCTGGGCGTGAATTGGACGGCTATCGCTTTTGCAGCTCTTCAGGATCATCCGCAAGCAACGGAGATCAACTATAAAAATGCGCCTATCGTAACCGATGAGGAAGTCTTATGGGCGATTGAAAAAGCGAAGAAGCTTGGCCTCAAGGTGTGCCTGAAACCCGTTGTGAACTGTGCGAACGGTACTTGGCGTGCGCATATCAACTTCTTCGATGTTGATGTTCCATGTGAGCCCAAGTGGAGGGATTGGTTTGCCAGCTATACGGAATTCGTTCTCCACTATGCCAAGATTGCGCAGGAAACTGGATGCGAGATGTTCTGCGTAGGCTGTGAAATGGTGCAGACCGACCGCCGGGCCGATGAGTGGAGAGTGCTGATCGCCAAAGTAAGGGAAGTATACACGGGAATCATTACGTATAACTGTGACAAGTATCAAGAAACCAATGTAACCTGGTGGGATGCCGTTGACGTTATTTCCTCCAGCGGTTACTATCCGATCGACAGCTGGGATGAGCGAGTGGAAGTTCTGGAAGCCTTCGCTGCCAAGCATGATAAGCCGTTCTTCTTTATGGAAACCGGCTGTCCGAGTCGCACTGGCTCGTCTATGCTGCCGAATGACTGGGGGCTCGAAGGTGCTCCAAGCATGAAAGAGCAGGATGACTTCTACCGTGTCATGTTCGATAAGATCGGCAGTAAGCCGTGGTTTTATGGCTTTATGCTGTGGGACTGGCCAGCCAAGTTGTACAGCGAGGAAGAAGCAGCGGGCAATGACGACTACTGTATGTACAAAAAAACGGCAAGCGCAACCGTAGAGGCATTCTATCGCAGCAAATAGCAGCGTTCTATAAAGAAATACTCCCTATGCAGGAGAGCAGCCAGGATACGGCTCATCATCTGTATAGGGAGTGTTTTGTTTGTGGGGAGATGAAGCTCTCCCCCTATGATTTATTCGCTGTGACCCAATCGTTCTATTATCTCGAAGCAGGCACGGCCGTTATGATAAGGACATTTCCATGCGTTCGTTTTTTGGTAATCCGCGTAAGGAATGCCGTCCTTGGAAACCTTGCCGAACCATTCTCCATGCTCTTTATCGATCAGCGTATTCTCGATAAATTCCCAAGCCTTCACGGCAGCGTGTACAAACTTCTCATCCCCTGATGAGGTATAGGCATTGATGAAACCAACCACGGCTTCGGCTTGCGGCCACCAGTCTTTATCGCTGTCGATGATCTCGCCCTCGCCGTTGGCTTCATTCCAGAGCGCACCGTCGGTATCCAATCCGTGTTCATATACCGCTTCCGCCATTTCCAAAGCGATCTGCTTGACTCTGCTGATCAGGCCTTCGTCACCCAGCACATGGGCGGCTTCGTCAAGAAGCCAGCTTCCCTCAATATCGTGGCCGTAAGAGATCTCGTCGCTTTTTACCTGCCACTTCTCATCAAAATATAAGGCGAAAGCACCTTTTGGACGATCTACGATATGGTCAATCGTGACCTCGATCAGCTCTTTCAGCTTATTCCGTAAATGTGGGAAATCCCAGGCGCGAAGCAGGTTGGTGTAAGCTTCCATGATGTGTAAATGGGAATTCATGCTCTTGGCATCATCTTGTGTGTAAATATTCAATCGTTCTTCTGCGACAGGAAGAGACCAATTTCGAGAAAAGGCTTCAAAATACCCTTTGTTTACACTATCATAACAATAGGCTTCCATTTCGGCATACAGCTTCTGCGCGCGTTCAAGCGCCTCTGCAGAGCCGCAGGCCATGTGGTATTCGGAGAGGGCATATAGAGTAAATGCTTGGCCGTAGATATGCTTTCTGGTTTCTAGTGGCTGACCTTGGTAATCAACGGACCAGTAGTACCCTCCGTAAGTGGAATCGTAAAAATGTTTGGACAAATATTCATAGGCACGGCCGGCTATTTGCAAATATTCATCGTTTTTCAACAGGCGGTAACCTTTGGAGAACGTCCAGAGGATTCGGCTGTTCAGAACAAGTCCTTTGGGGCTTTTGCTTTGAACAGTCATGTCGCTGTCGATCGCACCGATGAAGCCTCCGTGTTCAAGGTCTTGTGTATGATTGGCCCAGAAAGCCAAAATCTGTTGCGCTTCCTTGTGCATGCTGTGAAGCAAGTCTGACTTGGTTTGAGATATGGTGTGGGAAGTAGTCATGATAACAGGACTCCAATCTTTTAGGGAAATATATAGTCATTAATTATCTTGTTATGATAATATTATGCTAACAGTTAGGTGGAGTCAACATGCTCCATAGGCGATTAACATAGGATGGGTGAATGAATGTGACTCAAAAAATTACGATGCAAGATATAGCCGACCGGCTCGGTGTCTCTAAATATGTTGTGTCCAAAGCGCTTTCCGGGAAGTCGGGAGTGAGCGCAGCAACTCGCCAGCGGGTACTGCTCATGGCGGGCCAGCTGGGCTATTTAACTCAGGAAGAAGCCTGCGGCGCTAGTGGATATTGATCCAGAGAAGCGTTTTGCTGGAATCGAAGAAGGGCGCAGCACGGTACTTGTTCTAATGCCCAATATTCGCCACCAGACCAGCGATTCCAGCTACTGGGGCAAAATTTTAGAGGGCATCTCCAGAGAATTGGGGCGCCGGGGCGCCGACATGCTTACCTTGACGCTGAATTCAGCGGAGGGCTTGAACGGAAGCTTGCGTCCGCAAAGCTTGGCCGGCGTCATCGGTGTAGGAGCGATTTCGCGTTCCTTGCTTTTGGAGGTGCATCGGCTTGGCTTGCCGCTGATACTCCTTGACCACGACGATCCCTTTATTTCGGCTGACCAGGTGTTCGCGGGCAATCGCGAGAGTGCCTATCGGATCGTACAATATTTGCTGGGACTGGACCACCGCAGCATTCATTTCGTCGGTAACACTAAATTTTCGAAGAGCTTTCTGGAGCGCTGGCAAGGATTTCGAGAAGCATTGGAAGAAGCGGGACTTGCCTATCGTCCCGAACCTTTCGAGAAGCTCTTGCACCTAGAGGAGCTGGACAGTCAAATTCAGGAAGAGCAAATTCGTGAAATTCTCAAGCCTCATATTGGACGCAACACCCTGCCTTCCGCACTAGTGTGTGCGAATGACCGCATCGCCTTCTCAGTCGTTCAAGCGCTAAGATCACTAGGACTCTCCGTGCCTGAGGATGTGTCGGTAACAGGATTCGACAACATAGATCCTGAATATCCGAATATGCCGGAGCTGACTACCGTCAATGTAACGAAGGAAACGCTCGGCAAACGGGGGGCGGATGTATTGTTTTGGCGCATGGCCAACCGTGACCTCCCGGCAGAAACTATTCTAATTCGGGGCGAGGTCTTAATTAGAAACTCCGCGGCAACTCCGCGTATTTATGATCTCCCGCAAGGACAGCCCGCATCCGATCACTAGCATAAAAACCCTTTCCGTCTATGATGGTCAAGACCCCATTTAGTAGACATTGAAAAAAGCCCTAGGCAACAAGCTGGCGCCGGTACTCAACCGGAGTCAGCTTGTTTAGTTTTTTCTGTGCTCTTTCCTCGTTATAAAATCGAATAAATTCCTCAATTCGCCTTTGTACTTCCTCGATACTTCGGATATCATAGGGATAGAGAGCTTCCACTTTCAAATGAGAGAAGAAACTTTCCATAGAGGCATTATCATAACAATTGCCTCGGCGGGACATGCTGATTCGGGCGCCAACCTTTGGCAGCATGTCGTGGTAAGCATGAGACGTGTACTGGCTTCCTTGATCGCTGTGAACGATCAATCCAGACACGTCTTTATGCGCTTTAAATGCTTTTCTAAACGTATCTAATACAAGCGGATTGTCGTTACGGTTACTGATGTGATAAGCCACAATTTCGCCGTTCCAGAGATCCTTTATGGCCGATAAGTAGACCCGATCATCGAACACACGATATTGCGTAACATCTGTAACCCACTTTTGATTTGGACCGTCGGCATGGAAGTTCCGCTTTAGCAAGTTCTCGGCCACTCTCCCGTCGGATATAGCTGCTTCATGACTCGTTTGATACTTATATTTGCGGCGGATAATTGACTTGATGCCAAGTTCTTGCATAAGGCGCAAAACCTTCTTATGATTGACGATAAGGTTATGCTGACGATACAACTCATCTTGAATACGGCGGTACCCTAGAATCTTCTTACGCTGCTCGTAGATCGCCAAGATTTTGAGCTTTAGTTCTCCATCAGGATCTGTTGTCCTACGCTTTACATAGGCGTAGTAACCACTTCTGCTTACTCCCAAATAAGAACATAACTCTTTCACGCTTTGCTGCTCCTTCAACTCATCTATGACGTAGTATTTATCTTGTGCACCTCCCGACTCAAGATTTGTAACCACTTTTTTAGCACATCTACCTCTAATTGCAACTGTCGAATTAGTCGCTCTTGCTCTGTCTCTGCTCGAAAGGGGCCTCCACGCTTGTCCTTAAAACTTTCTTCGCCGCACTCACGGTATTTACTCATCCACTTCTTGACCCGTCCCTTATCATATATCCCCAAATGTTCTGTGATTTCTCGGTAGCTCCAACCCTCCACCTCATGTAAACGAATAGCCTCTGTCTTGATGGATTCTGGATAATGTCTAAACGTTTGTCCTTTGATCGCCATAGAAATGCCCCCCTAATAATTCATCGGTTTACCCAGGGGTTTTTCCAATGTCTATTATAAGGGGGGCACTCCATGATGCGGAAAGGGTTTTTAACTGTGTTTACTCGGGGAGACTCCTAGCAGATGTGGTGAACTCGAAGCCAAGGGCCCAGGGCCCATATTACGGAGTGCTTTAGCTATGCTAATTTTCGCTAACGCCTACGGTTTTATGATCTGCTTTTTCGTCTTACAGCAGCGTCCGAAGCTCCTTGAGAAGCCGTTCATTCTCCTCGAAGCTGCCGACCGAAATCCTCACATGCTCAGGGTATCCCCAGTTGCCTCCATAGCGTACAATAACACCGCGCTGCATCAACTGGTTATAAAGCAGCCCGGCATCTGTTCCGAGCCTGACCCATAGGAAGTTGCTCATGCTTTCCTCACAGTGCATTCCTAGCTGAGAGAGACCTTCATACAGCTGTTTCCTTCCGCGACGGTTCGACTCCCGGGTTGCTTCCAGATGCTCATCATCCTCAAGGGCAGCGATGGCGCCTGCCTGTGCCAGGGCATTCACGTTGAACGGCTCTTTGACTTGGCGAATCGCATTCACGATGGAGCCATCGGCGATTCCATACCCCACGCGAATTCCCGCTAGTCCATATACTTTGGAAAAGGTTCGGATGATCAGAATGGGATAGCCCCGCCTCACCAATTCAAGCCCGTCGCTGTAATCCGCCGCATCGGCAAATTCGCTGTATGCTCCGTCGAAAACGGTAAGTACATGTCCGGGGAGAGTGTCCATCAGACGCTGAAGCTCTGGCTTACTCATATAAGTCCCAGTTGGATTGTTAGGGGAACAAATATATACGATTTTGGTCCGCTCGGTAACAGCTGCAAGGATACCATCCACGTCATACCTGTCCTTCGTAAGCAGTGGAACAGTGATGAGACGCGTCCCCATCAATGCAGCTCCAAACTCATATTCACTGAAGGTGGGAGAAGGAACAACAATTTCATCATTCGCTTCCAGGAACGCTTCTGAAATTAGAGTAATCAGCTCCCCCGCACCGTTTGTGACGATCAATTGTTCACTCGTGAATCCCAGCTTGGCTGCTATTGCTTCTTTTAACACGCTCGTGTCCGCATCGGGATATCGGTTTAAATCCGATAGGCAGGCTTGAATGGCTGCGGCTGCTTTGGGAGAAGGTCCGAGCGGATTTTCGTTTGAGGCAAGCTTGATAACTTTCTCAAGTCCCCATTCTTGCTGGACCTCCCAGATGGGCTTCCCAGGGGAATACGGCTTCATAACTTGCAGCGCCTCACGAGGCCGAATCGAACCGGTAACAGGATAATTTGACATAAGTAAGCTCCTTTCCAACACTATAACTTTAGTGCGATAATAAAATAATACATTAATGCGTCACTGTAGTAAAGTGACTTTGCGAAACTTTCATCTATTTTTTAAAAATAATATAATAGGAGAATTAACCATGAAAAAAGGAAGTGATTCAAGATTGTGGCAGAACCTTCGAATGGGGATAAGACTTAAGATTCTATTAGGTTATATTTTTATTATTATATGCACATCCATATCATTCATTTTAGTTAACAATCAGGTTGCATCCATGCAGAACGATCGCAATTATGTGATTCAACATGATTTTGAAGTACGTGATGAGACTAGCCGCCTAGAAAAATATGTCATAGGAATGGAAACGGAGCAGAGGGGCTACCTTCTTACCGGTATGGAGTCTTATTTAAGTGCCTACGAGGATAACCAGGTACATTGGCAGGAATCGTACAGCAAGCTGGTTAGACTCATATCAGATAATCCTGAGCAATTAAAAAACTTAGCGTCCGTTCGGTCATTAATTGAACATTGGCTGAACGAAACGGCCGTTCCCTTGATGGAATTGAAGCAAGCGGGCAAAGAAGGCCAGATTGCAAGTTTCTATAAAGACGATAAGGGTAGTGTCGATATGGCACAGATCCGTGAATGGCTTGATGCATTTCGGACAAAGGAAAAGGAGCTGACGGAGCTAAGAGCGAACCAGCTGGATGAGAGCAATCTAATTCTAACGAATACTATATATGGAATTATCCTATTTGTGGCTATATTTTCCATCGTCGTTGCCCTGATTATTTCAAAATCCATCGTAGGTACGATCATGCAGATTAACCGTACGATTGCTAGAATTGCCTCATCGCAGGGAATGCTCAGTCAAAGAATTCATGTCCATATTAACGACGAGATGAAGGACTTGGCTGAGTCCACCAATCAATTGCTGGAGAAACAGGAAGAGAGCCGCTGGCTTCAAGAACGCTTGACGGAAATCGTCACTCTGCTGCAAGGAGTCACCGAGACGAATATGATGGGGCAATTGTTTATGAACAAGATCGCCGAGATGATGGACGCAGCCTATGGCGTTTTTTACATTCGTTCGATGAAAGGCCCCAAGAAGCAATTAACGAAGCTCGCATCGTTTGCGGCCCAAGGAGACAGTGCTGCAGGAGAGCTGATCGAATGGGGCGAAGGTTTGGTCGGGCAATGCGCTCTGGAGAACCGTATCTTTCATCTGACGGAGGTTCCGAACGGATATATCTCGATTTCTTCGGGCTTAGGAGCGAGCAACCCCAGCAGTCTGCTTATAGCGCCTGTTGAATACAACAATCAAGTCGTTGCTGTCATCGAATTAGCATCCTTTCAGTTTTTTTCGCCTACACAATTGGAATTATTTCAGGAGATACTGCAATCCTTTGGAACAACCATTCACAGTGTCGAGAGCCGTGTAGAGGTAGAACGACTGCTTAGAGAATCGCAAGTACTGACCGAAGAGCTGCAGACGCAGGCAGAAGAATTGCAGACTCAGCAAGAAGAACTGAGAATTACTAATGAACAGCTGGAGGAGCAAATTCGTTATTCGGATGAGCGGACTACAGAACTGGAAATAATTAAGGTTGAATTAGAGGAATATGCCAAACAATTGAAGCAAGGCTCGCAGTACAAATCAGAATTTCTGGCCAATATGTCCCATGAGCTCCGCACCCCGCTGAATAGTATGCTGATTCTATCCCAAATGCTTGCTGACAATCAGGAGGGACGGCTCTCAAAGGATGAGCAGGAATATGCCCGTGTCATTCACTCTTCAGGTAGGGATTTGCTAGTACTCATTAACGATATATTGGATCTTTCCAAAGTAGAAGCGGGTGTGCTCGATATTCACATTGATGGGGTTCTCATGCCTGAATTGGCTGAACTCATTCAAACGGAGTTCACTCCACAAGCCGAGCACAGAAAACTTAGCTTTGAAGTTGTGGTGGATGCCAATGTTCCACAGCATGTTTACACAGACGGGCACAGAGTTCAGCAGATCGTTAAAAACCTGTTGGCTAACGCCTTTAAATTTACTCATGAGGGATCAGTTAGTCTTAAAATGTCTTTATGTGAACGTGAGCGTGTCATGCTGCTGCTGCCTAAAGCAGGGAACGCCGAGGTGTTGGCTATTTCAGTTACAGATACGGGAATAGGTATTCCTAAGGACAAGCATTCCCTCATCTTTGAAGCTTTTCAACAAGCGGATGGCACAACGAATCGAAAATACGGTGGAACAGGGCTGGGGCTGTCTATATCCCGTGAGCTCATCCAGCTGCTGGGGGGCTGCTTGACCTTGGAAAGTAAAGAAGGCCATGGCAGCACATTTACCGTCTACATCCCTTCTCTAATTCCGGAGCACAGTGACTCTCAAGGAGCTTGGAGAGAAGCTGCAGCCTCTCAAGCTGCACGTCCGGTACAAGTTAATCATGATTCCGTTATGGAGAAGGAATCCGGACTTGCGCCTGCGATGCCGGAAACCAGCACCTTCAAAGGAAAACGGGTATTAGTTGTCGATGATGACGTTCGGAACGTGTTTGCTCTGACTAACGCGCTTGAGAACGAAGGCATGATCGTAATCGTCGCTCACGATGGCGGGGAGTGTCTGGAACAGCTGGAGAAGGGAATGAAGGTAGATCTGGTTCTGATGGACATCATGATGCCGGTCATGGACGGCTATGAAGCGATGCGTGAGATCAGAAAACGAGCGCATTATGAGAATCTTCCGATTATCGCATTAACGGCTAAAGCGATGAAGCACGACCGCGAAATTTGCCTGGAGGCAGGAGCCTCTGATTACATCAGTAAACCGCTCCATTTGAATCAATTGTTTTCCCTGATGCGTGTATGGCTGACAAATTAGAAGCCGGGGGTGGCATGCATGGTATACGATGAATCGAATTTCGAGGATTGGGGAGAGCAGCATGAAGAGGAACGGGAATCCATAGAGATTGATCTGCTCCTTGAAGGGCTGCATCGCTACTATGGTTACGATTTTCGAAGCTATGTAAGAAGCTCCATCCGACGCAGAATTCAGAACCGCATTAAGCTGGAGAAATTGACAACGATAACTGCCTTACTGGAAAAAATATTGCACGACCGCTCCATGGGAGAACGGTTGATCAAGGACTTCTCTATTAATGTGACTGAGATGTTTCGCGACCCAAGCTTCTTTCGGGCGTTTCGCAGCAAGATAGCTCCTCAACTTAGGGAGCTCCCGGAAATCCGCATCTGGCACGCCGGCTGCTCTACAGGTGAGGAAGTCCTTTCCATGGCGATTCTTCTCGAAGAAGAGGGCTTGCTCAATAAGACGAGCATCTATGCGACGGACATGAACGGTGATGTTGTGAATAAAGCGCGCAGCAGAGCTTATCCGTTATCACGCATGCAAGGATATACCAAGAACTACCTTCAGTCCGGCGGTATTCGAGAGTTCTCATCGTACTACACAACGGACCATGAGTATGCGTACTTTGCTTCCCGTCTGATGCAGAGAATCACATTCTTTCAGCATAACTTGGTGACAGACCGTTCTTTTAATGAATTTCACGTCATCGTCTGCCGCAACGTCTTGATCTACTTTGATATGTCCTTGCAAAACCGCACGATGGATTTGTTTCATGAAAGTCTCTGCGCATCCGGGTTCTTGGGTCTAGGCAGCAAAGAGTCACTCCTTTATGCGGATAAAGTCGGGCATTATGAGCCTGTCGATAGCCTTGAAAAGCTGTACAAAAAGACGTATTGAGCCGAAAGGAAAGCCACGCTCGAATTACTCCTGCAGGTCGTGCTGGCAGGTTTCCATTTCTGATATTCAAGAGACAACAAAAGCCACTAACCGCGGCTGAACTTCACTCCAAAAGCTAGACAAGATCTATCATGGAGGTGCGGTTCACGTGGATTAAGTGGCTTTTTTGCAGGTAATGAAGGTAAATCTGTGTTACTTATGATTCTTATCAGCCTTGACTAACGCGTTTGTCCTTTGAGGACGATGGAGGAGTCGGTTATCCTGGTCCGTATGGATTTCAAAATGGTAGATGGTATTCCGGGTTAATACACGAAAGTCGGAGCCGTCCCGGTCGATGGCCTGCACTCTTGTCGTTTTAAACGGCGCATAAGTATGAACACCTGATAATACCATAGGTGAACCGATTTCGGTCGGTTTTATCTCTCTAAAGGTTTCCCCCTGAATCTCATCAAAATTAAAGCGGTCAGATCGATGTTTAGGTGTGATGCCATCAACCTCATAGATTTGCAGCAGCTTTAACAATCTCATTGCCCCTCGCCTCCTTGCCGATTCTTCTAGTATACAATCACTTTTCCGAAATGGCTAAAGGTACGCTGCAAACCGAAGCCAACACAAGCCTCACTTCTTTTCACACAATATAAGCAATTCTCTAAAAGCTTTTTCGTCATCAACTCCGATGCAAGGCGTTGAATATAGGCACGCTCCTTCACTGGTGATTCCATCTAAAATCCGATAAAATGAACAAAGCGCGTATTTTGAAATGGAGGTAATTTCAATGGCAGTGAAAAAAATGGAGCATGTCGGTATCATGGTCGCCAATTTAGAAGCATCTATTCGTTTTTATGAGGAAGTCATCGGTCTCAAGCATAAAGGAACTCTATTACATACCAATGGAGTCATTCGACTGGCGTTCTTGGGCTTTGACGTTCATGGAGAAACCGAAGTTGAACTGATCGAAGGCTACAATGCTAACCTTCCTCAGGAAGGGAAAGTTCATCATCTTGCTTTTACCGTGGATCACATTGATGAGGAGTACGCAAGGATCCAAGGTCTTGGTGTGGAGCAGCTGGACGAACAATTAACAACTTTGCCAAACGGCTCCAGATACTTCTTCTTTAACGGCCTAGACGGCGAACGAATCGAATTCTTTGAATCTACTCGATAATCGTTTAAATAGTACTAGATTCGGGCATCCTAATTACTAGAATCAAAGATTTTAGTAAAGAGGTGCCTTTTTTATGAAAAAACTATGGTTATTCTCCATGATCTGGCTGGCAATCACAAGCTTTATATTCGGTTGGGTTCGTCATGCTGATGCACAAGGGGAAAACGATTCGCAGTATCTGCTAGAAAGTATGAAACCATATATGTCCGAAACCGATCATATCACATTTAAATACACGGGATTTTATGGCTCCTGCGGGACTTCTAAAGATGAGCTGGTACGAGTCGGCAGCGAATTGTCAGAGGAGTTTGGTTTGCCAGTGAACCACGAACTCAGTGAATCTAACGGACATCCCGTATATTCGGCTGTAACCAATGCGCTGCAGAGCTCCTCGCTGACGCTCATTGTAGCTGAGCCTCAAAACAGCAGTGCTTGTTACGTAGTGCTTCGTCTAGATGCTTCTTCAGAGGAGCAGCTAGCTGAAATGCTAAAATGGCAGGAAGCTGCCGATCAGCACTGGGACAAGCTTTCTGTGGAAGGTCAGTGGAATGTCATGGTGCAAGGAATGGTTTCACAGCAGCAGTTAAGTCGAGACGAGGACCCAAGTCATTTCATGAATCAAATGGTACATACGTTTAAGGGACAAGTGGCAGAGTCATATACCGATCAAGGGACCATTAGTGTATCCCTGGTATCTGCAGGCTTTCATCATTTCATCAAGAGCGGAAGCAATCCAATTGAACTGCAAATCGCACTTCACCGTGAATCGGATACTGGAGTGTGGAGGCTAACAGCAGGTACGCCGGTTATTACAAGTGAGTACTGAATATAAAATCAATTCAACTATTTTATAAACAAAGGTTGCAATTGATTGCAGAACGTGGTACATTATTCCTCGTTGCTTTTAGCAGTGTTGGTCGTTGGTGACAACGAAAGCATGCTAAGGACAAGCAAAGAAGCTATCGTAACAAAGAAATCATCAGTTTCCGACAAAGTTTTAAAAAAAGCTTGCATTCATGTTTGGAACTGTGGTATATTACTTCTCGCTGCTCCGGTAACGCGGCAGTGAACGAAAGAAATTGTTCTTTGAAAACTGAACAACGAGTGAAGAAGTGAGTCGATTTTTCGACTTTAAACAAAGAGATTGTAAAATCTCGTCAGCTTTGAAAATGAGCTTATTCAGCTTAACAATAGGTTTACCTTATTGGAGAGTTTGATCCTGGCTCAGGACGAACGCTGGCGGCGTGCCTAATACATGCAAGTCGAGCGGGCTTGTCCCTTCGGGGACAAGCTAGCGGCGGACGGGTGAGTAACACGTAGGTAACCTGCCTGTAAGATCGGGATAACTATCGGAAACGATAGCTAAGACCGGATAGCTGGTTTCTCTGCATGGAGAGATCATGAAACACGGTGCAAGCTGTGGCTTACAGATGGGCCTGCGGCGCATTAGCTAGTTGGTGAGGTAACGGCTCACCAAGGCGACGATGCGTAGCCGACCTGAGAGGGTGAACGGCCACACTGGGACTGAGACACGGCCCAGACTCCTACGGGAGGCAGCAGTAGGGAATCTTCCGCAATGGACGAAAGTCTGACGGAGCAACGCCGCGTGAGTGATGAAGGTTTTCGGATCGTAAAGCTCTGTTGCCCTAGACGAACAGCAAGGCGAGTAACTGCGCTTTGTGTGACGGTATAGGAGAAGAAAGCCCCGGCTAACTACGTGCCAGCAGCCGCGGTAATACGTAGGGGGCAAGCGTTGTCCGGAATTATTGGGCGTAAAGCGCGCGCAGGCGGCTATTTAAGTTTGGTGTTTAAGCCCGGGGCTCAACCCCGGTTCGCATCGAAAACTGGATGGCTTGAGTGTAGGAGAGGAAAGTGGAATTCCACGTGTAGCGGTGAAATGCGTAGAGATGTGGAGGAACACCAGTGGCGAAGGCGACTTTCTGGCCTATAACTGACGCTGAGGCGCGAAAGCGTGGGGAGCAAACAGGATTAGATACCCTGGTAGTCCACGCCGTAAACGATGCATGCTAGGTGTCGGGGATTCGATTCCTCGGTGCCGAAGTAAACACAGTAAGCATGCCGCCTGGGGAGTACGCTCGCAAGAGTGAAACTCAAAGGAATTGACGGGGACCCGCACAAGCAGTGGAGTATGTGGTTTAATTCGAAGCAACGCGAAGAACCTTACCAGGTCTTGACATCCCTCTGACCGCTCTAGAGATAGGGCTTCCCTTCGGGGCAGAGGAGACAGGTGGTGCATGGTTGTCGTCAGCTCGTGTCGTGAGATGTTGGGTTAAGTCCCGCAACGAGCGCAACCCTTGATCTTAGTTGCCAGCACTTCGGGTGGGCACTCTAAGATGACTGCCGGTGACAAACCGGAGGAAGGTGGGGATGACGTCAAATCATCATGCCCCTTATGACCTGGGCTACACACGTACTACAATGGTCGTTACAACGGGAAGCGAAGGAGCGATCTGGAGCCAATCCTAAAAAGGCGATCTCAGTTCGGATTGCAGGCTGCAACTCGCCTGCATGAAGTCGGAATTGCTAGTAATCGCGGATCAGCATGCCGCGGTGAATACGTTCCCGGGTCTTGTACACACCGCCCGTCACACCACGAGAGTTTACAACACCCGAAGTCGGTGAGGTAACCGCAAGGGGCCAGCCGCCGAAGGTGGGGTAGATGATTGGGGTGAAGTCGTAACAAGGTAGCCGTATCGGAAGGTGCGGCTGGATCACCTCCTTTCTATGGAGACTCGGTTCTGAAACGAACCAGTCAAGTGCTCTAAGAGCACAAACAGCTTCTTCACTCGTGTTCAGTTTTGAAAGGTCAATCCTTTCAACTTGGTTGACAACTGACATCGCTTCGCGCATGTAACAGTTGCAACGTTGTTCCTTGAAAACTAGATAACGAAAACGAAACGTAAAGCGTGAAACTTAGAAATCCTTTTCGACATCTGGTCAAACAGATGAAGAAAGTTATTTTTAGCAAAGCTGATTCTTACGTAGCAATTATTGCTGCGCAATAATCTAAGGTTAAGCTAGAAAGAGCACACGGAGGATGCCTAGGCGCTAGGAGCCGAAGAAGGACGTGGCGAACGACGAAATGCCTCGGGGAGCCGTAAGCAGGCTTTGATCCGGGGATGTCCGAATGGGGGAACCCAACTGTGGTAATGCGCAGTTACTATGCAGTGAATACATAGCTGCATGAGAGGCATACCCAGGGAACTGAAACATCTAAGTACCTGGAGGAAAAGAAAACAAAATGTGATTCCGTCAGTAGCGGCGAGCGAACGCGGATTAGCCCAAACCAAGGAGCTTGCTCTTTGGGGTTGTAGGACCTCAACGTGGCAAAAGTTTGTTAGGCGAAGTAGTCTGGAAAGGCTCGGCAAAGAGGGTAAAAGCCCCGTAGCCAAAAACAAACGTATGCCTAGAGGGATCCTGAGTACGGCGGGACACGTGAAACCCCGTCGGAATCCGGCAGGACCATCTGCCAAGGCTAAATACTACCTAGCGACCGATAGTGAAGCAGTACCGTGAGGGAAAGGTGAAAAGCACCGCGGAAGCGGAGTGAAAAAGAACCTGAAACCGTGTGCTTACAAGAAGTCAGAGCCCTCTCTATGGGTGATGGCGTGCCTTTTGTAGAATGAACCGGCGAGTTACGTTCCCGTGCGAGGTTAAGTCGAAGAGACGGAGCCGCAGCGAAAGCGAGTCTGAATAGGGCGATTTAGTACGTGGACGTAGACCCGAAACCGTGTGATCTACCCCTGTCCAGGGTGAAGGTGAGGTAACACTCACTGGAGGCCCGAACCCACGAATGTTGAAAAATTCGGGGATGAGGTGGGGGTAGCGGAGAAATTCCAATCGAACTCGGAGATAGCTGGTTCTCCCCGAAATAGCTTTAGGGCTAGCCTCGGAATCAAGAGTTGTGGAGGTAAAGCACTGATTGGGTGCGGGGCCCGCCAAGGGTTACCAAGTCCAGTCAAACTCTGAATGCCACAAACTCATATCCGGGAGTCAGACAGTGAGTGCTAAGATCCATTGTCAAAAGGGAAACAGCCCAGACCATCAGCTAAGGTCCCCAAGTGTGTGTTAAGTGGGAAAGGATGTGGAGTTGCACAGACAACCAGGATGTTGGCTTAGAAGCAGCCACCATTGAAAGAGTGCGTAATAGCTCACTGGTCGAGTGACTCTGCGCCGAAAATGTAACGGGGCTAAACACGCCACCGAAGCTATGGCATGTACGTAAGTACTTGGGTAGGGGAGCGTTGTATGTACATTGAAGTCTGACCGTAAGGACAGGTGGAGCGCATACAAGTGAGAATGCCGGTATAAGTAACGAAAAGATCAGTGAGAATCTGATCCGCCGAAAGCCTAAGGGTTCCTGAGGAAGGTTCGTCCGCTCAGGGTCAGTCGGGACCTAAGGCGAGGCCGAAAGGCGTAGTCGATGGACAACAGGTTGATATTCCTGTACCACCGTAGCCGTTATGAGTGATGGAGTGACGCAGAAGGATAGTGACGCGAGCTGATGGATGCTCGTCCAAGCAGTGAGGCTGGTGTGTAGGCAAATCCGCACATCGTAAGGCTGGGCTGTGATGGGGAGGGAAATTTATAGTACCGAAGGTCATGATTTCACACTGCCAAGAAAAGCTTCTAGCCAGGCGAAGGTGCCCGTACCGCAAACCGACACAGGTGGGCGAGAAGAGAATTCTAAGGCGCGCGGAAGAACTCTCGTTAAGGAACTCGGCAAAATGACCCCGTAACTTCGGGAGAAGGGGTGCCTCGGTAGGGTGAATAGCCCGAGGGGGCCGCAGTGAAAAGGCCCAAGCGACTGTTTAGCAAAAACACAGGTCTGTGCGAAGCCGCAAGGCGAAGTATACGGGCTGACGCCTGCCCGGTGCTGGAAGGTTAAGGGGAGCGGTTAGGGAGTAATCCCGAAGCTGTGAACCGAAGCCCCAGTAAACGGCGGCCGTAACTATAACGGTCCTAAGGTAGCGAAATTCCTTGTCAGGTAAATTCTGACCCGCACGAATGGCGTAACGACTTGGGCGCTGTCTCAACGAGAGATCCGGTGAAATTTTAATACCTGTGAAGATGCAGGTTACCCGCGACAAGACGGAAAGACCCCATGGAGCTTTACTGCAGCTTGATATTGGACTTTGGTACGATCTGTACAGGATAGGTGGGAGCCGTTGAAACCTGAGCGCCAGCTTGGGTGGAGGCGCCGTTGGGATACCACCCTGATCGTATCGGAGTTCTAACCTGGTACCGTGAACCGGTATGGGGACAGTGTCAGGTGGGCAGTTTGACTGGGGCGGTCGCCTCCTAAAAAGTAACGGAGGCGTCTAAAGGTTCCCTCAGAATGGTTGGAAATCATTCGAAGAGTGCAAAGGCATAAGGGAGCTTGACTGCGAGACAAACAGGTCGAGCAGGGACGAAAGTCGGGCTTAGTGATCCGGTGGTACCGAATGGAAGGGCCATCGCTCAACGGATAAAAGCTACCCTGGGGATAACAGGCTTATCTCCCCCAAGAGTCCACATCGACGGGGAGGTTTGGCACCTCGATGTCGGCTCATCGCATCCTGGGGCTGAAGTAGGTCCCAAGGGTTGGGCTGTTCGCCCATTAAAGCGGTACGCGAGCTGGGTTCAGAACGTCGTGAGACAGTTCGGTCCCTATCTGTCGCGGGCGTAGGAAATTTGAGAGGAGCTGTCCTTAGTACGAGAGGACCGGGATGGACGTACCGCTGGTGTACCAGTTGTCTCGCCAGAGGCATAGCTGGGTAGCTATGTACGGAAGGGATAAGCGCTGAAAGCATCTAAGCGTGAAGCCCACCTCAAGATGAGATTTCCCAATTCGTAAGACCCCTTGTAGACGACGAGGTTGATAGGTTCGAGGTGGAAGTGCAGCAATGTATGGAGCTGACGAATACTAATCGGTCGAGGGCTTAACCTAAGAGCTTTCCGAAGGAAAGCTAGCTTCGGAAGCATCAACAAATACTCACACTTTACGTAAGTTTCGTATCTAGTTTTCAAGGAATAAACCTTGAACAAAGCTTATGTTTTCGTAGCCAGTTTTGCTAACGCAAAACAATCGTTTGGTGATGATGGCGGAGGGATCCACGCGTTCCCATCTCGAACACGACCGTTAAGCCCTCCAGCGTCAATGGTACTTGAACCGAAGGGTTCTGGGAGAGTAGAACGTTGCCAAGCAGAAGTAAGAGCCTTCTTAAGATAAAACTTAAGAGGGCTTTTTTTGTTATTCAAACAAATGTATCCAATTATTGATGTTCCGTGCAGCGCATAAGGATATAGGATGAGAGGAAAAACTACTTGTGATGTAGGAATTTTGGAGATAAAGGAGAGGTGTGCCGGCAATGGATGGATCTGCTCAAGATATTTGTACTTGGCTGGATGCTAACAGAGACAAACAGCTGACAATTGAGAAGACAGAGCAGCGAGACGTGGATCATATTGAGATGCAAATAGATGACATTGGGCTTCTGGATTACGCAGAAACGGCAGATGAGTACTTATATCCAATGGCAATCATTCTGAAAGGGGCAGGCTCTATAGCAACTCAGGATGGCCGTACGGAGCAGCTTCCGGAAGAGAGTTATGAAATACCGCTTAGCAAGGATTTTCAATGCGAACAGACCGAGAACGGAGTAGCGATCCGTACAGATCGAGCTCAGTATACCATTTCCGTACATTAAATGGAGTAAGTCCAGCGTAGTAAAGATTTCGCAGCAGATGCAACTCATAAAATAAACGAGAGCCTGAACAGATCAGGTTCTTTTTTATTTCAAAAATATAGCTGACATTTGTACGGTAGTCATTTTGAACAATTTGAGATAGAAATTTTAGATACAAAAACAAGAAACGTTTCATTACCTTCAAATGTCAAGTGAGAAAAGATAATATATGTGCAAGGAACTCATTATCTCACATTCATAGGACAATTGACATGAAAAAAAGGCGAGAACGAACGCCTTCGAAGGGTATGAAAAATCATGAGCATAGAAGCTTTAAATGATCGTGTAAAAACGGATCTTTCTTATCTGGCTTACGGGGGCGCTAACTGGGTTCGACCTCGGGAACACTCTGAAGGGCATGTTTATGATGTTGTTATTGTTGGCGCTGGGCAGAGCGGCTTGGGTATTGCTTTTGCATTACTGCGTGAGAGGGTCACAAATATTCTGCTTATCGATGAGAACCATGAAGGCTATGAAGGCCCCTGGGAAACGTACGCGCGAATGGTCACGCTCAGAACACCGAAGCATCTTACTTCTGTAGACTTAGGCATACCTTCACTTACGTTCCGTTCTTGGTGGGAAGCGCAGTTTGGTCCTGATGGTTGGGAGGCCGTTGGGAAAATTCCCCGAGTCGACTGGATGAACTACCTTCGCTGGTATCGCCAAGTATTAAATCTGCCTGTGAGGAATGAGGTAAAGCTGAAGCTGATCGAGCCTACGGATGATGGTATCCATCGTCTTCATATCCAAGGGACTGGAGCACCGAGTGAAAAGCTGTTGACTCGAAAGGTGGTCCTTGCGACGGGGATTCAGGGAGGCGGCGAGTGGCACGTTCCGTCTATGATCAAGGAAAAACTGCCGAGAACGACGTATGCACATACTTCGGAATCGATTAATTTTGAAAAGCTAAAAGGAAAGAAGATTGCTGTTCTTGGAGGAGGCGCATCAGCATTCGATAATGCCAATTTTGCCTTGACGGAAGGGGTGGCGGAAGCGCATATTTTTGTCCGGCGAAAAGAAATGCCGCGGATCAACCCGATTCGCCAGATGGAGTTTTCCGGTATGATCGAGCATTACGCGGCTCTACCGGATGCCGATAAGTATGCGGCGATGGTTCATTTTTTCAAGCATAATCAGCCTCCTACGAATGATACCTTTGAGAGGGCGGCATCATGGCCTGGTTTCCAACTGCATCTAGGAGCTCCATGGTTGGATGTAGAGCATGTAGGGGAAGGGGTTAGAGTAAGTACACCACAGGGAAAGTTTACTTTTGATTTCCTAATAATTAGTACAGGGCTGCTCACCGACCCGGCGCTGCGTCCCGAGCTTAGATTAGTGGTAGGGCATATTGAGAGATGGGGTGATCGCTACCAAGCTCCGGATGAACTGGCGAATCCCGTCATTGACGCTCATCCATATCTCAGTAGGGGCTTTGCTTTTCAGGGCCGCGATGCAGAAGGGAAAAAGTTACTCCACGGAATATTCAGCTTCAGCTATTCGGCATTAATCAGCTGTGGAATATCGGCTTCTGCACTATCGGGAATGAGATATGGAATTCCTAGACTTGTGTCGGCGATAACAGACCAACTGTTTCTAGATGATCGAGAGGAAATATTAAAGAACTTCTATGCTTATGATGAAGTAGAATTCGTCGGCAAATGGCCGAGAAATGCGCTGTAAAAGTTGGACCCGTTATCGCAGGATGGCGGGTTTTTGGGTTCTTAGGGTTCCTCACGGAACGGCATAGTGAAGTCAATTTCATGAGTCCCGTAGTGTATGGGATATCGAGTACCGAAGTTGGGTTAAACATCAAGACTATTGCACGTCAGAACTTCTCGCGGAGATGGGATCTCAAGTACGATGGTATCTCGGGTTTCGGCAATTATGTAATGATGGTATCCCCAAGTATCAAGGGTATCTACTAGTATCTGATAGAGAGGGGAGACTGAGCTCGTGTTCTGATCGGAATATTTTTAATGTGAAGGTGCAGGGAAACAAAAATAAAAGCTCACGTTATGTAGGATTACAAACTTACGTGATAGTTATTGAACGTTTCTTTATACGGATTTACAATGAAACAAATTATTGAGCTGAAGGCAGCAGAATAGCCGAATTTGAGGAGTGATGTTGGCGTGAAACTGACACTAAATGAGATTAATGGAATGAGTAAAAGTGAATTCATAGATGCTTTTGGCGGGATATTTGAGCATTCACCGTGGGTGGCGCGGCAAGCTTGGGAGGGGGCGCCTTTTTCGTCGATTGGGAGCCTAATCTCGGCTTTTGAACATGGGATATGGCAGGCGGATGAATCCATTCAGATCAAGCTCTTACGGTCGCATCCGGATCTTGGAACACGCGTACAAATGACGGACCACTCGGTGCGGGAGCAGGCGGGCGCTGGTTTGGATGCCCTGTCGGCGGAGGAATACGCGGAGCTTTTGAGCTGAATCGGCGGTATACGCAAAAGTTTGAGTTCCCTTTTATCATGGCGGTGAAGGGACAAACGAAGGAAAGCATTTTTGTGGCGATCCGGACTCGGGTTGAGGGAGTTTGGGAGGAAGAGAAGACGCGGGCGCTACAGGAGGTTTGTAAGATTGGACGCTTCCGATTGAGTGATGTGGTGCATGTAACTGAAGGTGAGGCTGCGGAGACATGAGCGGAGCGCTAACTACACATGTGCTGGATATTAGTCGAGGCATGCCGGCAGTTGGGGTCAAGATAGAGCTGTATGGATTAACGGATGGAACATCGCGTTTATTGAATACGGTTATGTCCAATGAAGATGGAAGAGTTGGCGGAGCTGTGTTGCCTTCAGAAGAGTTTGCTTCAGGCGTCTATGAACTGCTCTTTTATGTTGGTGATTATTTTCGCAGCTTGGGGATAACGACAGTGGAACCCTTTTTTTGGATCAGGTGCCGATTCGCTTCGGAATATCCCAGCTGGATACTCACTATCATGTTCCACTGTTGATTGCTCCATGGGGATATAACACTTACAGAGG
Source organism: Paenibacillus hexagrammi (assembly GCF_021513275.1). Classification (NCBI taxonomy): domain Bacteria; kingdom Bacillati; phylum Bacillota; class Bacilli; order Caryophanales; family Paenibacillaceae; genus Paenibacillus; species Paenibacillus hexagrammi. The sequence continues at coordinate 5,352,419 of NZ_CP090978.1, read as the reverse complement.
CAGTTGATGTTGAGACCGTCAGGAGGGGAAGCGGATGGGGCAGTTTGAACAATCTGAACAATTTGAACAGTTTGAGTTGATCGTTCGCGGCGGTATGGTTGTGCTTTCAAATGAAGTGCGACCTGCAGATATTGGGATTAGAAACGGTAAAATTGCTGCAGTGGTAGATGATTTGACGAGCAGATCTCAAGCTGCTCAAGTCTATGATGCAAGTGGACTATATATTATGCCCGGGATGATCGATGCTCATGTTCACTTGAATGAGCCGGCACTCGGGCATTGGGAAGGATTTGAGACGGGGTCCGCTGCTCTGGCGGCAGGCGGATGCACAACCTATATCGATATGCCGCTGAACGGAGTTCCCCCGACTGTAAGGCTTGAGGCGCTAGAAAAGAAGCTAGCGTTGGCAGATGGGGTATCGGCTGTGGATTTTGCCCTGTGGGGAGGGCTGGTTCCGGGGAATGTGGAGCGACTGGCGGAGCTAGCGGAAGCCGGAGTCATCGGATTTAAAGCGTTCATGTCCTGCCCGGGAGGAGAAGGCGAGGATATCTTCGCTGAGGTTGACGAGCTGACGCTGTATGAGGGAATGAAGGAAATCGCGAGGCTCGGCAAGGTACTGGCGCTTCATGCAGAAAGCGAGCCGATCGTTTCCAAGCTGGCGAAGGAAGCTGTGGCTGCGGGCAAACGCGGTGCGATGGATTTTGTGAACTCACGGCCGGTGCTGGCAGAGCTGGAAGCGGTCAATAGAGCTTTATTCTTCGCAGAGCTTACAGGGTGTGCGCTCCATTTTGTCCACATCAGCAGCAGTGAAGCTGTCGAGCTGATCTCCAGCGCTAAAGCAAGGGGCATGAATGTAACGGTAGAAACGTGCCCGCATTACTTGACCCTGACATTGGAGGATGTCGTTCGGTTAGGGGCTGTAGCCAAATGTGCGCCGCCTTTGCGGAGCAGCGAAGAGCAGGAGCGTTTGTGGGCAGCGGTACGAGCGGGCAAGATCGACATCATTGCTTCTGACCACTCGCCGTGTCCGACCTCTATGAAAGACGGAGACATGTTTGAGGCATGGGGAGGCATATCCGGCGCTCAGAGCTCGCTAGAATTGATGCTGGATGAAGGCCATGTGCGTAGAGGCATTCCGCTGCCGGAGCTGTCGAAATGGCTGTCGCTCAATCCGGCCAAGCGGTTTGGGCTTTACCCCCGCAAGGGAGAAATCGCCATCGGGATGGAGGCGGATTTGGCCATCATTGATATGGGTGAATCCTACACGCTAGCTTCCAGCGATTTGCTCCAGAGGCATAAGCACAGTCCTTATATCGGCAGGTCCCTCGGATGCAGAGTGAAAGCTACGATGGTTCGCGGGAATGTGGTTTATGAGCAAAAGCCGGACGGCGTGAAATTGACTGCGAGAACCGGCAGATGGATTCGTTACGATGAAGGGAATGGAGGGAAATTGTATGGTTAAAATGGCCCCGGATTCGTTTCATCTGTTAACGCTGTATTCCGATAAGCTGCACAGTGTGATCGATTGGCTGGCGGGCTACGGCACAGACCCGGAAGGCGGAATCACCCGCCTATTATATACAAGACCCTGGCTGCAGGCGCAGCAGGCGCTTGCTGCGAAGATGCAGCAATTCGGACTTGAGGCTTCTTTCGACCCCGTTGGAAATTTATACGGCAGGTTGGAAGGCACGAATACAGACTTGAAACCGGTACTAACCGGATCACATATCGACACGGTCAAAAATGCCGGGAAGCTTGATGGTGCTTACGGCATTGTTGCCGGGCTGTTGGCGTTGGCGTTTTTAAAGTCGGCTTACGGTACGCCGAAGCGAACATTGGAAGTAGTCTCTCTGTGCGAGGAAGAAGGCAGCCGCTTTCCCTTAGCCTACTGGGGATCCGGGAACGTCACCGGAGTGATGTCACTAAGCGATGCAGAAGGCAAAGTAGACATCGACGGCGTCTCGCTCAAGGATGCGATGGAAGCGGTGGGATTTGGGGCGTCCTCGTTGGCCGGGTGTAAGCGTGAGGATTTGGAAGCTTACATCGAGCTTCATATTGAGCAGGGAGCTGTTCTGGAGCGCATGGGTAAGCAGATCGGCGTTGTAACGGGGATTGTCGGGCAGAAGCGATATACGATCCGCCTCGAAGGGACGGCCAATCATGCAGGGACGACACCGATGAAATGGCGTTACGACGCTTTGGTCGGAGCAGCGGAGATGGCGGTGCTGGTAGAAAGCATGGCGCTGCAGGAGGGTGAACCCCTCGTAGCAACCGTAGGCAGATTCGAGGTGAAGCCAGGCACACCGAATGTGGTGCCCGGTGAGGTGGACATGACACTGGATGTCCGTCATACCGATGAGGAGAAGATGAACACATTCTCGGCGGATGCCCTCGCGAGGATGAAGCAAATCGCGGAGAAGCGAGGCTTGTGCATCACGATTCAGGAACGGCTGCATGTCCCTCCGGTGGGGATGAACGAAGGAATTATGAAGGGCATCGAAGCGGTCTGCGAATCGTATGAGCTGGCTTCGATGCGGATCGCCAGCGGCGCAGGGCACGATGCACAGCTGTTCGCGGAATGCTGCAAGGCGGCGATGATTTTCGTGCCAAGTCGTTCGGGCATCAGTCATAATCCGCAGGAATATACGGCACCTGAGGATTTGGAAGCAGGATTTCAAACGCTGGTCCATCTACTATATGAATACGGCTACGGAGGAAAAGCGGATGAAAGCTTATAAGGATCTAGCCCCATCTTTACGTACGATTATGACGCCGGGACCTGTCGAGGTGGACCCTCGCGTGCTGCGCGCGATGTCCTATCCGATACTTGGTCAATTCGACCCGGAATTCACAGATATGATGAATGAGACCATGGAAATGCTGCGGGAGCTGTTTCAAACCGGGAACCGCTGGTGTTACCCGATCGACGGCACATCGCGCTCAGGCATTGAAGCGGTGCTGGTCAGTGTTATCGAGCCGGGGGATAAAGTACTCGTGCCGATCTACGGGCGGTTTGGGAATCTGCTCGTTGAAATTGCTGAACGCTGCGGCGCGGAGGTTGTCATCATCGAACGCGAATGGGGAGGCGTATTCAGCCAGGGGGAGATTGCCGAAGCTATTCGAAGAGAACGGCCGCAAATCGTAGCGATGGTTCATGGAGAAACTTCAACCGGTTGTATCCAGCCGCTGGAGGGAATTGGAGCGATATGCCGTGAATTAGATGCACTGCTGGTCATAGACGCTGTCGCCACCATCGGGGGCGTGCCCGTGGAGACGGACGCCTGGCAGCTGGATGCGGTGATTGGCGGCACACAGAAGTGCCTGTCGGTTCCCGCAGGGATGTCGCCCATCACCTACAATGAGCGCGTAGAAGCGAAGATATTGCAAAGGAAGTCCATCGAGAGAGGATTGCAGGATAAAAACACGCCAGCAAGCGCAAAGAGAAAGGTGCGCAGCAATTATTTTGACCTCGGCCAGCTGCAGGACTACTGGAGTCCGGCGAGGTTGAACCATCACACGGAAGCGACTTCGATGCTTTACGCGCTGCGCGAGGGGGTGCGATTGGTGCTGGAGGAGGGGCTTCAGCAGCGTTTTGCCAGACATAAGCTCCATGAAGCGGCACTTGTCTCAGGTTTATGCGCGATGGGGCTTACCTTGTATGGAGACGCCACGTGCAAGCTGCCGGTGGTCACCTGCATCCGCATTCCGGATCACGTGATGGGGGAATCTGTACGTTCCATGCTGCTGCAATACTTCGGCATCGAGATTGCCAGCTCCTTCGGTCCTTTGAAAGGGCAGATTTGGCGAATTGGAACGATGGGCTTCAGCTGCAACCAAAAGAACGTGCTGCACGTCCTCGGTGCGTTGGAGGCTGTTCTTATCTGGCATGGCGTTGATCTTCCCGCAGGCAAAGCCGTTCAAGCCGCACTCGCGTCCTATGCGGAAAAGAAGGAGGAATTCACATGCTGAACATAATGCCGCGCTCCGAGCGGGGAATGGTGACTTCTCCCCATTATTTGGCCAGTCATGTGGGCAGTCGGATTTTGCAGCTAGGCGGAAATGCGTTTGACGCTTCGATTGCAGTCAGCGCTGCGCTCGGCGTCGTGTATCCGCATATGACGGGACTAGGCGGTGATGCTTTCTTTCTCATTTATCATAGCGCATCCGGTAAATATATTGGTTTTAATGGAAGTGGACGATCTGCGGCCTTGGCACAGCCGGAATTTTATAAGAACCAGGGAATGGATTCCATTCCTCAGCGAGGAATTTTAAGCGCGATTACGGTTCCGGGCATGGTCGATGCATGGTGGAGCGTGTGGTCGGAGTACGGACGGCTTGCATGGGACCAGCTGTTGGAGCCTGCCATCCAATATGCGGAGCAGGGCTTTCCCATCTCGAGAAATCTCGTATTCTGGATGAAAAAAATGAAGCCTTGATTCGAGCCTCAGTGGCATTAAGCGACATGTATATCGCCGCAGGATCCTCAAACCGCTCTGGACGGAACATCAAAGATGGTGAATTGCTTCGGGAAGGAGAAAGGCTTATCCAGCCGAAGCTGGCCCAGACGCTCCGCAAGCTGCAAAGCGGCGGTAGAGATGCATTTTACCGAGGAGAAGTGATGGCTACTCTGACCAAAGCGATCGAGGAGGATGGGGGGCTGCTTCGGGAAGAGGATTTTCTCCGTCATGCGGGCGAGTGGGTGGAGCCTGTCTCTACAAGCTACCGGGACTACGATGTCTATCAAATGCCTCCCAACTCACAAGGCTTTACAGCACTGATGATGCTGAACATGCTGGAGCAGGTGGAGGTCGCTGCAATCCCCCGCGTTTCCGCTCACTTTTATCATGTGATGTGTGAAGTGGTGAAGAAGGCGTTCCGCGATCGAGACCGCTATTTGACTGACCCCGATTTCCGTGAAATTCCTCTAAATACATTGCTTTCGAAAAAATATGGACGCCGCCTCTGGAAAGAAATCCAGGCTTCGCAGCTGCAAGCAGCTCCGTATTTGTCGCCTGCCATTGGGCAGGACACCGCTTATGCGGCTGTCGCCGATGAGGAGGGCAATGCCGTGTCGTTCATTCAAAGCTTGTACTTTGATTTTGGCTCCGCTTATGTGCCTGGAGATACAGGTATCATTTTGCAAAATAGAGGATCTTTCTTCTCCTTGGATCCGCAGTGCGCGAACGCGCTCGAGCCTGGAAAGAGGTCGTTTCATACCCTAATGCCGGGAATGGTTGCAAAAGCAGGTAAGCCCTACATGCTAGTCGGCACGCAGGGCGGGGAGGGCCAGCCTCAGACGCAGCTGTCCGTTTTGACGGGAGTGCTGGACTACGGGCTGACGATTCAGGAAGCGATCAACTTACCCCGTTGGGTATATGGACGCACCTGGGGGGAAGACGGAGATACACTGAAGCTGGAGCATCGCTTGGATGCGGAAACGTATAAAAGTCTGCAGGGCTGGGGGCATAAGGTGGAGCCGGTGAACAGCTGGGACGGCATTATGGGCCAGGCGCAGGGAATTATCATCGACGAATCCGGCATGATGAGCGGTGCTGCTGATCCGAGAGGTGACGGCATGGCCATTGGCTGGTAGCAGGCAGTTGGGGCTTGCAGCGTAAGTGTTGGCGTACGCGTGACACATGAGGTTGCAGAGGAAAGGAGCGGGCGGGAATGGATGTCTATGATATTCTGTCGGAGGTGGCAAGGCATGATGAGCCTTCTGTGCTTGCTACGGTGATTTATGTAGAGGGCCATGCTTATCGGAAGGCTGGAGCCATGATGCTTCTTCGTCTGGACGGCACTTCATCCGGCAGCATCAGTCCGGGCTGTCTGGAGGCGGATTTATTCGAATATGTTCCAGCTGTGTGGGATTCGAAGCGAACGCAGGTTGTCGAGTATGACATGCGCCCTGCAGATGATTTCGGCTGGGGGAGACGATTGGCTGCGGGGGATTAATCCGGGTACTGCTGGAACCGATGACAGATGAGCTAAGAGCGAATCTGATTGCAGTAAAAGGTATATTGGAGCGCGGCGAATCCATCTATCTTCATAGAACCATTGCTGAGCAGGTGCGCTACAAGCTGCAAACAGCGGACCGAATGGATACCGTAACCCGCCACGATCCTCTCTCCGTGTATGCGTATTTGTTTACACCTCAGCCGAGGCTCATTATTTTTGGCGCTAATCAGGATGCGGGGCCGCTGGCTCAACTTGCTTACAGCACAGGCTTTCGAGTGATTGTGGCGGACTGGCGCCAAGGACTGTGCGAAAATGAATGGTTCGCAGGCATCGAGACCGTATGTGAGTTCCCTGACAAGCTGGGCGACGAGCTTCAGTTGACCGAAAGCGACTTTGTCATTGTCATGAGCCATCAGTTCCAGAGGGATCAAGAATTTCTCCGGGCCTTAGCGGGTGTACCGCTGAGGTACTTGGGCATTATGGGATCAACGGCAAGAACAGAAGCGCTGCTGGAAGGACTTTCGAAGCCGGAATGGCTTCACTACCCCGTTGGGGAGCGGATTGGCTCTGAAGGTCCGATGGAGAATGCGATTAGCATCATGGCCCAGTTGATCGCGATCAAGCGGGGCGTGCACAAGGGGAAGGCTAGGAGCAATTCTCTCCGTGAAAGCCGCGGTCTGGAATCGCTGGGCGGCTGGTGACCCGCCATGAAGCCTAAGCTGGTTGGTCTTTATATGGCGGCGGGAAGCAGCAGGCGGATGGGAGAACCCAAGCTGTCGCTGGACGTATTGAATGGAGCGAAGCTCGGCGGTATTGCTTTGATGACGGCGCTAAGGTCCGAACTGGATCATGTTATCGTCGTTGTAAGCGGGGAGAGAGAGGGTAAGGGCAAGGGCGAGGGAGAGGACAAGGACAAGGACAAGGACAAGGACACGAACAAGGACAAGGGCGGAAGGCCGGACTGGATTCCTGTGGCTGCCCTGCCTCACATCCGTTCCGGGCGCTGCCGGATTGAGGTAAGTGCGGATTCGCACTTGGGGATGGCTCATTCTTTACGTACGGGGTTAGAGGCTGCAGAGGGGCTGGCTGCTGATGGCGTCCTGATTCTGCTTGCGGATCAGCCGCTGGTCGACGCGGCGATGATCCATCGTCTTATCGAGAAATTTGTGTCGGAGCCTGGGCTGGATTATGCGGCATCATGTGATCAAGGGACTCCCAAGCCGCCGGTGCTGCTCGGCAAGAGGATGTTTGGCGCGATTGCTATGCTTCAGGGAGACATCGGAGCGAGAACTTTATTTCAAACGTCCTCGTATCGGGGTGTTCATATCGATAACTCTGTTGCGGAGCATTTTGTGGATATTGATACCCCAGAGGACTATGAAGCTTTTAAGAGGAATAGATGTATATGTAATGAAATATGACATAAAAAACGCGAAACAGTGCACTCATGACAATGATGCATTGTTTTTTTATATGAAAAAACAAAATGATGTTATGTTAATTGACGCAAAATAAGGATTTTATATATAGTAAGCTTAATTATTCAACGGAACATGGACTGCGGGGGATGGATATGGAGGCTGCCTATTCAGTTGAAATGAAACAAATTGTAAAACGATTCGGAGGGGTAACGGCTAACGACCATGTTGATTTTGCCGCCAAGAGCGGGGAGATTCATGCTCTATTAGGGGAGAACGGTGCAGGGAAAAGCACCATCATGAGCATTCTCTCCGGTCTCTATAAAGCGGATCAAGGCGAGATTCTGCTGCATGGGGCACCTGCCAAAATCGGTTCGCCCAAAGCTTCCATGGCACATGGAATCGCGATCGTGTATCAGCAGTTTCGTTTGGTGCAGAAGATGACGGCGCTCGAGAATATCATTCTTTCGGAAAGGGGAGCATTCTGGCACGGTAAGTCCTGGCGGCAAAAGAAACGCGAGCAGATTGATTATACGGCGAAAACCTATGGACTGGACGTGAATCTGGACCGCCCGGTTTGGCAGATGTCCGTTGGGGAGCAGCAGCGCATTGAAATTTTAAAAACACTGTATCGCGGGGCGGATATCATTCTTCTCGATGAACCTACGGCGGTACTAACGCCGGCGGAGGCCGAGAGACTGTACGAGACGCTGGGCCGCATGAAGGAGCAGGGCAAGACAATTGTGGTATCTACGCACAAGCTGAAGGAAGTCATGAGCGCAGCGGACCGCATTTCGGTGATGCGGAAGGGCAAGATGATTCGCACCATGCTGAGGGGTCAAACGAGCGCAGTCGAACTGGCCGGTCTCATGGTGGATAAATCGATGACGGCTGAGCCTTCTTCAGCAGAACGCAAATCACCGGGTGAGGCGCTGCTGCAAGTGAAAGGATTAACAGCTAACGGGGATCACGGCCACATGGCGCTGAAGACCGTTGAGTTTTCGGTCCGCAAGGGCGAGATCGTTGGAGTTGCCGGCGTTGCGGGTAACGGCCAAAAGGAACTCGCCGAGGTGCTGACCGGACTGCGGCCGCAAGTAAGCGGAACGATTGAGCTGCAAGGTGAACAGATCGAGCACAAATCAGTTCGTCAGAGAATTGATCGGGGGATGGCTCATGTGCCGGAAAACCGAATGAAGACAGGTCTGGCGGGCAGCTTGGGCGGCGTGGATAATCTGCTGCTCAAGTCGTACCGAACAGCGGAGAGAAGCCGATTCGGTATGATGCGCTCCGGCAACAATCAAGCCTGGGCCGCACAGCTGGTGGAACAATTTGATGTAAAAACGCCGGGCATTCATGCTCCCGTGCAGCAGCTATCCGGCGGCAATCAGCAGAAGCTGGTGTTCGCCAGAGAGGTTGCACAGAATCCGGCCTTCATGGTCGCGATGCATCCGACACAAGGACTTGATATCGGAGCTGCCGCAGCTGTGCAGCATCTCCTCCTGGATCTGCGCAGAAGGGGCAGCGGCGTACTGCTCATCTCCGAGGATTTGGATGAACTGCTGCATATATCGGATCGGATTCTTGTCATATACAGCGGTGAGATCCTTGGAAGCTTTACTAGAGAAGAAGCGGACCGGGAACGTATCGGATTATGCATGGCGGGCATTCTTACGGAGGAGGAAGTGGTATGAAGGAAAAGCTGCTGACAGCTCCGCCGGTCACAGGCGGTACGCACGTAAGTCAAGGACGCCTGCCCTTCCGACTGGTACGCCAGAGTACAGGACGCAGTCCTTGGTGGATTCCGATTGCCTCTGTTGTGCTCGCTCTGCTCTTTTGCGCTTTGTTTCTAGCATGGAACGGCATGAATCCTTTGATTGTATACAGCAAAATGTTTCAAGGAGCCTTCGGCTCTAAATATGGCTGGAGCGAAACGCTAGTCAAAGCCATACCGCTGCTGCTCTGTGGGATTGGAGTTGCGGTCGCTTACCGAATCCATGTATGGAATATCGGTGCGGAAGGACAGTTTGTAGCCGGCGCTATCGCAGCGACAGCTGTAACGGTGTATGCACCGGGGCTGCCTGGCTCGATTGCTATCCCTCTTATGCTAGTGGCTGGAATTGCAGCGGGAGCCCTGTGGGGACTTCTTACAGCGATCCCTAAGGTCTATTTTCAGGTGAACGAACTGATTACATCCTTGATGCTTAACTACATTGCGTTATCTGTCTTGGATTTCGTCGTATTCGGTCCTTGGAAAGATCCGAAAGGGTTTAATTTTCCGGGAACGCCCATGTTTACGCCGGGGGAACAGCTGCTTACTTTTTTCGGAACAAGGGTTCACTTGGGGCTCATATATGGTCTTCTAGCCGTGCTGCTGTTCGCATTTATCGTCTACCGCACAAAATGGGGCTATGAATGGAAGCTGCTCGGTTCCAATCCTCACGCTGCCGAATATGCGGGAATTCGAATCAAGAAGCATGTACTGTTGGTGATGCTGATCAGCGGCGGAGTGGCAGGACTTGCGGGCATGTGTGAAGTGTCCGGAGTGGCGCATCGGCTTCTGTATGGAATTTCACCTGGATATGGATATACGGCGATTATTGTTGCTTGCTTGGCCAAATTAAATCCATTCGGCATGATTCTCTCTTCCATTTTGTTCGGCGGGTTACTTGTAGGCGGGTACAGCGTGCAGTCGATTGGGCTGCCGCCTTCTATGTCCTTGATGCTCCAAGGTGCGATTCTATTCTTCGTCATTGGCGGCGAGCAGCTTAGTCGGTATCGATTGGTGACGAGAAAGAGGGACGGCTAGCGGTCGTGAGGGTGATTCAAATATGAACTTTACCACAACATTATTGATAGCAGCTATTACGGCAGGAACGCCGATTCTGTTTGCTGTGCTAGGCGGCATTCTATCTGAGAAGTCGGGCGTTATCCACTTGGGAGCCGAGGGCTTAATGCTGGTGGGGGCTGTGCTGGCCTGCTCGATCTATTTGCAAACCGGCAGCTTGCTGCTCGCTGTGCTGGCTGCTCGATCTATTTGCAAACCGGCAGCTTGCTGCTCGCTGTGCTGGCTGCTCTAGCTGTAAGCGGTGTGCTCGGTTTGCTGCATGCCTACTTGACCGTCACGCTGGGTGTCAACCAGGTTATTAGCGGTCTGGCGATGACCTTGTTTGGAACAGGGCTGAGTGCTTATATCGGTAAGCCGATTGCGGGACACCCGATTGCAGGCGCCGTCCCCAAATGGCATATCGCCTGGTTGGACTCCATTCCTTTGATTGGTCCGGTATTCGCCCATCTGGATGTGCTCATTTGGTGCAGCTTTGCTCTTGCGATTCTCATTTATCTGTTCATGTACAGAACGTCATGGGGACTTAAGCTCAAAGCCATCGGAGAGAGTCCAGGGACGGCGGATGCCATGGGGGTTTCGGTAGCGGGAGGTAGATACCTTTACGTGACACTAGGCTCCATGCTGATGGGAATGGCTGGTGCGTACTTGATCCTTGCGTATACCCCTAGCTGGATCGAAGGCATGACGGCGGGGCGGGGGTGGATTGCTGTAGCGCTTGTCATTTTTGCCAGATGGAATCCGCTGCGCGCGTTAATCTGCGCATATTTCTTTGGTGGCCTGGATGCGCTGGGATTCCGTATTCAATTACTGGATCATGCGATTCCTTCTTCGCTTTTAAAAATGCTGCCTTATATCATCACGATTGCGGTCTTGATGGTCGAAGGCTGGAGAAATAAAGATAAGCCGTCTGCAAGCCCGGCAGCGTTAGGAATTCCTTACGAGAGGGAAAAGCGGATGTAAGTATCTGAGACTATCGGTAAGGGGCTTCGAAAAACTGAACGGATGTAATCAGCTTATGCATATAAGGAGGTGCAGCCGATGTCGGTACAACCTAAGGAGATTCCGCAGCAGGAACCGATGGTGTGGCAGCCTGCCAGCGCGGAAGAAGCGGTTCTGTTAAAGCGCAAGCTGGGAGATCAAGCGGTTATCGTTGCAGGCGGGACCTGGCTTCGTGTCAGGTGGGAGAACGGGCTGCAAGCGATAGCCCCGCATCTGATCAGCTTGGGGAGCATCCCGTCATTATCCGCCGTGAGTATCGATCAGTCGGGTGGTGTGTCCGTCGGAGCTATGACGGTATTGTCGGATGTCTCCTCCCACAAGATGATCCAGCGTCAATTTCCTCTGCTTGTTAAAGCCTGCGGTGAAATTGCAGCGCCGTCTATTCGCAATCTGGCTTCCATTGGGGGCAATATCATGTCGCGAACCGGCGATATCATTCCGGCCCTGCTTGTTCTGAATGCCGGTGTTCGTGTGACGGATGGGAATGCGGAGCGAAGCGTACAGCTTGAGGAGTGGCTGGGAGCGGGTGCTGGGTCGGGGTCGGAATCAGGCACAAGCTCAGGCACAGGCTCAGGCACAAGCTCAAGTCCAAGCTCAGGCACGGGCTCAGGCACAAGCTCAAGTCCAAGCTCAGGCACGGGCTCAGGCACAAGCTCAAGTCCAAGCTCAGGCACAAGCTCAAACCCAAACCCAAACCCAAACCCAAACCCAAACCCAAACCCAAACCCAAACCCAAACCCAAACCCAAACCCAAACTCAGACCCAGGCGGGGGACTGCTCATGGGGATCTTGCTTCAACCTATGGGGGAAACCCAACCTATGACTTTTACATCAAAGTGGGGCGTCGAGAGGCATTTACACCTTCTGTCGTGACGATCGCAGGTCGGGTTCAACTAGAGGTTGATGGCCGAATCGTTGCAGCTGCTTTGGCCGCAGGCGGGGGTCCCACGTTACCAGTCAGACTTCATGCTGCCGAGCGGATGTTGGCGAATCAGCTGGTTACCAAATCACTGCTTAAAGAAGTACACAGCGTGGTTATGAACGAATTTCAAGCGATAGCGGATGATTATGCCAGTGTTCACTACCGGAAGATGACGGCGGCGAACCTCTTAGTCTCTGAAATCTATCAAGCATGGCGCAAGGGAGGTGACTGTCATGTTGGTCAACCGTGAGAATTATGCAGAACGTTGGATCGTCAGGCCCGATGGGGAAGATAAAGTAACGGGACGGCTCCAATATTTGACCGACATGACGGTGGACGGGAATTTGCATGGCAAGGTGCTGCGCAGCCGACATGCCCATGCCTGGATCCTGTCGATTGATACCTCGAAGGCAGAGGCACTTCCCGGTGTGCGGGCCGTGCTGACGGCAAAGGATATCCCGGGTATGAACCTGTTCGGTATCGCCTTCCCTCATCAGCCGGTATTATGCAGCGATAGGGTGCGGTATGTCGGCGATGCTGTAGCGGCCGTAGCGGCGGATACGGAAGAGATGGCCGAAGCTGCGTTGGAATTAATCGAAGTAGTATATGAACCTCTTCCTGTTGTAGATGATCCTGAAACGGCGCTGGATGAAAGCACACCAAAGCTTCATCCCGAAGGAAACCTGCTCCATGAAACGAGTATACAGCGGGGAGATGTGGAGACAGCCTTTGCGGCATGTGCTCATATCGTCGAAGAAACCTACTACACGCCGAGGCAGATGCACACGTACATGGAAACGGAAGGCGGACTCTTCGTCCCGGAAAAGGACGGCAGGCTCACTGTATATTCTCCGACACAGCATGGATACAAGGATCGTATGCAGCTATCGCGAATTCTGGCGATGCCGGAAGAGGCGATTCGGGTTATATCGAGTCCCATCGGAGGCTCGTTCGGCGGCAAGGATGAGCTCAATGTCCAGCCCTTTGGGGCGCTGCTAGCACTCAAGACGGGAGTCGCGGTGAAAATGCATAATTCTCGCCGGGAGTCGGTCATTGCCGGCATCAAGCGTCACCCGATGCGGATCGCCATGAAGACGGGGGCGGATGCGGAGGGGCGGATTCTGGCTCATCAAGTGCGCATCCTAGCGGATACAGGGGCCTATGCGACTTTAGGTCGTGAGGTGCTGAACTTCGCCACCGAGCATGCGGTGGGACCCTATCTCATCGCGAATGTGGATGTGCGGGGAACCAGCGTGTACACGAACAATGGCGTATCGGGAGAGTTTCGTGGATTCGGCGGAAATCAAGTCATATACGCTGTCGAAGGACAAATCGAGCGGTTAGCCGAGAAGCTCGGCCTCGATTCCTGGCAGCTGCGGAAGCTGAACCTGCGGCGCAAGGACGATCCGGGTCCTTTGGACCAACGGATCGTAGGGACAGATGGCGCGGAGCAGGTATGGGCGAAGCTGATGGAATCTCCGCTGTGGGTGAAGCGCTCATGCAGCTGGCAAGGTGAGACGCCATGGATCCGCAAGGGCGTCGGGTCCGCGATCGTGATGCACGGAGCGGGTCTCGGCTTCGGCATCCCGGATCATTCCGGGGGGCGGCTTGAGTTGACGCCGGATGGGAAGATTCAGGCGTCATTCGGCTTCGAAGAGTTCGGGCAGGGGCTGTACGCGGCATTGACGTTAATGCTGCGCGATTTTTTCGGATGCAGCGATGGGGATATCCGCATCGTGATCGGGGACACGGACCGCGTGCCGGTCTGCGGCTCCAGCACGGCTTCGCGGGCTACGACGATGATGTGGCGGGCGCTCATGCGGCTGAGGCCTGCTTTTGTCACCGCAATTGTGAACCGCGCTTCCTTAATTTGCGGCATTCCGGCGGAAGAGCTGGTAACCGGGCCGGGTGGTGTGTATCGGAAAGACGGTGTCTGTCGGAAAGAGAGTGTGTACCGGAAGGAGGGTGCCTATCGGAAAGAGAGTGTGTACCGGAAAGGTGCTATCGATGCTGTCTACAGGCATCCCAAGGATGCGCCTGTCATCACCTATCAGGCGCTTGCGGAAGCTGCTGTGGCGGCATCGCAACCGATACGATCAGAGACAAAATTCGATTATCCGACTACCCCGGATGCTCTGATCGGAGCCCATTATTTATATTCCTACGCCTCCGTCATAGTAGAAGTTGAAGTGAATCTGCTTTCGGGTCGAGTGAAGGTACTCCAGACGGATCATGTCATCGCTGCCGGACCGGTCGTGAACCCGATGGGCTATTTAGGCCAAATCGAGGGGGAAGCGTCATGGCGCTCGGGTACACACTGACCGAAGACGCCGTGATGAAGGGAGGCGAATATGTCCGGCGCAATCTGGACACGTATCTGATTCCGACCTTCAAGGATGCGCCGCCCATCATCAGAGTCGATGCCATCGAAGACCTCCCCGAAGGCGACGCATTCGGCCCGCGCGGGGTCGGTGAAATCGGCTCCGTAGGTTTAGCTGCTGCGGTTGCGGCGGCTGTGAGAAAGGCAACGGGAACTTGGGTCAGCAAGCTGCCGGTCGCTCCTGAGGAGATCGTGCAATCCATAGACTGGCTGGAGGGGGCGGAGTGTTTATGACACCTAGGACGCATACGTCTTTCGTGCTGAACTGCACAATAAATGGAAAGCCGGTTTCTCTACCGGTTACCGCATCCAAGAGGATGACGGACATTTTGCGGGATGATCTGGGGCTGACGGGAACCAAGGTGGCCTGTGAGGTCGGACGCTGCGGAGCCTGTATGGTGCTGATGGACAATAAACCGGTGAACGCCTGCCTGCTCATGGCTTACCAAGCTTCAGGCAAGAGCCTGGTTACGATAGAGGGGGTGTCCGGTAACGGACTTCACCCGATTCAAGAAGCGATGCTGGAGGAAGGGGGCTGCAATGCGGTTACTGCACAGCAGGTATGGTGATGAGCTTGACCGCGCTATGGAAGGTGAATGCATCTCCGACAAGAGAGCAAACGGAAGAAGCATTATGCGGCAATTTGTGCAGGTGCACGGGATATGAAGGGATATTACGGGCCGTAGAGAGATGTGGTTTGTCGATAAGCGGAGGGGAGAAAAGATCCATATGAAAAAAATGATGCTTTCCATAACAGCACTTATGCTCCTGTTAGTTACGGCATGTTCCCAGGAATCGGCACAGCCGAAAAGCGAGGCTTCGCCATCCGCAGCGCCTGCTGCATCGGCGGAGGCCTCGGCAGCCCCTCAAGCGGAGAAAAAGCTGCCTAGAGTTGCTTTCGTCTACATCGGGGTTCCCGGTGATGGCGGTTGGACGTATGAGCATGACCAAGGCAGATTGATGATGGAGAAAGAGCTCGGCATTAAGTCGACAACCGTAGAGAATGTGCCGGAAGGCGCGGATGCGGAGCGTGTGTTTGAGGAGCTGGCTCAGAAGAACGACGTCGTCATTGGTACCTCCTTTGGCTACATGGACCCGATGTACAATGTCGCGCAAAAATATCCGAACGTGAAATTTCTTCACGCCACCGGCTACAAAACCTTGCCGAATATGGGCACCTACATGGGCCGTGAATATCAAAGCGCCTACCTGGTTGGTATGGCTGCGGGCAAATTAACGAAAAACAACCATCTGGGCTACGTGGGCGCCTACCCGATTCCAGAAGTTATTTATACCATTAATGCATTCACCTTAGGCGCGCAGAGCACAAATCCGAACATTGACGTATCGGTGGTCTGGAGCAACACGTGGTTTGATCCGGCAACAGAGAAGCAGGCTGCGACGAGTCTTTTGGATAAAGGTGTAGACGTATTGGCTGCGTATCAGGATTCCCCGGCAAGCATCCAAGCAGCGGCAGAACGCGGCGTCTGGGGGATCGGCAACGACTCCGATATGGGGAAATATGCGCCGGACACGTACATCTCCAATCCAAAATGGAACTGGGGACCTTACTATACGCAAACCATAAAGGCCATTATGGACGGCACTTGGAAATCCGAATCTTACTTGGGCAGCATGAAGGACGGCATCACGACAACTGCTCCTTTTGGCAAAAATGTTCCGCAAGACGTCAAAGATCTGGTAGAGAAGAAGAAGCAAGAAATTATCGACGGCACCTTCGATGTATTCCAAGGCCCGATTACCGACCAGGACGGCAAAATACGTCTAGAGGCGGGCAAGAAAATGACGGATGAAGAGATTTTGAATACGAATTGGTTCGTAAAAGGGATTGTGGGTACGATTCCTAAATAAAGCCCGAAAGGAAGTGCAGACGATGACGACAGCGATACAAGACTCCGCTTTGATCGACCAGTGGCATCCGGTGCTGTTATCGTCAGCTTTGCTGGAGAGGCCGGTATCCACTCGCGTTCTTGCCGAAAGGGTGGTTGTATTCCGCACTTCCCAAGGCGTTCACGCCTTCAAAGATCTGTGCATTCACCGCGGAGTTCCGCTTTCGCTGGGCAAAGTGGCGGGCGACGAGCTTGTCTGCGCTTACCACGGCTGGTCCTACAGCGGCTGCGGTGCCTGCACGCGCATACCTTCACTGCCACAGGACCAGCCGATACCTTCCAAGGCCAAGGCTCTGGTTTTTCGATGCATCGAAGCTCATGGATTGATATGGGTGTGTCTTGGCACCCCTTCTACGCCGGAGCCTCCCATCAGCAGCCGACTGGAAGAAGGATATGCTGAAGTGATTATGGGTCCTTACCAGCTCAGAGCAGCTGCTCCCCGCTTGATTGAGAATTTCCTCGATGTATCCCATCTCATGTTCGTGCATGAAGGACTGCTGGGAGACAGCCAATTCGCGGAGATTGGCGATTATCACGTTCATCAGCTTGAAGGCGCTCTGCGCTCCGATGAAATTACCGTCTACCAGCCCAATCCCGACGGGACGGGAAGAGGAGTCCACAGCCGGTACGTATACGAAGTGCTCGCCCCCTTATGCGCAGCATTTACGAAGCGGAGCGACGAGGAGCCGGGCCATATTTTCAGGCTGTTCCTCATGGTCCTCCCGGTTACGGAGACGGAGAGCGTCGCCTTCATGATCAAACAGCGTAATTATGCGCTGGAGGAACCGGATGAAATCTTCATCCTTTTTCAGGATACGCTGATTGAGCAGGACCGGGAAATGGTGGAAAACCAAACTCCCGAGCTGCTGCCGCTCGATTTGCAGATGGAGCTGCACTTGAAGTCGGACCGTATGAGCATTGCGTACAGGAAGCTGCTTCGCGAGCAAGGCGTGACGTTTGGCACGGCTTGATGAGGACAGATGCTGTACTAAGCTGTTCTACCCAGAATAAGAAGGAAGTTTCCTTCAGTTGCTGATAAAGGTAAATGGAGGACTCAGTAGTGATCGAAGAAAATCTACTGAAGTTCGGAATGGCCCCTGCTTTATCAACAATTCTAGAAGGAAGCTTCCTCCACCAAATTCGAGGTTTTCCCAAGCCTGAAATTTCACGGCTCACGGGAAAGCCTCTTCTTTTTATACTGATGTCGAATGATATGGCTTGCTCAGAGAAGTTCATGATGCTGGGATGAGATGAATTAGCATTTTTCTACGAAAGGGCTTTCAAACTGAAAGTTGCTGAAAAATCCAGAGAGTGAAGCATAAACACGGGGCAGTTTTCCTCTATCATCCAAAATAGAGCCAAAACGCGAACTTTTTAAAGAAACCTACTGAAAAATGTTCGTTTTTTCAAATTGACACATGACATGACTTGGTAGTAAACTAGGAAAGCGGGAACGAACTTCCCACCCAATTGAAAATGTCGAAATAACTCGTATAATGTCGGGAATATGGCCCGAAAGTTTCTACCCAAGAACCTTAAATTTTTTGGACTACGAGGACACGAATGAGGGGAACCATAGGATGATGATGGTCTTTTTGCATTCGGTTCTTTTGCTGTCCAGCGTATAGAATGGTGCATTCTAGCTCTGGGCATTTTTTATATCTAATTAGGGCTTGCTGAACGAAAAAAAACCTAGAAATAACAAGGGTTTAACCGTCCTTTTGTCGAAATAGGATGCAAGGAAACCGGTAGGTAGTCCGGTAAAAACCGTGCATCTGGAGGGCAAAATCATGTTTCAGCGAAGTGAAGGTCAGCTCATTCTGCCAGGCGACTTCTTCCTGCCGTTTGGTGGAAAATTAAGCGAAGATAACCGCTGGGTGCTTCTCGCGGCGATGATCCCATGGGCAAAGGTTGAGGAGAAGTACGCCAAATCCTTCAAAAGGAGCCAAAAGGGTCAAAAAGCGGTACCCGTCCGTGTCGCGCTCGGGGCGCTCATCATTCAAGAGCGGCTCGGGACCGATGACCGAGAAACACTTCAGCAGATTCTGGAGAACCCGTATCTGCAGTACTTCCTGGGGTTGCCTGGTTATCAGAATCGACGTCCGTTTCACGCATCACTTATGACTCACTTCCGTAAGCGACTTGGCAGCGACGTCCTTCAAGAAGTGAATGAATGGATTGCCCTCGAAGAGGTCCAGAAACAGACAGACGAGCAAGGCTCGGATGATGACGACTCCAGTGGAGGCAACGCTGCAGGAAGCGCAAGCGGGAGTCTCACGCATCAAAACGCCGAAGCGCCTCTTCATCAAGGAAAGCTGCTCCTTGATGCCACCTGCGCTCCCGCCGACATGGCGTATCCAACCGACCTGTCGCTGCTGAATGATGCGCGCGAAAAACTGGAAATCATCATTGACCTGCTTCATCAGCCGCACCGTGGAAAGACCGCAAAACCGCGAACCTATCGGCAAAAAGCCAGGAAGGCGTACCTTGCTGTGTCCAAGCAGCGGCGCGTAAAGCCCCGCACGATGCGCAAAGCGATCGGAAAGCAACTGCGGTTCGTTGCGCGCAACTTACGAACGGTTGCTGCTTTAGCTGAAACTAGTCATCTGTCGGCACTGCCTAGGAGCCTGTACAAAAAACTGTTGGTCATTCAGGAGCTGTACCGCCAGCAACGGCAGATGTTCGATGAACGCTCGCACAGCATCCCGGATCGGATCGTCAGCATCTCGCAACCGCACGTTCGTCCCATTGTGCGCGGCAAGGCAAAGGCCAGCGTAGAGTTTGGCGCGAAAGTCGCCATCAGCTTGGTGAACGGCTTTGCGTTTGAAGAGAAACGGGATTGGGACAATTTCAACGAAGGTCTCACGCTGAAGGCCTCAGTCGAAGCCTACTACAAACGATTTGGCTTCTACCCCGAAGCGGTGCTTGCGGATCAGATCTACCGTAACCGTGAAAACCTGCGGTATTGCAAGGGTTTGGGCATCCGCCTCAGCGGACCGCAACTTGGGCGACCATCCGCTAATCAAGAGGAAGCCAAGCGCCTCTCCAAGGTCGACGCATCGGAACGTAACGCAATCGAAGGCAAATTCGGCGAGGGCAAGCGTTGCTATGGGCTTGGTCGTATTCGAGCACGCCTTCAGGCGACGAGCGAGACGGTCATCAGCATGCAGTTCCTCGTGATGAATCTGGAGCGAAGACTACGGCTTTTCTTTCTGTCTTTTTTCGCGGGGTTGCAAACGGTTCGGCTATGCGTGAACGTGAGGCTTTTGAAACTAAATTGATTCGTTCAGCAAGCCCTAATTAGTAGTTATAAACAACAAACATTTAGTTATGTAAACCATCTCTATAATGAAGAAAGTAGGTTTGTCATGACAGTACGTGTTGGTGTCATAATGGGAAGCCAGTCGGATTGGGAAACGATGAAGCATGCATGTGAGATTCTGGAGGAGCTTGGAGTGCCTTATGAGAAAAAGGTTGTCTCCGCGCATAGAACGCCGGATCTTATGTTTGACTATGCTGCATCCGCCGCAAGCCGCGGCATCCAAGTGATTATAGCCGGAGCAGGCGGTGCGGCGCATTTACCAGGAATGGTAGCGTCCAAGACGGAGCTTCCGGTTATTGGTGTTCCGGTAAAAACGTCCACGCTGAACGGCTTGGACTCGCTGCTCTCGATCGTGCAAATGCCGGGCGGTATTCCGGTTGCAACGGTGGCGATCGGTCATGCCGGAGCTACGAATGCAGGTCTTCTGGCTGCACAAATCCTCGGAGCATTCGAACCTGAGCTGCAGGCGAAGGTGAAAGCACGCCGCGAGCGGATCGCGCAGACGGTGATGGAAAGCAGTGAGCAGCTATGACAGCAGCAAACGGTAAGGTGATCAAGCCTGGCGGAACGATTGGCGTTCTGGGCGGCGGCCAACTAGGCCGAATGCTCGCGCTGGCGGGCCGTAACATAGGGTACAGGTTTGTGACGCTCGACCCGACGGAAGATGCTCCATGCGGTCAGGTTGCCGACGAGCAAATCCAGGCATCCTACGATGATGTCGATGCGGCGCGCCGTTTAGCGGCTGTGTCCGATGTGATCACGTATGAGTTTGAAAACGTCGACGCACACGTCACAGACATTCTAATGAAGGAATCGTATGTTCCGCAGGGAAGCAAGCTGCTGTACACGACACAGCACAGGCTTCGTGAAAAGAAAGCGATTGAGGCAGCCGGAGTTCCCGTCGCTCCTTACGCTGAAATCACAAGCGCGGAGCAGCTTCGGGAAGCTGTAGAGCGATTTGGCACACCTTGCGTGCTGAAGACGGCGACAGGCGGCTATGACGGCAAGGGCCAGTGGGTCATCCGTTCTTTGGATGAAGTGAACGAAGCATACGAAACGTTAAGCCGCGCCAAAACGGAACTGGTACTTGAACAGTTCATTCATTTTGATAAGGAATTATCCGTCATTGCGGCCAGAAGCCCTCGCGGCGAAGTGAAGGCCTTCCCCGCAGCGGAAAACATACATGTACATAACATTCTCCATCTCTCGATCGTTCCGGCTCGCATCTCAGCCGAGATTCAGAAGGAAGCCGAGAAGCTGGCGATGCGCATTGCGGATTCGCTTGGCGTCATCGGGTTGATCGCGGTGGAGCTGTTCCTGACCAAGGACGGTCAGCTCTATGTCAACGAGCTTGCCCCGCGCCCGCACAACTCCGGGCACTACACGATGGAAGCTTGCCGCACCTCGCAATTTGAGCAGCATGTTCGCGCGATTTGCAATCTGCCGCTAGGTTCGACGGAGCTGATGTCGCCGGTGGTGATGGTGAATTTGCTGGGTGAACACGTAGATCCACTTTTGGAGCAGATCGACCAACCTGGATTTTTGGAGGATGAAGAGCTTGGCGTTAGTGCTAAGGTTCATCTGTACGGCAAGAAGGAAGCGAAGGAAAAACGCAAAATGGGCCATATCAACGTACTTGCCAGTGATGTGGAACAGGCGCTTGCATGGATAGAACGCAAAGGCATTTGGGAAAGTAAGTAAATGAATAAATGGAGGAACGGCAATGATTGAACGTTATACACGCCCCGAAATGGCGCGCATTTGGACAGAAGAGAACAAATTTAAGGCATGGCTAGAGGTTGAGATTCTTTCATGTGAAGCGTGGTCGGAGCTAGGTGTGATCCCGAAGGAAGATGTAGCGGTACTTCGCGAGAAAGCAAGCTTCAACATTGATCGGATCTATGAAATCGAGCAGGAGACCCGCCATGATGTGATCGCTTTTACCAGAGCGGTTTCCGAGACGCTTGGACCTGAGCGCAAATGGGTGCATTACGGTTTGACTTCCACAGACGTTGTAGATACAGCGCTGGGTTACCTGCTTAGACAGGCGAACGAAATTTTGGAGAAGGACATCCAGAACTTCATCGAGATTTTGAAAGAAAAAGCACAGCAATACAAGCATACGGCCATGATGGGCAGAACGCATGGGGTACATGCAGAGCCGACGACATTCGGTTTGAAAATGGCTTTGTGGTACGAGGAAATGAAGCGTAACCTGGAGCGTTTCCGCTATGCGGCTGACGGCGTGCAGTACGGTAAAATCTCCGGCGCAGTTGGTACTTACGCGAACATCGACCCATTCGTTGAGCAATATGTTTGCGGCAAATTGGGCACGAAAGCAGCTCCGATTTCCACACAAACGCTGCAGCGTGACCGTCACGCTGAATACATGGCGACGCTAGCTCTGGTAGCTACGTCACTGGATAAATTCGCAACTGAAATCCGCGCACTGCAAAAGAGTGAGTTCCGTGAAGTTGAAGAACCGTTTGCTAAAGGTCAAAAAGGTTCCTCCGCTATGCCGCACAAGCGTAATCCGATCGGCTGCGAAAGCATTTCCGGCCTGTCCCGCGTGATCCGCGGTCACATGGTTTCCGCTTACGAGAACGTGACGCTGTGGCACGAGCGCGATATTTCGCACTCCTCCGTAGAGCGCATCATTCTTCCGGACGCTACGCAGCTGCTGAACTACATGCTGAACCGCCTGGGCAACATCATCAAGAACTTGACGGTATTCCCTGAAAATATGAAGCGCAACATGCGCAGCACGTACGATGTTCCTTTCTCCGGCCGCGTGATGACGAAGCTGATCGACAAGGGCTTCAGCCGCGAGCAAGCCTACGACACCGTACAGCCAAGAGCCATGCAGGCTTGGGAAGAGCAGCGCTCCTTCCGCGAGATCGTGGAGAACGCGTCTGTCATTACAGAAGTGCTAAGCGCAGAAGAGATCGCCGATTGCTTCGATCCAAGCTGGCATTTGAAGCATGTGGACACGATTTTTGACCGACTGGGGCTGTAAGAGGCAGGAGAAATCTTCTGTCGGCAAGGTGGAACGGAGAGCATTACCTCCTTGCCTGGTGGTAAACGGAGTTTTGCGATAAAGAGGAATGGAGAGCTCAGTAGTAATGGCCCTCACTTTATCGACAGACTGATCTTCCTGCCCAGCAGGAAGCTATATATAGAAGGGACGTGTTGGTCTTGGCAGGCAATATTCTGGATACGGCCACGAATCTGGTTAAGGCGCCTTTGGTTCATAAAGGCAAGGTTCGCGAGCTGTATGATTTGGGCGAGAACTTTTTGATCGTCGTCACCGACCGGATTTCGGCGTTTGACTATATTTTAAAGCCGGGCGTTCCTGATAAAGGTTATGTGCTGAACGCGCTCAGCAAGTACTGGTTCGGCATCACAAGCGGTTATATGAAGAATCACATCGTGCATACGGATGTGGAACAGCTGCAGGATATCATTCCTGATGCAGAGGCGAGAGAGCTGCTGAAGGAGCGCATTATCGTAGCGAAAAAAGCGGACCGCATCTCCATCGAGTGCGTCGTTCGCGGATACATCACAGGCAACGGTTGGAGACAGTACGAGAAAACCGGAGAGATCAACGGTAAAAAGCTTCCGGAAGGCCTACGCAAGAACCAACGTCTGGAAAACCCGATCTTCACACCTGCGGCAAAGAACGATGTCGGTCATGA
Organism: Paenibacillus hexagrammi; assembly: GCF_021513275.1. Taxonomy (NCBI): domain Bacteria; kingdom Bacillati; phylum Bacillota; class Bacilli; order Caryophanales; family Paenibacillaceae; genus Paenibacillus; species Paenibacillus hexagrammi. Next base: position 5,328,970 of record NZ_CP090978.1, on the reverse strand, counting down.
TGAAGACATTTCACTGGAGCAGATGATCGAACTAGTCGGCGAGAAGCTGACCTACGAGCTTCAAGAAAAAAGCATCATGCTCTACACACTGGCTCATGCGATCTGTGAGCGCAAAGGTATTATTTTAGCAGATACGAAGTTTGAGTTCGGTTTCTATGCCGGAGAGCTGATCCTGATTGATGAAGTGTTCACGCCGGATTCCTCCCGCTATTGGGCGGAGGACAAGTATGCGCTGGATATCGAGATCGATTCCATGGACAAAGAGCCGGTGCGGACGTACCTCGCAAGCTCCGGTTGGGACAAGAACAGCGAGCCGGATGAGCTTCCAGCTGAGGTCGTTGAAGAAATATCCCGCAGATACAAAGAAATCCTTCACCGTCTGGTGGATTAAATAAGCAGTCAACTCGAGGAGGAGTTAGGGAAATGAAAGCAACCGTTTATGTAACGATCAAACAAAACGTATTGGACGTGCAAGGAACTGCCGTTCAAGGAGCTCTTCATTCGATGGGCTTTGAAGAAGTAGGCAAGGTTCGCATTGGTAAATACCTGGAGCTTGAACTGGGTACAACGGACAAAGCGGAGGCAGAAGCACGCGTAAAAGCAATGTGCGAAAAGCTGCTGGCTAATACGGTTATCGAAGACTATCGCTACGAGTTGGCGTAGGACGATGAAGGAGGAGAACGACATGAATTTTGCGGTTCTTGTGTTTCCGGGATCGAACTGCGACATCGACTGCTACAAAGCTATCGAAGATACGATTGGACAGCCTGTTGACTACGTCTGGCATACGGCTGACGACCTTTCCAAGTATGACTGCATTCTAGTACCAGGTGGATTCTCCTACGGAGACTATCTGCGCTGCGGCGCTATCGCTCAATTTACGAATGTGATGAAGGCTGTTGTCAAAGCGGCTGAAGAGGGCAAATACATCTTAGGTATTTGTAACGGATTCCAGGTGTTGACGGAAGCTAGACTGCTTCCAGGCGCACTGCTTCGCAACAACGGCATGAAATTCCGCTGCCACCAGGCAGTTTTGAAAGTTGAAAATAATACAACTCCGTTCACTCGCGACTACGCAGAGGGCGAACTGATCAACATTCCGATTGCTCACGGTGAAGGCAACTACTACTGTGACGATGCTACACTGAAAGAATTGCAAGAAAACAACCAGATCGTATTCCGTTATGAAGCGGGTAACAACCCGAACGGATCCGTTGACGATATCGCCGGTATTTGCAACAAGGCCGGTAACGTAGTAGGTATGATGCCCCATCCGGAGCGCGCCATTCATGAGCTGCTCGGGTCCGCGGACGGCAAGAAAATGTTTACATCGATTCTAAGCACTTGGAGGGAGAAACATGGCGCAGCAGCTATCCGCTAAGGAACCAACTGCCGAGCAAATCGCAGAGCAGAAAATATACAAGCAAATGGGCGTAACCGACGATGAGTATGCTAAAATCTGCGGCTTCCTCGGACGTAATCCAAACTATGTCGAGATCGGCGTATTCAGCGTAATGTGGTCGGAGCATTGCTCTTACAAAAACTCCAAGCCAGTCCTTCGCAAGTTCCCGGTTACAGGCCCTCGCGTTCTGATGGGTCCAGGCGAAGGTGCAGGGATCGTAGACATCGGAGACAACCAAGCGGTTGTATTCAAAATCGAAAGCCATAACCACCCTTCAGCGATTGAACCTTATCAAGGCGCAGCAACAGGTGTGGGCGGTATTATCCGTGATATTTTCTCGATGGGTGCGCGTCCGATTGCGCTGCTGAACTCTCTGCGGTTCGGTAAACTGCAAAATGACCGTGTAAAATATTTGTTCGAGCACGTCGTATCCGGTATCGCTGGATATGGGAACTGTATCGGCATTCCAACGGTTGGCGGCGAAGTCATGTTCGACGAAAGCTATGAGGGGAATCCGCTTGTTAACGCGATGTGCGTAGGGCTTATCGACCATGATAAAATCCAACGCGGTGTCGCCAAAGGTGTAGGCAACCCTGTGTTCTACGTCGGTCCTGCAACAGGACGCGACGGTATCCACGGCGCGACATTCGCGTCCGAGGAGCTGACAGCGGAATCCGAAGCGAAGCGTCCTGCGGTGCAAGTAGGCGATCCGTTCATGGAGAAGCTGGTTCTGGAAGCATGCTTAGAGCTTATCGATTCCGGCATCGTGCTTGGAATTCAAGATATGGGCGCTGCGGGGCTTACCTGCTCCAGCGCTGAGATGGCAAGTAAAGCCGGTAACGGTATGGAGCTTTACCTTGATGAGGTTCCGCAGCGCGAAGAAGGCATGACAGCGTATGAAATGATGCTGTCCGAGTCGCAAGAGCGCATGCTGTTCGTCGTGGAGCCGAAGCATGAGGCGCAAGCGAAGGGCATTTTTGAGCGCTGGGGCTTGCACTGCGCGAAGGTCGGCAAGGTGACCGATGACGGTCGCCTGCGTTTGATCCACCACGGTGAAGTCGTGGGGGATATGCCGGTAGGGGCACTGGTTGACGAGTGCCCGGTTTACAATAAGCCGAACCAAGTTCCGGCTTATTATGAGACGCACGCATCCATCGATACGACTCGTTACCCTGAGGTAACGGAGTTGACGGATGCGCTGAAGGCAGTGCTCGCGTCCCCGACGGTAGCGAGCAAAGAGTGGGTGTACAACCAGTATGATTACATGGTTCGTACGGAAACTGCGGTGCGCCCGGGTTCGGACGCAGCAGTCGTAACCATTCGCGGCACGCGCAAGGGACTTGCGATGACAACCGACTGCAACGGGCGCTACGTGTATCTCGATCCGGAAGTAGGCGGACGGATCGCGGTGAGCGAAGCGGCGCGTAACATTGTTTGCTCCGGCGCTGAACCACTTGCGGTAACGGATAACCTGAACTTCGGTTCTCCGGATAAGCCGGAAATTTTCTGGCAGATTGAGAAAGCAACGGACGGTATGGCGGAAGCTTGCCGTGAGTTGAACACTCCGGTCATCGGCGGTAACGTGTCTCTCTACAACGAGAACGCCAAAGGAGCAATCTACCCGACACCGGTTATCGGTATGGTGGGTCTTGTCCACGACGTTGACCACATCACGACGCAAAGCTTCAAAAACGAAGGCGACATCATCATCCTGCTCGGCGAGACGAAGGCAGAGCTCGGCGGCAGTGAATTCCAATATGTACTTCACAGCGTAACCGAAGGCCGTCCTCCTGTACTGGACTTGGCAGTAGAGAAACGCTTGCAGGAAACCGTTCTAAAAGCGATCCAAGAAGGCTATGTCGCTTCTGCGCATGACTTATCCGAGGGCGGTCTTGCTGTAGCTCTTGCTGAGAGTGCAATCAGCGGCGGTATCGGCGCTCAAGTAGCGATCAACTCCGAGCTTCGCACAGATATTGCACTGTTCAGCGAAAGCCAATCCCGCATTCTGTTGACGGCTTCGCCTGACAAAGCGGATGCATTAAAGCACTGGGTCGCTTCCCAAGGCGTACCTTATCAAGAAATCGGAACAGTCACAGGAACAGAGCTGAGCGTTGCCGTGAACGGCAAGCAGCAAATCCAGTCTCCGGTCAGCGAGCTGGAAAAGGTCTGGAAGGATGCGATTCCATGTCTAATGGCGTGAAACAAACCGGGGCCCTGAAGCTTCCTGCGGCGCCCAGCGATGAGCTGAGCGGGCAGCAGCATGAGCTTTGGACAGGTGAGTATTACAACGAAGGTATTGGCGGCCATGGCGGTTTGTTTGACAAATTGAACGAAGAATGCGGCGTGTTCGGGGTGTATGGTCACCCCGACGCTTCTTCTCTCTGCTACTACGGGCTTCATGCTTTGCAGCACAGAGGGCAGGAAAGCGCCGGTATCTGCACGGTTGATGAAGGTAAGTTTAACTACTACCGGGGCATGGGACTTGCCAAAGAAGTATTCACCGGAGAGACACTCTCTCCCTTGACTGGCTCTACCGCGATCGCCCATGTCCGTTATTCAACGGCAGGCGAAAGCAAGCTGGCGAATGCACAGCCGCTGGTGTTCAAATACCGTGAGGGTGATTTGGCGCTTGCAACCAACGGCAACCTGGACAATGCGAACATCATCAAGCGTGATCTGGAGCGTAAAGGCTCGATCTTCCAAACGACGAGCGATACGGAAGTTATGGCGCATCTGATTGCCCGTTCGGAGCATGATAACATCGAGGATGCGGTGAAGGATGCTTTGAAACAGGTCGTTGGTGGATTTGCGTTCCTGATCATCACCAAGGACAAGCTGATCGCTGCCCTTGATCCGAACGGTCTGCGCCCGTTTATGATTGGACGTCTTGGAGATGCTTACTTGTTCGCGTCTGAGAGCTGTGCTTTCGACGCCGTGGGCGCGACATATTTCCGTGACGTACAGCCAGGTGAGCTCATTGTCCTGGATCGCGACGGCTTCCGCTCGGAGCAGTTTACTCCAGGCGGCAAACGCGCCATCTGCGCAATGGAGTATATTTACTTCGCGCGTCCTGACAGTGACATCGATGCCATCAACATCCACTCCGCTCGTAAGCGGATGGGGAAGCGACTGGCGATGGAAGCGTTCGTTGATGCGGACGTCGTGACCGGCGTGCCGGATTCGAGTATCTCAGCTGCGATCGGTTTTGCCGAGCAGACGGGCATTCCTTACGAGCTGGGCTTGATCAAGAACCGCTACACAGGCCGGACCTTTATCCAGCCAAGCCAAGAGCTGCGCGAGCAGGGCGTGAAGATGAAACTGAGCGCCGTTCGTAAAGTCGTTGAAGGCAAGCGTGTCGTCATGATCGACGATTCGATCGTCCGTGGAACGACCTCGCTGCGTATCGTGAACTTGCTTCGTGAAGCGGGAGCTACGGAAGTCCATGTACGGATCAGCTCTCCGCCGTTTATGAATCCTTGCTATTACGGCATCGATACGCCGTCCCGCAAGGAGCTGATCGCTGCGATGAATTCCATCGAAGAGATTCGCAAAGCGATCAATGCGGATTCGCTGCATTTTCTCACCCAGGAGGGACTGGTTGATTCCATCGGCCAGGGCTCAGCGGGCAAAGAGAGCGGCTACTGCATGGCGTGCTTCAACAACAATTACCCGACGGAAATCGTGGATACGACGAAGGTCGGCTGCGCCTGCGACTAGGCACGGCGTCATAGATTACGGACTTATACCATCATAACGGAAAGAGCTTAGTCAGCTCTTTCCCAAGATAGCCGATAAAGAGGAATGAAGAGCTCAGTAGTTTTCGGAGAAGCGTAGCGGTCGCCTTTGACAGGTTGTTAGTACCTTTAGAATTCTTTTATTTAAATGAGATAACAACATGTCAACAGCGATCGGAGAAAAGCTGCTGAAGCTTGTAATGGGCCTGTTTTATCGCCAATCATAACGGAAAGAGCTGAGTCAGCTCTTTCCCCCTACATATATAGACAAATTAAAGGAGTGGAAGCGAAGTGTCGGATGCTTATAAAAAAGGCTGGAGTCGATATCGCGGCGGGGAACGAAGCTGTAGAACGGATGAAGAAGCATGTGAAGCGGACGTTTCGTCCTGAGGTTTTGACGGATCTGGGCGGCTTCGGCGGACTGTTCGGCCTGAACAAAGACAAGTACGAGGAGCCTGTGCTTGTATCCGGTACGGACGGCGTAGGTACGAAGCTGAAGATTGCTTTTGCTATGGATAAGCATGATACGATCGGTATCGACGCTGTTGCGATGTGCGTGAACGACATTATCGTTCAAGGCGCGGAGCCGCTCTTCTTCTTGGACTACCTCGCTTGCGATAAAGTCATTCCGGAAAAAATCGAAGCGATCATCAAAGGGATCTCTGACGGCTGCGAGCAGTCCGGCTGCGCACTGATCGGCGGAGAAACGGCGGAAATGCCGGGCATGTATGCCTCGGGGGAGTATGACATTGCCGGCTTTACCGTAGGAATCGTTGACAAGAAAAAAATCATCGACGGCTCCACGATCCGTCCTGGAGATGTGGTTCTAGGTCTGGCATCCAGCGGTGTGCACAGCAACGGGTTTTCACTTGTGCGCAAACTTTTGCTGGAAGACAAAGGCTACTCACTGCATGATCACATTGAAGAGCTGGGAGATAAGCTGGGCAGTGTGCTGCTCGAGCCAACCAAGCTTTATGTGAAGCCGGTTTTGGGCATGCTGGAGGAAGTGGCGATCAAAGGTATGGCGCACATTACAGGCGGCGGTTTCATCGAGAATATCCCGCGTGTGCTGCCGGATAACGTAAATGTGGACATCCAATACGGTTCCTGGCCGATTCTGCCGATTTTCCAGCTCATGCAGCGTGAAGGAGCAATCAGCAACAACGATATGTTCCGCACATTCAATATGGGGATCGGTATGGTCATTATCGTCAGCGCGGATGATGCGGAGAAAGCGATCAAAGCTGCTGAAGCGCAAGGCGAGAAGCCTTACCGTCTGGGCGTTGTGACCGAAGGAAGCCGAGTGGTTACCTTCCAAGGAGCTGACGTGTAATGCAGCCTTACCGCATTGCCGTATTTGCTTCGGGCAGCGGCTCGAACTTTCAGGCGATCGTCGATCAGGTTCAGAAAGGGAAGCTTGATGTCAGCATCGAGCTTCTTGTTTGTGACCGTCCGGGTGCGTATGTGGTAGAGCGTGCTAAAGAAGCGAAGGTGCCTGTCTTTACATTCCGCCCGAAAGATTACGAAAGCAGGGAAGCTTACGAGGCTTTAATCCTCAAGGAGCTGCAGGACCGCCAGATCGATTTGGTTGTCATGGCCGGCTACATGCGGATTATTACCAATGTGCTGGTTGAGCCTTTTTACGGCCGGATGATCAATATTCATCCTTCGTTGCTGCCTTCGTTTCCGGGTGTTAATGCAATTCAGCAGGCAGTGGATTACGGCGTTAAGGTGACCGGAGTTACGGTGCATTTTGTGGATGGGGGCTTAGACTCAGGTCCGATCATTGCGCAGCGTGCCGTTGAAATTCACGAGCATGAAACAGCGGAGTCTTTGGCAGAGCGCATTCATGCTGCTGAGCATATGGTGCTTCCGCAGGCCATTCGTTTGCTTCGTGAGGGCAAAGTTTCTATTGATGGAAGAAGAGTTCTGATACGTTCGTAGATCATGTTTATAAAAATAGAAGGATAATGGGGAGGAAGCATCGTGGCAATCAGAAGAGCGCTGATCAGCGTATCCGATAAAACAGGGATCGTTGAATTCGCAAGCGAGCTAACAAAATTGGGTGTGCAAATCATTTCCACAGGCGGTACGCAAAGCTTATTGAAGGATAAGGGAGTTCCGGTTATCGGCATATCCGAGGTAACAGGCTTCCCTGAGATCATGGATGGACGTGTAAAAACCTTGCATCCAGCTGTTCACAGCGGTCTCCTTGCTGTTCGCGACAATGAAGAGCATCAAGCAAGCATGAAAGAGCTGGGACTGGATTACATCGATTTAGTTGTCGTGAATCTGTATCCTTTCGCTGAAACCATTGCAAAGCCGGATGTCACTTATGAAGACGCGATCGAAAATATCGATATCGGCGGTCCTACGATGCTGCGTTCGGCAGCCAAGAACCATGCGTTCGTTACCGTTGTTGTGGATGCTGCGGATTACAACGGCGTCCTTGAAGAAGTGCGCGCCGGCGGCGATACGACACTTGATACACGCAAGCGCCTCGCTGCGAAGGTGTTCCGTCACACAGGCTCTTACGATGCCCTGATCTCCGACTACTTGTCCAAGCAAGTGGGCGAGACTTATCCAGAGCGTTACACGGTTACGTATGAAAAAGTACAGGATCTCCGCTACGGCGAAAATCCGCACCAAAGCGCAGCCTTCTACCGCAAGCCTAATGCAGCTGCGGGAAGCATTACAACGGCTGAACAATTACATGGTAAAGAATTATCCTACAATAATATTAACGACGCTAATAGTGCGCTTCTGATCGTGAAGGAATTCAGCGAGCCTGCTGTTGTAGCTGTTAAGCATATGAATCCTTGCGGCGTAGGTATTGGCACGAACGTACTAGAAGCTTACCAAAAAGCGTACGCAGCAGATCCAACTTCCATCTTTGGCGGTATCGTAGCGGCGAACCGTACAATTGATGAAGCAACGGCGCAACTGCTGCACGAAATCTTCCTGGAAATCGTCATCGCTCCTGACTTCTCGCCAGAGGCGCTTGAGATTCTTTCCAAGAAGAAAAACATTCGTCTGTTGAAGGTTAGCGGTCTGGATCAAGCCGGAGAACGCAAGCCTGAGCCGGTGATCACGACGGTTGAAGGCGGTATGCTGGTGCAGGATATCGACGTTCACCAAATCACAGAAGCGGATTTGACGGTTGTAACTGAACGCAAGCCGACGGAAGCTGAACTGAAGCAGCTGCTTTTCGGTTGGAAAGTAGTTAAGCACGTTAAATCTAATGCGATTGTACTTGCTGCAGATGATATGACGGTTGGCGTAGGAGCTGGACAAATGAATCGTGTAGGATCCGCGAAGATTGCGATTGAGCAAGCTGGCGAAAAAGCCAAAGGCTCCGTCATGGCATCCGACGCGTACTTCCCGAAAGGTGACACGCTGGAGCTGGCTGCTAAAGCAGGCATAACAGCGGTTATTCACCCAGGGGGCTCCATCAATGACGCGCTGTCCATTCAAGTTGCTAACGAGAACGGCATCGCGATCGTTACGACAGGTATTCGTCATTTTAGACACTAAAACATTAATCGGAAATGCTCACGATCGATCCTGTGACCGTGGGCTTTCCTTATGAGAGGGGAATATGATCCGATGCGTATTCTAGTTATTGGCCGCGGCGGACGCGAGCACGCCATTGTGTGGTCACTGAGCAAAAGCCCGAAAGTAAGCAAGCTGTACTGCGCACCTGGTAACGGCGGCATTGCCGAGCTGGCCGAGTGTGTGCCGATTACCGAGCTGCAATTCGAGGAAATCAGTACCTTTGCCAAAGAGCAGCAAATTGATTTGGTTATGGTCGCGCCTGACGATCCGCTCGCTGCAGGTCTAGTCGACCATTTGGAAGAGAAGGGCATTCCGGCCTTCGGACCACGTGCGAATGCGGCCATCATTGAAGGTAGTAAAGTATTTATGAAGCAGCTGCTCAAGAAATACAACATTCCGACAGCGGCTTACGAATCATTTGACACCTACGAGGCAGCGCTTGCTTATCTGCATACGCAGAAAGCGCCTATCGTCATCAAAGCGGACGGGCTTGCAGCAGGTAAAGGCGTAACCGTCGCGCAAACGATGGAGGAAGCGGAAGCTGCGCTGAAGGACATTATGGTCGGTCAAGTATTCGGCGCATCGGGCGCTAAAGTCGTAATCGAAGAATTCCTTACAGGGCAAGAAATGTCCTTGCTAGCATTCGTAGACGGTTCTACGGTTCGTCCGATGGTTCCGTCGCAGGACCATAAGCCTGTTTTTGATGGAGATAAAGGACCGAATACAGGCGGCATGGGTACCTATTCTCCGCTGCCTCATATCCCGCAAAGCCTTGTGCAAGAAGCGATCGACAACATCGTACAGCCTACGGCTGACGCGATGGTGAAGGAAGGCCGCCCGTTCAAAGGTGTACTTTATGCGGGTCTTATCCTGACACCAGACGGTGTAAAGACGATCGAGTTCAACGCTCGTTTTGGGGATCCTGAGACGCAGGTCATTTTGCCTCGCCTCAAGACCGATCTGCTTGATATCTTTCTTGCCATTAACAATGGAACGCTGGCCGATCAGCCGATTGAGTGGAGCGACGAAGCCGCTGTGTGCGTAATCGTAGCTTCCGAGGGCTACCCTGGCAACTATCCGAAGGGTCTGCCGATCAGCGGTCTCAATCAAGTTCAGGATGCCATCGTGTTCCATGCCGGAACTGCTTTGAAAGACGGACAAGTCGTTACAAACGGCGGACGCGTTCTGGGGATTACAGGACTCGGCAAAGACATTGTGGAAGCTAGAGAGAAGGCCTACGCGAATGCGGATCGGATTCATTTTGACGGTAAGCATTACCGGACGGATATTGCGATGAAGGCTTTGAAGCCGCAAGTATAGTAGTAGGGCTTAGGTTCTAAGCCACAAGAAGATCTGAATAAATAAGCAGCCCTTCGTTTGCATAAACTGTATGTACAGGAATATGCAGGTGAAGGGCTATTTTATTTTACTCGTACCATTAATTATCTTCGTCCGCGAGCAGCTTCTCTTTATTCTTATACACGTAGAGAACGGCCAAGAGGGAGCCAATAATGGAAGCGATAGATATCCAATGATGAGTGAGGAATTGCCATAATGGTTGCATACGTCTACCACCTCGAATCTGCTTTTTCCATAGTGTAGGCAGATCTGAGTGCATTCATGCGGCGATTTGTGTGATGTTGCGTGGTTTGTGTGGTTAGCGCGTTGATCGTATCGAAGGTACCGAGCCGTGCCATGCTATATCGAGCCGTACCATACCGTACAGGCTGGCTTTATGCTTATCGATGATTGTAAAGATAGGAGGATTCAAGCATGCTGCCTTCATTTTATATGGCCCATGGGGCGCCGAGTCTGGCGATCGAGGAACACGCGTATACGGATTTTTTGAAAATACTTGCCTCGCAGCTGCCCAAGCCGGAAGCTATTGTCGTCTTCAGCGCACATTGGGAAAGCGCGATTCAGCAAATCGGGGCAGCGGTTCGTCCTGAGACTATTTACGACTTTTCCGGTTTTTCCAAAGAGCTCTATGAAATTACGTACCCTGCTAAAGGGAGTTTGCCTCTAAGTCTTCATATCAAGAGTCTGTTCGAGGCGGAGGGCATCGCCTGTGAAATCAATGACCAGAGAGGATTGGACCATGGTGTGTGGGCGCTGCTGCATATCCTGTACCCGGATGCTGACATCCCGGTTGTGCCTCTATCTGTGAACCCAAATCTGGCCATGGAGGAGCACTACAGAATCGGCTCGGCCGTAGCAAAGTTAAAGGAGCACAACGTGCTGATCGTGGGGAGCGGCGGCACCGTTCACAATCTGCGGAAGCTTGACCGAAGCGCTATCAAACCGCAGCGTTGGGCGGTTCAGTTCGATGAATGGCTGGCGGAGCAGCTCGAGACATGGAATTTGGAAGCATTGTTCGATTATATGAACAGAGCGCCTTTTGCCAAGGAAGCTGTGCCGACTCGGGAACACTTAGTCCCCTTGCTGCTGGCCATGGGAGCGGCGGAGCCGAACGACCGGGCTAAGCTGCTTCATCGCAGCTATCAGATGGGAACGCTCAGCTTGAGCTGTTGGATGTTTGGAGCGGAGGAAGAGAAAGGCTGATAGATGTTGAAAACAGCGGAGGAAATCTGAACAGGTAAAAGAAGATGAGGAAAGATTAGTGAAGGTAAGGTCAGGAGTGGCAAGAAGATAAGAAAGCTTAAGATAGAATAAGTAAAGTAAAGATAGAAGGGCAAGGTCGATGGGGACTGAGAAGAACCGAGGAGAGTTGGCAAAAGTCGAGGAAATAAGAGATTGCGCCTGGGATTCGCACACGTTAGGCGTCAACTGAAATTCCTCCTTACAGGCATGATAAAAACCGGAACGGGCATCTTAAAGAAGGTGCTGCTTCCGGTTTTTGCTGTTTAGTCCAGAAAACGGTTCCTGTATTCGGGCTTGGGCAGCATACACTGCTCGGACTTACCGAACCAACGATAGCGATTGCGAGCGATCCATCTATATACGATGTTGCGTACTGCTGGTGGTACGAGGATCGCCGAATAAGTGAGCGGCCATACACCCCGCAGGCGCTTGGCAATGCGCAGAGCTGCTGTGGATTGCGTGTAGGCGCGGCCTTGCTCAAGCAGCACAATCGTGCTGATATCCTCCGGAAGTCCGAACTGCCGCAGCGATTCACGACCGTAGGCGGACTGCAGGGATGCGAATCGGAACCTTCCCTTCGGGTCGTTACGAAGAATGAATTGTACAGCGCCGCTGCACAAATTGCAGACGCCGTCGAACAAGATGACCGGTAGGTCATGGGTGAGCGTGTTCATCGGACAGACCTCCCCTGAGAATTGTTCTTTCTATTACTATAGCAAACAACCGGCCAAATCTATATGAAAAAAAGGATATCTTTCGCTTAAAAGCGAATTAGTAAATCATGTCAAAGATGTATGGAAGTCTTCTAAAATCTCTCTCGGAAGCATACCCATGAATGACTAGAGAACGAATAGAAGAGGTGCAGCTCTATGAAACTATTAAAAGTTAATCGAAGCCACATTCGCGCATGGCTGGCCCTTGGTTGCACGGCAGCGGTATTAACCGGATGCGGAGGAACGGAAGTAACGCCTGTGACGAGCATGGTGCCCGTGGAAACGACAGCAGTAGCAACGTCGACTCCGCAGCCAACCGCTACGCCGGAAGCCGTGTCATTGCCTTACAAATTCCCGTTAACCGGCCTACCGAGCGAAAAGGAATTGAAGACCAGACCTTACATGGTCATGGTCGAAAACTCCCCGCAAGCAAGGCCGCAGACCGGTTTGGATCAGGCTGATATTGTGTATGAAATTTTGGCGGAGGGTGAGATCACCCGATTCGTATCGGTGTTTCAAAGCCATGAGGCCAAAACAATCGGACCTGTCCGAAGCATTCGTCCGTATTTCGTTGAAATCGGCGACATGATGGATGCCGTGATCGTACACGCAGGCTGGAGTCAGGATGCGATGAACATTTTAGCAGGAAGAAAGCTTTCTCACTTGGATGAAGTTTACGGTGACGGCGCCTACTATTGGAGAGCCACGGATCGTAAGCCACCGCATAACCTGTATACATCTGTAGAAAAAATCCAAAAAGGCGCCGATGCGCACAAATTTCGCAGCAGCTGGAATGGTCCGGTGCTTACTTTTGCCAAGGATGGACAAAGCGCAGCAGCGGGAACAACAGCGAATAACATTCAAATTCCTTACATACAAGGATACGTCGTATCCTATGATTATAATGCTGCAGATGGTGTATACATGCGAAGCATGGACGGTAAGCCGCACTTGGACCGGGAAACGGGTAAGCAGCTGCAAACCAAGAATCTGCTCGTCTTGGAAAGCAAGCACAAAATCCTCGACAAAGAAGGACGCCGAAGCGTCGACGTATTTGGACCGGGCAAAGGCTACATTCTCCAGCAGGGCAAGTCGCAGGCGATTACCTGGGAACGCAAGAACGGCATGATCCGCGCTTATGCGGATAACAAGGAAGTGCCGCTATTGCCGGGGAACACGTGGATCCAGATCGTACCGGAAGGCTCGGATATTAAGATTCAGTAGCGGTGGGGGAGGGAGCGGGGCTGCGGATAGTAAGTGCATCGTTTCAAGAAAAGCGTCATGCGACGCCACACCGCACGAAACTCCGAAACTCCACGAAGTATGTTAAACCATAGGCTGTAGGTCGTATAAGAGATACGGCTTGCGGTCTTTTTTTCATGAATCTCTGGTGTGCTATAATTCTAGCAGGTGATGATATGGAGCATAAACGTGTTTATTTAAGACAGCTTCATGAGCAGGATGCGGATGAGCTTCTGCAGCTCAGAATTCGCAATCGTGATTATTTTCAAGCGTTCGAACCGATTCGTTCGGATGCTCATTACACCTTGGAGGGGCAGCGAAGCGACATCCAGCAGGCTGCACAGGCTTTTGAACAGGGTCAGTCTTACATATTCGGGATCTTCTTAGAAGAGTCCCATACACTTGTTGGGCGGATTGCGTTGACTGCTGTGGCAAGAGGGCCTTTTCAAAACGCTTCATTAGGCTACTATTTGGACCAAGCCCATCAGGGGCAGGGATATATGGCGGAAGCGGTATCCCAGTGTGTACGCTATGCTTTTGAGACAGCAGGCCTTCATCGCATTCAAGCGGGGGTCATGCCGAACAATGAACCGTCCATTCGCGTATTGCAAAGGTGCGGCTTTCGATATGAGGGGCTGGCGAAGAGATATTTGCAGATTCATGGAAAATGGGAAGACCATCAGCTATACGCTTTGACCGTGGAAGATGGTTGGCAAAGGTCATGAGACGCCACACCGTGTGCTGGTAGCTTCGCGCGGTAGCGGAAAATGTGAGTTAGTAACATAAGGAGGAGCACAATCATGTTGGCAGTTATTGAACCGATACATGGCGGCTATGTGGCCCGATTTGAAAGAATCTGGAAGCACCCTGTGGCGGAGGTATGGGCTTTTTTGACGAATAACGAGAAGCTTGTGAAGTGGTTTCCAGAGCTTAAGGCGCGAGACCTGCGCGAAGGCGGATTTATGCAGTTTGATATGCCCAATGGTATGCAAATCGATATGAAAATCACGGATTTTCAAGCGGAGGCTGTGCTTGCCTATGAATGGGCGGAGGATCATGTTCGTTTTGAGCTGCAGGCAGCGCCGGATGGGGAGGGGTGTCAACTTGTCCTTATAGAGACACTTAGCAAACTGACCGATCATACGCCCAGGGATCTCGCCGGGTGGCACGTCTGCCTAGATGTCATTGAGGCTTTGCTCGATGGACGAACGATCGAACGTAAAGAAGAGTGGAACAAGCGTTATCCCGAGTATGTGGAGGCTCTTGCAAAAATAAACCGCCCGACATGACGGAGCATGGCTCGAGCGGCTGTAGGAATTGATGTTTGATGCTAGCTCATCTGCTTATCTGCGTGTGCGCTTCTTGCTGGATTTGCCGGTCTTACGGCGGACTGAGGATGATTTTCTCCGGCGTTTACGCTTGCGTTTGCGTTTCGTCAGGCTTTCGAAATCAAAATCGTCATCAGAATCTGAATCTTTTGATTTAACTTTTCCAAAGGAATTGAACAAGAGCTTCATCATCGGAGCCATTTGCTGAAAGCCGCCAATGACCTTTTGAACCTTGCCCATCGTGCCGATGATTCCGTCAATGCCGCCCATCCTTTCGACGAAGCCGGAGATTTGCTTCAGATTCAGACCGCTCAGCGGGTTGGAGGATGCACCTGCACCTGCGCCACCGCCTAGCCCGAGAAAGCCTCCACCGGCACCTCCTCCAGGTGCACCACCGCCGAAGAATCCACCTCCGCCGCCTCCCTCAAATGGGACCGGGAGACCTCCTCCTTGTGCAAAGTCTGCGAACGGAGCACCTCCGCCAAGACCTGGATATTGACCAAAACCTCCTACAGGAGGTGCGCCCGTAAAGCTTCGAGTGTGAACTTGCTGAACTTGACCGCCATTGCCAATTACATGTTTGTGTGTATTCACGTAGTTTCACGACCCTTTGTATAAGATTTATCTTTTACAGGATATGTCACATGCCTACCGTTGGTATGGACGTTTGTCACGGGTAGCAGTAAAAATGTCACGATTTACCTCATTAACGCATAGAAATTTTAACGTTTTGCTAACCTAAAGGAAGGAATTACTGGGGACGTGTCGAAACATACAACAGAGCTTACAAAAATACTCATGAGCTACAGAGAAGTTCTACCGGGAGTTGATGACGGGTGCAACTGAAGAAATTGAATGATAAAGCGATCGACCAGCTGTTCGAAGCGATATTGACGCTCAAAGATATGGAAGAGTGCTACGTTTTTTTTGACGATTTGTGCACGGTGAATGAAATCCAATCACTGTCCCAACGTCTGGAAGTGGCGCGTATGCTGCGCAAAGGATGTACGTATAATCAGATTGAAGCGGAAACAGGGGCGAGCACAGCGACGATCTCTAGAGTTAAGCGCTGCTTGAACTATGGCAATGACGGATACGTGCTGACACTGGATCGTTTAGGACGGTAACGTGTTAAGCTGCGGTGATGATTGCGAGCCGTTATACGAATGTTTGACTAATTCCTGCTTTGCCGAGTGCTGAGCAGGTTTTTCATGTTCGGGGAGGCTTTTTTATAGGAAAGGGAAGGTTCCACTTCGGCATTGTGGGGCTCCTTCGCATGTCCAATTGACACAGAGGGGCCATTTCGTTAGCATAGGAATACATGGTAATGATGTGAACGGGTGGGAAGCATATGACACGTGAATATGGTGTGCTTGTAATTAGCCATGGGTCCAGGGATGAAGGCTGGGTACGCCTCGTCGATGAAGCCGTGAGCGCAGTTGAATTGCCGGGTAACATGCCAATTTATGCATCTTACCTAGAGTTGGTAGAAGGGCGTCTGATTCAAGATGGGATATACAGCCTGGAGGCCCAAGGTGTCACAGATATCATCGTGATTCCTCTGTTCGTATCGTCCGGCAGCACGCATATTGATGAGATTAGCTACGCACTCGGGGTTATCCCTGAACCGCTGCTGGAGACCGATATGACGCCATTTGATATCCAGGCAAATATCCATTTTGCTGCGCCGATCGACGATGATCCGGTTATAGCGGAGATCCTTTATGAAAATATCGCTGAGCTCGCAACAGAGCCTCAGAACCAGATCGTGCTTCTGATCGGACACGGCAGTGTGGAAAAAGGCTTTCATCTGAAGTGGCGCAGAGGGCTCGAAAAGCTTGCCGAGAGGCTCAAGGCTATCGGCGGTTTTGACGAAGCGGACGTCGCCATGCTGCTCCCGGATCAGGTACAGCGGAAAATGAAAACCTGGGCAAAGAACAAGCCCGAACACAAAATCGTGGTTGCTCCGCTTTTTTTAAGTGAAGGTTATTTCACAAGACAAGTCATTCCTTCCCGGCTGGAGGGGGATGCATATTTATATAATGGACGGGCGCTGCTGCCAAGTCCGCTTATTTCCAAATGGATGGAGAGGCAAATCGCTTCCCGCCTAACAATCGCGAACGGGTGATGAGTACGTAATGGTGAAACGTGCAAGACTGATTTATAATCCGACCTCAGGTCGGGAGGAAATGAGAAAGAGACTGCCCGAAATTCTCCAGCGGCTGGAGCGAGGGGGACTAGAAACCTCCACCCACGCCACCATCGGAGAAGGGGATGCTACACTGGCAGCAGCAGAAGCTGTAGAGAGAGGCTTCGATATCATCATTGCCGCAGGCGGCGACGGCACCTTGTGCGAGGTCGTGAACGGCATGGCCGAAAGACCGAACCGACCGGCCCTGGGTATCCTGCCTTTGGGCACCACCAATGATTTTGCAAGAGCACTGAACATTCCAAAAAATTGGGAGCAAGCCTGCGAGCTCATTGTTCGCCAGTACACAAGAGACATCGATGTAGGCAAAATCAACAACCGCTACTTCATCAACATTGCAGGTGGAGGCTCCATGACGGAGCTGACCTACGAAGTGCCGAGCAAGCTTAAGACCATGATCGGTCAGCTTGCCTATTATATGAAAGGCATCGAGAAGCTGCCTAGACTGCGGCCTATCGAGCTGCACGTCAAAGCGGGCGAAGCGGAATTCGTCGAAGAAGCCATGATGTTCCTCGTGGCCAACAGTAACTCCGTAGCCGGCTTCGAGAAGCTGTCACCGGATGCCAGCCTGAATGACGGCCTGTTCGATGTACTTATCCTGCGAAAATGCAACCTCGCCGAATTCATTCGCGTCATCACCTTGGCGCTGCGCGGCGAACATTTGACCGACCCCAACGTCATCTACTTCCAGACCGACCATATCGAAATCAACTCGCCGGACTACGTCCAGCTTAACCTCGACGGCGAATTCGGCGGCACCCTGCCGTGTGTCATGACGAACTTGCGAAGCCATTTGCGGATCATCGTCGATGAATCCGGGCAGTCGATTTATAAAAAGACACTGCTGGATACGTTGACGGCGCCTTTTCAGCTGAAGGGGATTGTGCAGGATGATGAGGTTGATGTGGTGGAGAGGAAGGAGTAGAGGGGAGACGGAATTTGACCCCATCTCGGGAGATGTGGTTTTGGGGAGATAGGTCCAAGTAATAGTTATAAAAGCAAAGTATTTGCTTACTAAGCAGCGGAGGCTGCTAGTGTAACTCAACGCACGACTGACATTCAGCAGCGTTGAGTTTTATTTTTAGCATTGATTTGCAGCATCAAACCCAGATAGCATCATAGTCGAGCGTGTAGGTTATCTTGGGATTGCTAAAGTGAAGTGAGGGAATATGACAGTGAAAAAGCATTCTGGCGCTTCGCCAGGTAAACATAGAAACGGTAAAAAGGGAGAAGCGGGCAGCAGTTCAAGACGTGGGACTGTTCGTTCGCATGCCGCGGCGGCAGTCGCTCCAGCTTAGGAAGCCAGCCTGCCCGTCAAAAAAGGCAGCGAGTACGAAGCCGAAATCATCGGCATCAATCATGATGGAGAAGGGGTAGGCCGTGTGAACGGCTTTACCCTTTTTATCGGAGGCGCACTTCCAGGGGAGCGGGCCCTTGTACGGGTGGAGCATTTGAAGAAGCAGTACGGTTATGCTTCGCTTTTGAAAGTATTGCAAGCGAGCCCGGACCGTGTGGCTCCGCCATGCAGTATTTATGATCAATGCGGCGGCTGCCAGCTGCAGCATTTGAGCTACGAAGCGCAGCTTCGCGTGAAGCGGCAGCAGGTCGTGGACAACCTGATGCGAATTGGGAAGCTGCAGGTTGTTGGTGAGGCGGGGGTGGTTGAAACAAATGAAGGGATTGTAGTCCATCCGACGTTGGGTATGGACGAGCCGTGGAGATACCGGAACAAGGCACAGGTTCCTTTTGGAGAAGAGAGGGGCGGGCTGATCGGCGGTTTCTACGCGCAGGGAAGCCACCGCATCATCGACATGGATGAATGCTTGATCCAACATGGATCGAACGACGAGGTCGTTGCTCGGGTAAAGAAATTGGCGCGCGACTGGGCATTCGCGCTTATCGTGAAGAGTCACACACTGGATTGCTTCGGCATGTCGTAGTCAAAGTCGGCTTCCGCACGGGGGAAATCATGGTCGTTTTGGTGACCAATGGTGACGTCATTCCTCGCGTCGAAGAGTGGGTGGCTGGCATTCGCGAGGCTCTGCCTACGGTGAAGAGCATTTGCCATAACATTAATGTGAAACTGACGAATGTTATTTTTGGGGATGAGACCCGCGTCCTGTGGGGCAGCGAGGTCATCTACGACTACATCGGCGATGTGAAATTCGCTATTTCCGCGCGATCATTCTTTCAAGTGAACCCCGTACAAACGGAAGTGCTGTACGGGAAAGCTTTGAATACGCCGCGCTCACCGGCGGCGAGACGGTTGTCGATGCCTACTGCGGCATCGGCACGATCTCCCTGTTCCTGGCGCAGCGCGCGGGACAGGTGTACGGCGTCGAGATCGTCGAAGAGGCGATCTCCGATGCACGTAAGAATGCCGCGTTAAACGGCATGTCGAACGTGCACTTCGAGGCAGGACCGGCGGAGGTCGTCCTGCCCGAGTGGACACGTCAGGGCGTCCGGCCTGACGTGATCGTCGTTGACCCGCCGCGCAAAGGGTGCGACCCCGCGCTGCTGGCGACCATCCTCGAGCTGCGCCCGCAGCGAGTAGTTTACGTGTCGTGCAGCGCATCGACACTCGCGCGCGACCTGCGCGTGCTCGCCGACGGCGGATACCGCGTCGCCGAGGTGACGCCGGTGGATATGTTTCCGCATACGGTGCATGTGGAATCAGTCGTGTTGCTTGTACAAATGAATGTAGATTTTAATACAATCTCCCACTGAGCAAAATAAGTTCGTCGCTGAGCCGGTCGGAAGCAGGCAATTTGCCCTGACTTTCGCTCGGCTTTTCGCTTTTCTCAATTTTCTGTAAGCGTCTAATAACCAGGTGTATGGCAAAAGAAAAACCCATGGTTCATGAATAACCACAGGCTCTGCGTTTATGTACAATGTCTTTGAACTTCCGTACTCCATGGAAGGCACGCATCAAGTAGCTCTGGCTGTTGACGAAATGCATTCCCTGGCAGCTGCTGCAACAAATATACTAGATATTTGTACGGGTTCAATCCATTTGCCTTTGCGGTCTCTACGATGCTGTAGATCGCTGCACTTGCGGTTGCCCCCCGTGGACTGCCGCTGAATAACCAATTTTTTCGGCCGACCGTAAAGGGACGAATGCTGTTTTCTGCTAAATTGTTCGAGATCACACAGTTCCCATCTTGTAAGTAATTCATCAACTCTTGCTTATGGTTACGCGCATACTTCAGCGCTTCGCCTAGCTTGGATTTAGGAAGCACCTTGCTTTTGGCCGTTTCTACCCATGACCAAAAAGCATCGAGTACAGGTTTTTCCTGCACCAGACGTTGCTCCTTTCGATCTTCAGTAGTATGTGACTTAAACTGTGACTCCAGCTCGAAAAGCTTGTTGCAATAAGCTACTCCTTCACTAGCAAGCGACTCTTCCGACTGCTTCGCCTCTGGTGGCAACGCCTCAACAAACTTACGTCTAAGATGCGCCCAGCACAGGCAGGATGTCGTCCCTGTTAGATTCGCATAGCCCGAGTAGGCGTCGCTATGTAGATATCCCTTGAATCCTTTCAGGAACGCTTGCGGGTACTTCGCCCCTCGCCCTGGTTGGTACTCAAAGATTCGTATGGGATGCTCACTATGCTGCCCACTGCTGTAGATCCACATGTAAGAGTCAGTCGTGTTCTTCCGTCCCTTCTCATTCATCACCTGCAAGGGCGTTTCATCCGCATGAAGATATCGCTCCCCTACAAGCAACTCATGCAGTCGATTCACCAATGGCTTTAGCCAGTCTCTTGAGGCTGCGATCATCCAATTCGCCATAGTTGCCCGACTCAGATCAAGACCGATGCTCTTCCATTCCTTCTCCTGACGGTACAGGGGCATGCTGTTCACAAACTTCTGGTACATGACCCATGCCACAGAGGAAGCGGAGGCCATTGAATGCTGGATGACCGGCGTAGGCGTCACTGCCTTTTTCATTTGAGGCATGTCCTCTTTCCGACAGGTCCGGCACTCCAAGGTTTCTCTGTAGATATCAATCGCTCGCACGCGGGCAGGGATAAACTCCACTTCCGTGCGCACGAACTCTTCGCCCACCAAGACAAGCTCGCTTTGGCATACGTCACAACAACGGTCCTGTACCTGAAATAGCTGCTTTTCATGCGGAAGATCCTGGAGCAGCTCCGCTCGTTCACCTACATGCTTCTTCCGCTGGTAGCTTTGGATCTGCTCGATGCTTGGCTCCTGTGCAGTGCGTGAAGCTGCTGTCTCTGCCTCATCAAATAAAGACAGCTGCTCCACTCCTATTGGGAGGGAAGCTGTTTTCTCGGAGCTTTTGCCGTACAGCTTCTGCGTTAGAAATTGCACGGTTTCTTGTAGCCGCTTATTCTCTTTTTCCAGGTCGCCGATGCGATGTTCCATTTTTTGGAGCTGTTCCGAGGGGCTCATGAGCTACCGTTCCTTCACTGTTTTCTATGTCTACCATTATACCATAGAAGCAGGTATAAACCCAGATTTCACAAGGGTTTTCGGCACTTTTTTGACTTAGATGGAAGGAGTGAAATCCAGCTTTCTGACAGCTTTCGGCTGATGGATAGATAGCCCCTCCAGCAACCACCGAAACTCCTGTGGCGTAATCGAGCGTACGGCTTCCGCATCCATGGGCCACTGGTATTGACCTGATTCCAGTCGCTTGTATAACAGGACGAAGCCATCACCTTCCCAGTACAAGGCTTTCATTCGATCGCGCTTGCGACCGCAGAACAAAAACAAATGATTCTGAAACGGGTTTAATTGTAGCTGATGTTGCACCACGAGAATAAGACCATCAATGGATTTTCGCATATCCGTATAACCACAAGCAATATACAGTTGATCGGCCTTCGAGATGTCACCGAACATACTGCAGGATGCGAAGCGTCTGTTCGAGAAGTAAGGTAGACGCATGCTGATGAATTTCGATCGTAACGGCATCCGTACGAAGGATGATCGCCGCTTGTTCATGACTTGCTTCGGAACGCGGAGGGTTCGCCCGCAAAGATGGAGGGACTGAAACCAGTGTTGGTTCATTCGGAGATGAGGAGGCAGGAAGGGATTCACAAGCAGCTTCACGGATCTTTCGAAGCCAGTAATAGTAGCTTTTCACGCTGACATCGTGCTCGGCACACCATCGAACCACGGTCTGACCACTGGAACGGCAGTCACGAACAATCTCGGTCCACTGCTGAAGCCGATAGCGATTCCTCATTTCTAGAGTTTGCAATTGGACACACTCCCATTAGAGTTTTTCGAGTAGAGTCGAAAAACTCCAACGACTTACTCTAAAGGAATTGTCTCAAAATCTAGACTGCCTTGGAATACACCTTCTTGTTAGACGCTTACAATTTTCTCATGAATCTCCCAGGTTACAATGCGGAAGATAGTAGGGAAGGCGGCCCCCGCTTCTTCATTTGGTTCACGGATGCTCCCAACCTAGTGGCTACAAAACTTGAAGGTAGCTAATCACTCATAATTCCCTCATTATTTGTTCGATGTATGTTTTTTACAATAAGCTTCAACCTTATCGGCAAAAGCACCAGGGATTTTCTCTCCAGTAGGGGATGGACCTTTTCAAAGAAAGGATAGCTTTCTGGTACTTGGATTCTCCCAATTGGGTCTTGATGTTGCCCATTAAAAATTCTAAATCTTTATATTTCAAAACTCGCGTGTTGGGCTCACCATTAACTAGGTTAGCTAAAACCATTAAATAAATAAATGCGCTACCACGGCTCATTCCAGTTGTCTCTGCAACCTCAGTACTCAGCCTATTGATTTCGCCAGTGCCCGCAACGTATCTTAGGAACGCACGCCATAGGTCCTCAACCATTGCTGGCGTAATCTTGATATTGCTGCGTGAAAACGGCTTTGTCTCATATACGGAAGTTTCACCAATATCTTCAAAATCACTGAAATCTATTAGGTTTGGTGTTGAAGCGGCCATGGTCATCGGGAATCCTTTTTCTAAAGAGACTCTTCTTAAAAAGATATTCAGAGCAATCTCAACATTCATCCCAAGGGAAAGTAGAATCTTTTCGGCCTCGAGTAAGGTATCATCATCAATATTAATTTCAATATTTGCCATATGTACGACCTCCCATAAATTTACTAGTGATTTCTTGAAAATACTATATCAATATTTTATTTTTATGTATATAGTATTTTGTTTTATTTTTTCTTGGTGCAAGAAATCGTTAGTATTTCGTGGATCCACATACAATAAGGAGTGAAGATAATTGAAGGCATTCGACCGAAGACGATCAATATGGCTTTCACTGTTGTTAAGTTAATTCATTAGATGTAGGTTATTTATAATGAAGGACTTAATAATATTTTGAAGAATTGTACTTTAAAGGGATAATTTGTGTTTAATAGACTTGTCTGATCATATATATACTTCTACAAGTATGCCAATTTTACAGGAATAAATCGTAATCAACGGGGTGACAGTCAACATGCAAAAAATCAGCAGACAAAAAGAAATAGAAGGAACAAGAGTGCCTGGAATCATTCATAATATGCAGTACCACTATGTTAATGTAGATGTTTATGAAGATGGAATGGTGAACTGTTGGGAACTGGTGGACTTAGCTGGTTTTAATGACAAAATGAATAGCCATTGGTTAGTTCCACAGGTTCCGGCTGGTGAAATCTTTTCGATCCATGAGCTCGGGGCTTATAAGATACATTCAGCCAAGTGGAAATTCAATAAAACCAGCTATGTAAGGCACATAGAAAACATGATTAGAATTCTTAATCCCAACATGGAGAATATCTACACGATATCGAGTTCTGAGAAACAACTAAAAAGTAATAGAAAGGTAGTACATGCTCCAGTAGCAAAAGAGTTTTATGTGAAAAATGAAATGTTTTATCAGACCTCAGAAGGTGAAGGATCTACGATATTTCTCAAGCACCAGGATAAGAACTATATAGCTAATTTGGTTATTTACAAAGACGGGCGTGTAACTTGTTATACATCGAAATTTGAATTGAATTTTGAAATTGAAGGCATTGAAGAATACTTTCAGAATGGAACCTTATTTACTAACTTTACTAGACCCACTGCTGTTTGTTTTGAAGACTTGGGTGAAATTACGTTTGATGCAGTGTTGTATAGCACTGACATAAATGAAAAGTATAAACAGCTTGTAGATACTTATCAAAAGTTAAACGGAAGCGAAACGTCTCTAGAGAAATGCAGAAAGGCATATTATGAGTATCTCGAATATCCTTCTGAGTTCGCGAGAGCCAGGCTAAAAGAGCTTTATGAATTAATACCGAAGCATGAACGAAAGTATCTTGGTGATATGGATAGTCGAGATAGAGACTACATTAGAATTATCTACCATCCGGAACGTAAAAGAGAGGTTTAGTAATTCCCTCACAAGATATGAGTCTGACACCAGACTCCGCTGGACGAATTGTTTTCCCTTTTTATGGATTTTTAGGTTTGCTTCGTAATACTTTTACCATGTTCGTGTGCAATTATCTGAGCTAAGATAGTTTCAAATGTAGATATAGGAGTAGATTACGATGGCAATCATTCAAGTCAGATCCACCAATCCGCAGCTTTCATTTTTAATCAAGAAAAATCCGAATTCCGGCATGATGCTTCGCTCGGTTCGCAGAGGCATTGCGTACGGCTGGTACACCGATCAGCAGACTTTTAATGTGTATTTTAAAGATGCGGACAATGAAATTTCCTATAAGCAGCACGAAAATGAGAACTTCGAGTATCTGAATGTATCGAGATACAACACTCCCTTATTTCCGCTAAATGCGATTAACGAATTCTTCTCTGCGCCGCTTAAGGCGCAAGATGAGCGGGACGTTGAAGGCTACGAGCATACGTTTTTCATTAATATGATACATATCGAGCTGGTCCGGTATATTGAGTTTTTCGAGAAGCATTTAAAGGGTTTTTCTTTCGAAATCACTCATCAAGCTCATAAGAGCTATTCTCTTACCATTACGACACAAAAGAGCTTGTATCAGCTGCTCCATGCCGTAAGTGTGCTGTGCTTGTTCCTCTCGATGTTCGGAAACGAATATATCGATATTTCGGAGAGCATTTTGGAAAAGTACATCAAGAGCATGAATGTGATTGATGCACCGTTTTATATTCGCAGCCTCTTTGTGCGGAATTTCCTGTCTTCGAGGGAGCGTTTTCAAAAGTACAAAGCGGAGCTTGAAAAAACAGACCGTTACGATATTAAATTTGCCTACGGTGGGACGGCCTTTCAGCGAAGAAATTATATCGGGAACGCACTCTCTTTCGATAAGTCGATTTTGGATGTGGGCTGTGGGGAAGGGTTTTATGCACTTCCTTTTGCCGGAAAAATTGAAGGCAGCTACTATGCAGTCGACATCAATGAGGAGCTGTTGGAGAAAGTAGAGCGTAAAGCGAAAGCAAGAGATATCGATAATATTGTCACTTTTAACTCCATAGGTAAGTTCCTGAAAGCTACAACGGGGAGCAGGTTGATGTAATTTTGACAGAGGTCATTGAACATATGAGTCAGGACGAGGCTAAGCAGTTGATTCATCAAATCTGTGCACATGTTGATTTTGACAGCTTCATCATTACGACGCCTAACGCTGATTTTAACCACTACTATGAGTTGAGCGATTTCCGGCATGACGATCACAAGTGGGAGATGGGTGAAGAAGCTTTTCAACAGTGGATGCGTGATGTGATAAAAGAAACGAATCTGCATGCTGAATTTGTTGCTGTCGGAGATGGAGTCAACAATATTCAAACTACACAGGGTGTTATTCTCAAGAAAAGGGGGGCCTGACATATGGAGATTCAAACGAGGGTTCACACGATATTCATGCTGGTCGGGTCTACGGAATGCGGGAAAACGACATTTGCCAGGGAAGTGCTGATTCCGGGGCTGCGTTTTGAGGATGCTAGCCGGAATGTTAGGGCCAACGTTCAATATCTATCCTCCGACCAGATTCGCCAGGAGGTACTTGGTTATGAATACGACAAGTATGATCAGGTGATGCTTGAGTCCAGTGAGCAAGCGTTTCACCTGCTGTTTGAAAGACTGAAGATGGTGACGACTTTTCCGGTCAATGCGGAGTTTGTGGTCGTGGATACAACCGGTTTGTCTGAGGATTTTCGGGCAAAGGTGAAAGAGATTGCGTTTCAAAGCAACTACAACCTCGAGGTCATCGTATTCGATTACCGGAAGCGGGAAGATTACTACGCTTCGGAACGTTCGAAGAAACTGATCACGAACCACATCAATCGGCTGAAAAAAGAGGTTCTCGGTTCGCTGCCTCGCGAGGGATATGGCAAGATCCATAAAGTGCGTGCTAAAGACTTTTATGTAGCCGAAGAGGGAAGGGCGAATCCCGAATATAAAATCATCGTTGAGGATGTGGATACATATTTGGCAACCGTTCTTCCACAGGGTCAGCAGTACATCACGATCGGGGATGTCCACGAATGTGTAGATGATCTGAAGGGGCTGCTGCTCGATCACGGATATAAAATCGAAGCGGGCAAGCTAGTTGTGACCGATAAGCTAAAGCAAATCAAGATCATTTTGGTCGGAGACTGGATTGACAAAGGTAAGCAAACGAAGGACATCGTTGAGTTTCTGTACGATAACCGGGAGCATTTTTACTTCGTGCTCGGGAACCACGAAAATTTCGTTGATAAGTACATCAAGGGTGAAATTGGTGGTGTGGATCAAGATCTGCTGCAGACGTATTTTGATTCTACACAGGTATTACTGAATGACCCGGAACTGCTGGAGAAATTTCAGCACCTAGTCTCGATTTCGAAGCCATTTTATCGATACGTGGGGACTAAGGGGCCGTCCTTCTATGTCACTCACGCCCCGTGCCGGAATAAATACATTGGCAAGCTGGACACGAATTCTGTCCGACATCAAAGGAATTTTCGGATCGACCGGGAAGCTCCTCTGGAGGGCCAGCTTGCTTTTCTGCGGGAGGAAGCGGTCAAAAATCATCCATATCATGTGTTCGGGCACATCGCAGCTAAGCAGTCTTTCCGGATCAGTAATAAGATTCATATCGATACGGGCAGCGTACATGGTAACCTGTTGACCTCCGTCAGTATCTCGTATAAACCGTTTATGAAGTCCCGGAAGTCTCGCCAAGCGGTGATCACTGAGGAACTGCAAACCTTATTCAAGGTGGAACGAAAGGTATCTGTCCAAGACCTTGATGAGGATGACATCCGCAGACTCCACTACTGCTCGCGAAATAAAATCAACTTCATCTCAGGTACGATGTCACCGGCGGACAAGAATGAGGAGACGAATGAACTGGAATCGTTAAAACGCGGCCTCGATTATTTCAGGGAACGCGGCGTTCAGGAAGTTGTTCTGCAGCCTAAATATATGGGCTCGAGATGTAACGTTTATTTAAACAAAGATTTGGAGCGATGCTTTGCGGTCAGCCGTAACGGCTACAAGATTAATCATGTGGATTTAACGGAGATTTACGGCAAGCTGCTGCAGAAATTCAGCGGCTTTATGGAGGAGCGAAAGATCGCCATGCTGATTTTGGATGGAGAGCTGCTCCCGTGGAAGGCGCTGGGCGAAGGGCTAATTGAAAGGCAGTTCAAGCCTATTGAAAAAGCTCTTGAGACAGAGCTTACGTTCCTGCAGCAAAACGGTTTTGAGGAAGCCTTGAGCAAGCTCTTTACCGACTATGAAGCGAGCGGCTTTGAAAAAGACCAGCATCATACCGCGAAGTCCGCTTTAAGTGAAAAGTATGGTTCCAGTGTGTACCAAAATTACAAGTACGTCCATGAAATCAGGGGAATGTATGTTCCGCTAACAGAACACATGGAGGCTTATCAAACGTACAGAAGGCAACTGGAGCTGTATGCGGAAGACGAAGCCATGGAGTATAAGCCGTTTGCCGTTCTGAAGATTGTTTATGAAGATGGTAAGGAAGAAATCCCGAAATGGAAGACCTCCGAGATGTACGATTTTCTGTCGGAGGACGAGGCGCTCACGCTGGAATTATCCGAGTCGGACTCCCTGGAGAAAGCGGAACGTTACTTTTCTGAGCTTACGATGGAGAACCATATGGAGGGCATTGTGATCAAGCCCGAGCTGTGGAACGGAAACACGGTTCCTTATATGAAGGTGCGGAATCCCGAGTATTTGTCCATCATCTACGGGTATGATTACAAGTTCCCGCATAAATACCGTAAGCTGATGAGACAAAAGAATGTGAATCAAAAGCTTCGCACTTCGCTTAATGAGTATCAGTGGGGGCTGCGAATGCTGGCGGTGCCATTTGAAGAGATTGCCCCTGAGCATGAGGCTTACAGAGGGATTGCTGCCAATGTGCTGTTCGAAGTTGCGAAGGAGCGGGAGATTGATCCGCGCTTATAATCATAATAGGGTGCCTGAATCGTTAAGTGGATTCGGGCCCTTTTCTTATTAAAAATCTAGGAACGTTTAATTTTAACCATATAATCCCGTTTCCTGAGCGTTTGGAAAGGATATAATGCGATTAATGGAAAATAGACAGTAGTTATAGTTATTTTAGGAAGAGAAGTGTTAAAGATGTTAAATCAAGCAATGGAAAAAAGTTTAAGCAAATTCATAACCAAGCTGCTTCGGCACACGCCTGAGGATTTTGGTGTTGTCTTAGATCCTGAAGATGGTTCGTGTCCAGTTATCACATTGTTGGAGGCTATTTAGAAGCAGCACAAATGGGCCTGGGTGAAGCGGGAAGATATCGAGCAAGTGGTCCGGAAGTCAGATAAACAGCGTTTTGCAATCGAAGGTGGCCGGATCAGAGCAAGGTACGGTCATAGTCATGATAAAGTTCAATATACTCCGGGCGAACCTCCAACCATTCTATACCACGGGACGAACAAGAAGGTTCTCCCGTCGATCTTGAGGGAAGGCTTAAGTCCGATGAGCCGGCAGTATGTTCATTTGTCGGAAGGCACTCATTTTGCAACGCTCGCGGGAAGCCGTAGAGGAGAACTGGCAATTCTTAAAGTGGATACGTTGCGTGCGAAACAGCACGGAATCACGTTTTATTACGCGGGTAACGAAGTATGGTTAGCTGATCGTGTACCACCTGAATGCTGTTCGGTGTTGGAATCCATGGAAAAGGAGCAATCGAATCATGAATCATCCAATCGTTGATATCGGCGTCAATCTGATGCATCGTTCCTTTCACCAAGATCGCGAGCAAGTCGTTAAAAGGGCGGCGGCAAACCACGTTTCACCCTTGATCCTTACAGGAACTAGTCTGAAAAACAGTATAGAAACAGCCCGCTATGCCGGTCGTTATTCAGGGGAGCTGTACGCTACTGCAGGAGTACACCCCCATGATGCGAAGAGCTGCAATCAAGAGACCATTGTGAAGCTAAAAGAACTAGCGGTACTGCCGCAGGTCGTAGCCATTGGGGAATGCGGTCTGGACTATAACCGGGATTTCTCACCGCGGGACGTTCAGCGGAAATGGTTCGCCGAGCAAATTCGCTTGGCGCTTGAGTTAGATATGCCGCTGTTTCTGCATGAACGTGAGGCATGTAAAGATTTCATTGCGCTGCTTAAGGAACATTCGGTTCAAAAAGCGGTGGTCCATTGTTTTACAGGCACTCAGTCTGAGCTTAAGGCCTACCTTGAAATGGGCTTCTATATCGGGATCACCGGGTGGATTTGTGATGAACGGAGAGGAAAGCATCTAAGGGACCTTGTCCGAATAATTCCGACTGATCGGCTTATGATTGAAACGGACGCACCGTTTTTGACTCCACGTGACTTAAAAGAAAAGCCAACGGATGGACGGAACGAGCCCGCATTCCTGCCGCATATCCTGCAAGCCGTGGCGCGATATATGGGGAGACCGGTAGAAGAAGTTGCTAGGGCAACGACAGCGACTGCGAAAGAGTTTTTTGGTATTTGATTTGAAAGGAAACAGCAACGGTTGGTAGCAACAATCGCTTACAAAAGCTCAAGCGCCGGGCTCCCCTGACCGACGCTTGAGCTTATTTCCTTCTATAGAACTTTTCCCAATCTTTAATGATTTCTGCCTGAGTCAATAATCGCTCTCTCAGCCAACGGGATGTTTCCCATTCATGTATTGCTTGCTGCTTTGTTTTGTAAAAGCGGTAGTCGCAAATATTCCAGGAACAGAACAGCTTTCGGTACCATTTGCCGTTGTTAACGTCACCTGTGAAGCGGCGAACGGCCTTGCTTGCCTGCCGTTTGTTCCAGCAAGTACCGGGTGTGCGGTGGTCTGTCCATACAGGTGATTTTTTTACGCTATTACTCATGGGCTCTCTAACCTCCTTAGGGGGAAGCTAGAGGCCGTCTAATTTCTTCATAATTCACCTCATCTGAATTTGTTAGTTTCTGTATATATAAACGCTGTTGGTAAAAATATGTTTCTTAGAGGTTTGAAATTAAAGAAGCAGCATCACGTACAATAGCAGAAAATGCCGTTCTGATCAATTCTCCTACGGAATAGAATTGGGCACTATTTTCCTTATTCTTATTAAGCCATTTAAAAGGCAACCTCGCGGAGTATTTGGCACGGAATTGAAGAGCTTAAATGGTTTCGACGTTCTCTTAGAGAAGATGTGCATTTTTAAAAACAAACCGGTTATGGTTAAGGATTACGTAAAGTCTAGAAAGCGTGAATGGGAAAAAGCTTGCTATATATCAGATGCTTCCGATCAGCAAAGAGCCCAAGTGGTTCTATGAAACGTCATTGACCGTCAAGGATTGGAGCTTAATGGCGGTATTGTGATTCGTGAGTTTAATCAATCGGAGCAATCATCCTAAAAGCGGTATTCCTTAATAAAAGTCTATCAACAAGAAGCTCCTAATCTCGACTCATTTATAGAATTAGCAATGGGCGTGGCAAGTCAGTTTTTTACGATGGATATTGCCAGAACGACTTGCGGAGAATGAATGGTTATTGAGATAGGGGGTGGGCAGGTCTCTGGACTTCCGAGTCATGCGGACCTGGAACAATTTTATAAAACGATATTAGATTTTGAGGTTAGACCTTAGAAACCATAGGACGGCCGCAACGAGCCCAAGTATCTTCGCATATCGCTAGCGCGGTTGCGACATGTCTGAGTAAGACAGCTAAGGAGTAGCTGATGAGACTACAGAGAATGTTTAAATCGATTTTTCAGGTTGATTTAAGGACCTCCAATATTTGTTGGAGATTAGCTTGAGTCGTAATACTTTCACCCTGTCCGTATCTTCTAGAATGTGGGATGATGATATTCATGAAGCCGAACAACAAATTATACATTGGAGCCTCATAAGATTCGTTTTCTTGATCACTTCAGGCTTTTGCCAACCTTCCTTCTACTAATCATTGGCGAACTTAGATATATGTATTTATAAATGATTGGTTATGAGTACGGGTAAAGTTCTGAACCAATTTAAAGTAAGATAAAGGGCGACCATATTATTATCTGAATACTAAGGGGGATAAATAACGATGAATCTTGGCATAAGTGTAAGTCCTAAAGAATTAATGAATATATTGCTAAATGTTGCTGTCGTAAGACCAGTTTTTATTTGGGGGCCTCCGGGGATTGGGAAATCATCACTAGTTGAAAAGTTTGCAGCAGATCTGGGCCTCCCTTGTGTCTCATTACTTGGAAGCCAACTAGCTCCGGAGGATATCATTGGTGTTCCCCAAATAATAAACGGAGTCAGCCAATTTTGTCCGCCGAAAATGATTGCTCGTAACGAACCATATTGTCTATTCTTAGATGAACTAAATGCATGTTCTCAGGAAGTGCAAAAGGCGTTTTATAGCTTAATCCACGAACGACGAATTGGTGAATATCACCTGCCGGAAGGGTCTATCGTGATTGGAGCGGGGAACCGGGCACAGGATAGTGCAATTGTGAAACCGATGTCTTCCGCATTAATTAATCGGATGTTTCATTTACAACTGAAGGTATCAGCCAGAGAGTGGTTTGAGTGGGCATATGAAACGGGTATACATCCCTATGTTATTGAATATTTACAGGCAAGACCCGATCATCTGTGGACACAACCACCCAAAACGGAAGAACCATTTTCAACACCTCGTTCGTGGCATATGTTCAGTGACGCTATCCATGAATTCAATGGGGAAATTTCAAACCAACTCATCGAAGTATTGGCTAGGGGCTCATTAACACCTGACCATGCCCTGCAGTTTAAAGCGTTTCATAAGAACTTGAATGGGAAATACCAACTTAACCGTATATTCTCTGGTGAAGCTAAATTTCCACATGAAGCCGAACATCGCGATCTACTTTATTTTTTAACCTTGTCGTTTCGTGCGCAAATTATTAAGGAGCTTCCTGAGAAAAAGGATTCACTTAAAGAGGGACAAAGGATATTTTCTCTTCGTGCAAAAGAACTAGTTAAGGAATTAAGTGCTATTAGCCTTGAAATGGCTCAAATGCTTGTTGCTGACCATGGAGATAGAAGTTCACTTCCAGAATGGTTTATAGTTGAAATTATTCGCGATTTGCCAAAACTGGTTGCAAAGGACAAGTAATATAGATGAGCAAAAAACGAACTGAAAGCATCGATGTTGCTACTAAAAATTATATAGAAGCCCAAGAATACATTAACAAACACCCCATGTTTTCACCACTTGCCGCGCATGCTTATTTCTATCGCCAGGAGGGAAGCGATAATCTTTGTCCGGATGGAGGCTGGGCAGTTGTCACCATAGAAGGTTCCATTCACGTCCACCCAAAGAGGCGTGCAGAGGTGGATGAGTGGATTTATGTGATTGCGCATTGCCTGCTTCATTTGGGTTTTGGACATTTCAAAAAAAAGAAAATAAAGTGTACTGGAATTTGGCTTGTGACGTGTATGTTTCAAAGTTTCTATATGACATGAAGCTGGGGAAACAACCTCAAGAATTTGGATTTCATGTGGACATCCCAGTGAAAACTGAGGAACAACTCTATGAACAATTCCTTGAAAGAGGGATTCCGGATAGCCTAAAGTATCATGGAACAGCGGGCGAAGGCACTTTAGATATGGTGTTTCATGCGAACGAAAGAAGACGGTACCGAAAAATCAATTGGGAAGAATGTTTTGGAAAAGGATTATCACTGGCTGTAACACAAGCGGTAAAAATCGCTGCAGGTCAAGCAGAGTCTCTCCTTGGACATCATGAAGTGAAGTCACCTGCGCAAAAAGCGAGAAATTGGTTCATTGACCACTACCCCTTACTTGGGGCATTGGCATCTGGTTTTAAATTAATAGAGGAACCGATTATTTGTCAGCGGATGGATATTTCTATTGCAGCTATCGATGTTATCGATAAAGAAATTTACTTAAACCCGGCAGCAGGACTCAGTGAGGAGGAATGCAAATTTGTTATCGCTCACGAACTCCTCCACGCCGGACTTCGACACCACGAACGCTGCCAAGGGAGAGATCATTATTTATGGAATGTTGCTTGTGATTATGTGATTAATCATTGGCTGGTCGAAATGCATGTTGGTGATTTTCCGCAGGTGGGAATTCTACTCGATGATGATATGAAGGGACGGTCGGCAGAGTCGATCTATGATCAAATCGTGACCGACATTCGCACGTATCGAAAACTACAAACGCTTCGTGGGTCTGGAGGCGGGGATATTTTAGATAAAGGGCGAGGTCAATATTGGGACCCAAGAGACGGTACCAATATTGACGAGTTTTGTAAAAACGCACTACAACAAGGACTGATCTATCATCAGGAACTGGGTAGAGGGTTTATTCCAGCAGGACTTATCGAGGAAATCAAGGCGCTGGGCCAACCTCCAATTTCGTGGGACGTAGAACTAGCAAAGTGGTTTGACCAACATTTTTCTCCGATTGAAAAAGTGCGTACTTATGCGAGGGTTAGTCGAAGACAATCGGCTACACCTGATATAGCAAGACCTAAATGGGTTGATCATGGCGGAGAAGAGGACGGGAGAACGTTTGGTGTGGTCTTGGATACATCCGGCTCTATGGATAAAAAGATGCTTGCCAAAGCTCTTGGAGCCATTGCTAGCTATGCATTAGCAAGAGATGTCCCTGCCGCAAGGGTGATTTTTTGTGATGCCGCTGCCTACGACCAAGGTTACATGAAGCCTGAAGATATTGCAGAAAGTATCAAGATAAAAGGCAGAGGCGGAACGGTACTTCAACCGGGAATCGACCTGCTTCAGCGAGCAGAAGATTTTCCCAATAACGGACCTATACTAATGATTACAGACGGTTACTGCGATAAGGTGTATGTAAAAGGGAGCATGCTTATATTCTTCCTAAGGGTCATCATCTGCCGTTTGTGCCGAAAGGGCCTGTTTTTAGATTTGAATAATGTTAAAGAACTAGGATTGTTGATCATGAAACCTTACCAAAGGGAGGTTTAAGTTATGATAAAGAGACTTACTGATTGGAAATTTTACGTGTTGTTTGTATTAATAATGGCATGTAATCAGCTATCAACAAAAATAAATATGATTAGTAACTTTTCCATGTTTATGTTACTTACTGTTATGGGGTTATGTTGTTTTGTATTTGCGATTTATTATGCGTACTCGAAAGGCTTTGAAGATGCATACACAGTGAAACACGGAAGATAGTATTATTAATATTACTTTCAACTTCCCGCCCTGTTCCAAAGCAGGGAAATAGACCTATTTGTCGAATTTATTTGTTTGT
Organism: Paenibacillus hexagrammi; assembly: GCF_021513275.1. Taxonomy (NCBI): domain Bacteria; kingdom Bacillati; phylum Bacillota; class Bacilli; order Caryophanales; family Paenibacillaceae; genus Paenibacillus; species Paenibacillus hexagrammi. Next base: position 5,294,491 of record NZ_CP090978.1, on the reverse strand, counting down.
AACAATAACTATGATAGATAATAATATCTTCATTTTTAAGCATTCTTAACATAATTAATGTTGTATTAGCAAATCAACAGCTGACTTAGTATTTAAATGTGATGTAGATGTCCAAACGGATCTACAGGAACCGAATTCATATCGTGAATCTATGATGGAACAGTTACAGGCATGATTGGATTTATATTAGTGATTAATAGGAAGTGACCATTCTAACGTAAGTAAGGAATGGTTTTTTCGTCTAAAGTGTTTATTCACTGCAAATGTACGATTGTCGTATTAATATGATCAGAATAGAGGAAGATTGAGTTGAAGGAATTATATCAATGTCATCCACAATCTTTCTTAGTTTGCATGAAAAGTTTTAACAAGTTCTCCTAACTAAAGAAGTACTTGTGGCACCGCGGTTATCTGTAGACAGAAGTGGCTTCATCAAGTTTGCAAATAATAAGGATATGTATGGAAGTTGATGTTCAAAGCATTGAGAGCCTAGCGATCAAGTAATCTGCAATCAAGTTTTTTTAGCAAGGAAAAAATATTCCATCAGGGCAGTCATTTTGACTAATGTAACAAATCATGTCGGAGGAAGGCAGTAGTTACTTAACCCAAGCGATGCTATCTCCTGCTATGGTGACATGTTTTCATCGCGCTATTGAGGACTGAGGCAGAGAATCGTTCGAGAATATGAATTAGATCCAAGCCAATTTGTTGCTTCCTCAAAGGGAGAGTACGTAAGTGAACTTCTAAGTCACTGACACTAGGCTAAAGAACGGGAATTTTGTATACGAAACATTCGCTTAACGGGAAGTATGTGGAGTTATCCGCTCGAATTATGTTTTATTCATATTTTTGTTTGTGCTTTGGTTACTTACGAAAGGAGGGGGAAACTACAGATTTGTCGAATATTATCAAATTAACTAATAATCAAGAGACTAGATATTATTGGATTATATTAATTATCAAGCCAAAATATTTAATTGATTGTATGACTCGGAGGGGAATCAATTGAACAAGACATTTCTTCAGTTTATAGAGAGCCTGTCACCTTCTGCTTATCATCATGCCAGTGTCATGGAACAAGTAATATTCCAGGACCCCGGGCTAGCATTGGTGAAATCTAGAAATTTCTTGGAGGAGATTATTAAGTCGATTTTTTCGTTCGAACAACTGAATGAACGAGAGAGTTATGGTAAAACTTTATTTGATCAAGTTTCATACTTGTCGAGTGAAGGATATTTAACAAAAGAATTGCAATATGCAATACATAGTTTAAGGAAACTTGGCAATAGAGGTGCTCATGAGACCGTGGTTGAATTGGAAGAGCCTCTTAAAGCACATAAGCTTATGTATGAAATTGCAGTATGGTTTTATGAATTATATTCTTCGGAAGAAGACGAAAAACTAGCTTACAACCAGCCAAAGCCTCATGATTATTTAGATGAAAGAATAAACCAACAAATCAATAAGCTACTGGGGCAGTTAAATTTAAGTGGGAATAGTGATCAAGTAATAAAACAAGAAGGAACAATAGACATAACTGAGAAGTCTCCATCAATTGTTCTGGATTTGAATAAGGGGGAAAGCTATCTAATTCGAGAATTGAGACGGTTGCAAGACTCGTCTCGGGAAGCCATCGAGAGTGCGAATGAGTTCTCTTCATTTAAGAATTATTTACACGTTGATAGAAAAGTTCAGCGGGATTTAGTAAGTATTTTGAAAAAAAAGCAGGAAAGTACGGAATCAAATCTCGTGTTGATTTGTGGAAGTGTTGGTGATGGAAAGTCTCATTTGTTGGCATACCTTAAATCTAGTCATCCGGAGTTAGTGCAGAATTATTCAATTATTAACGATGCGACGGAGAGTTACTCCCCTACAATGAATGCTTTAGAAACGTTAAAGCAGTCGTTAAGTGGTTTTTCTGATGAGCAACTGGAAGGTTCATGTCAAAGAACATTGCTAGCAATTAATATGGGCGTATTGCATAACTTCATTCAAGCGGATGAAAATAATAAATTTTATTTATTGAAGAAGTTTATAGATGAAAGTGGCGTTTTTTCTCACAAGAGAATCCAACATATTTCTGGACAACATTTTGATTTAATTTGCATTGGAGATTATCATCCATATGAACTTACAGCGAATGGGGTGCAATCTGAGTTTTATTCAGGTTTAGTTAATAAGGTTTTTGAAAACCAACCAGAAAATCCTTTTATTCAAGCCTATGAAGTAGATAAAAAAAATAATATTTATACCGCGACTCACTTTAACTTTGAATTCATGAGAGAACTACAAGTTCAGCAAACAGTAATTAAGTTATTGATTGAATGCATTATTAAATTTAAACTCGTAGTTTCGGCCAGATCATTTTTGAATTTCCTGGTTGATATCTTAGTTGTTGATGATAACTCGCCATATGAATTACTTGATGAATTTTATAAGTTAGATCATTCCATACCAATGTTATTATTTAATCGTCCAGAACGTTCATTTATTTTAAGACATATGGCACTTCTGAATCCTTATACTACTAAGCGTCTAAAAGAAATCGATCAATTGACGATTAACCTTAATATGCTTAGCGATAGTGAAGAAGTTGTTAAGGCTCATGTATTGTATCCTAAGGGAAGAGAACTTCTTTCTGTGTTAATGAAAGACACGGAGCTTGAGCACGAACCGTTTTTGAAGTTCGCAGAAGCAGTGATACTTACGTCATATATAACCAATACGGATTTTTACTATAGCATTAGTATTAGTGACCCAATGTATGAGCAATATTTATGGCGCTTATATGGCTTCAATACGTATAATCCAGAGACAGTGAAAGGATCTATACGGAAGTTAAAGACAGTGTGTTTAAATGGAAGGGGTCCCCAAGAAAGGATTATATTTACTTATCTGATGAACATACGAAATTTAGGCTTGCACAGAAGTTGGATTTAAAACCTGAGCTAAAACATATTCAAGATGAAAAACAAAATGGAACAAAACTTGAGAATTTTAGTGATAAATTAATAGTCGCATACAAATTAGCTGATTCAAATTCAACTGCAAATCTTGAAATTGATTATTCATTGTTCGAGCTTTTAACGAGAATTAAGAATGGTTATGTTCCTAATAAGGAGGACCAAGAAGATGCATTGAAATTTTTGGATTTTGTAGAGAAGCTAATGGGAAGCGGCATGAAAAACAAAGAACTACTTATTCATCTGGAGAGTGAGAATAAGTTATTTTCATTATCAAAGGATGATTTCCATGGATATGTATTTGAGAAGGAGAGAACGATATGAACTACGCACTGATGGTTGAAGATCTACAGATGTTGAATAAAAGCTCTCATCAGACTGGGAAGGATATCGATAGTTTGCTACCATTTACAACGCATACATTCAAGGAGTTGCGTAAAAATTTCTACAAGCTAACAGGCGATATCGTGCGTAACATATGTCAAGTGAAATGGCGAGATGTTCAAGTCAAGGATGAGTTTGAAGTTAACCCATTAATCAAATCGCTTAAACAAGAGATGCGTTTTGAATTTGAACTAGAAACGGAAATTGAACGGTTTTTACAGGACTACCTATATGGGGCTTCTGGAGAAATTATCATAACACATCCATATCTCTTTAATTATTCGGAGTCCCCAGACAAAAAGGAGTACAGAAAGATTTCTAAGTTTACAGCTGAAATATTAGTTGGGGACAATGAAGAAGTGCGTAATATTTTTTTGAATAAGAAAACAGATAATATTTTAGATGAGCTTGTGCTAGATAAGTTGAATCTATCGTTTAATAGTGAAGATAATGACTATACTAATAAGTTACCTGTCATCAGTGAGTTGTATTGTGATGATTTATTATATCTTAGTAAGCATAAGGATTATTTTCTTAATGCATTTCCAATGATAACGAGATTTTATATATTTATGTATGTATGCCAGTTAATACTGAAATTTGATAGGTTCTATGAAGCAGATTATGAAAAATTAACCGCTATCTACTTTGCGCTAGATTGGGAAGTTGGAGTGGGAAAACGTAGAGAAGCAACCAATGAATTAGAAGGGTATAAACGAATTAAGGATAAGGCAAAGTATCTGTTTGTACATATGAATACATTGGCACAATTGAACAGATTTGAAGCAAATAAGTATGAGGGAAAATATAGATTCCTGCACTATAAAGAAATTTTAGAGCAGATTAACGAGCTTGAGATAGAGAAAAAAACAGAGTATCTAGCAAGCTTGCAAAGATGGATTCAGGAATATCAAACGATTTTCAGTACAAAAGTATCTGAGAAAGATATTCCAAAGACTATTGAAGAAGCTATTAAAACATTGTTTAAAAGCAATACTGAAGGAATCGTAGAAGGTGCGGCGAAGAAATTCGGTGATTATATTGAAGACTTGGGAGGAAATGAATTTCTTAAGTTCAGAGGAAAAGTAGGAACGACGATGAACTTGACTAAAGAGATGTTGTTAATGCTGGCGGGTGTGTGTATCAGAGATACCAGAATTCCGCTAAATCAACTCTTTGAAGAATTTAATAAGAGAGGTATAAAATTAGATCGGATCTCTAAGAAAATTGTAATTGAGTTGCTAGATAGTCTTAATTTTATTGATAAAAAAAGTGATAGTGGGGATGCGCAATATGTCAAACCAATTTTATAGCTATATTACGGACTTATTGCTGGACTTCTTTAAATATTCGAGTATAAAGCAAGGAGACAGATTCTATCTACAAGTCGATAAGGATGAGGATGTTAACCATCTCGTTAGAAGATTTAATGATATGGTAGGAGTTCAGCCATTTACTTATACTCATGAGCAAGGAACTGCATATTCAACTATATGCTTTGAATTGCAAAATGTAAAACTTGTTATTGCGAACACTTCAAATGAGGTTAATCCCGATTTTCTTGTAACGCTTCGTAACCAGGTAGGCGAACAGCAGGGAGAATGGTCAGGGGCTGCCTTATTTAGCATTGTGTCTAGGCCGCTAGACTCCATATCAGGTGGTAGTAGTGATTTACAAAAAGATGGTATGCCGCTGCATCCAAAGATGTTCGTAGGCAAATTAAAACAGGAAATCGAACAGAAGATTAACTCTAAAGTTGATCAAATAATATTAAATGAACGGATGGTTCAGATTATGTCGGAACTATCTTTTCAACAAGTAACATTTTTTGATTTTGAGGAGATTTTCTCAGCAATTTCTAAAGGTGGGATTGAAAAGAACGATTACCCTGATTTCGGTTTGTTTTACGATTCTGATTTAAGCAGTTACAAAGGAACGCAAATTAAAAATAGACTGGATCTTAACCGTGAATTATTTGATTTCGTTCAAAAGTACCACGACTTGAACTATGAAGAAGAAATATTGGAGAAGAAGATTTCGTTAAAACATCTTAAGGACTTGAAAGAGCCCGAACTATGGAAGATAACTGACTTTACTGACGTCAAAAAAGGTTTACAAGCAGCAGAAGAAGAAAGTAAAAATTCTAAGGTTGAGCTTGCAGAATTAAAAACAGGGAATAATTTACTCTTCTGGAATCGACCTCAGAAAGATTCCACAGCTGGTAATCGAAAAAGACAGATCATAGTCTTTAATCCAGATAACCTTGAAGAAGTTAGCTTGATTGCAAATTTCGACTTAGGTGGAAAGATCAAATCACTTAACGACAATTTCGTTTCAGTTGATAAAAAAACTAAAACATTCGTCACTACTCGATCTGGAAAAGTTAATTTGACCATTAACATAAACACTATTCCAAATGAGCCATTATTCACTAGGGTCAATTATAAACATGATAATAAAGTGGCTTTAGGATGTGAGCTGTTTATTGCGGTTCTACCTATGAGTCCAGAAGATTTTAAAGATTTTGAAACTAATTTTAGTGTTGATCCTGCTAGAGGTTCAATTATTACTAATATGGAAAGTGATTACAAAAAAATTGGCGATGGTAGTTTTTCAGAGGAAATCGTTGAAGTAAATGAAATGAACCAAGTTATTCATATTAACAAAGAGAAAGCGTATAAATTACAGTTGCAGAGTGATTCTTATAATGATGAGAATGAGATGGATGTTAAGCTTGTATATGGAAATTCAAATGTGACGGTTCCCATTACGTTCCGTAATGAATTTCCTGAAACGGTTCCAATTCATTCATTCCGAGTCTGGAAGTTGAAACGAGAAGAAGAACGTTCGTTTCAACGAGTACAAAATAGCAGCAAACTAATATTCGGGAATAGAGAATTTTATGCGAATCATGAATATTGTACGTATTTAGATTGGGAACAAGAATGGGTGGAACAGGGACTGCTTTCTGCAAGAATAGATTCCGACATATTGATTCCAAATGAAATAAAAATAAGTGTAGAGCTTCGAGAGGCATATAACAGATTTGTTAATCGTTTTAGAATAATAAATAATATTCCAAGCCTTACTTTCTATGACGAGTCTATTTATCACTGGGCAGTAGAATATATAAAGGCATATGTGAATGAGATCGAAAGTTTCACTAACGGAGTTGCCGCGGGCCGAAAAGGGACAGATCTGTTTAAGCTCGGTGTATTATATACGCTTGATGAAATACTATTCAGCCCATTCCACCCAATTAATGTGGCTTATCAGCTTGAACTTATAAATTCTTTAGGAGCAGAACATATAGAGAATGCTGTACTATCGCGTTTACGTCCAGAAAGCTTGGTTCCTTTCATATACGTGAACACTGGGGTGGATCGACTTTATAAATCAGATGTCCAGGCAATTGCTACAGAATGGATGGCTTACAAGCCAGTACAGAAAGTTAGCGTCACGGACGCAAATAAATACTTGTCTAATATCGTTAAAGATAAGTTGCAGCAATTTGAAGAGCATTTCGCATACTTGTTTAACTCGAAGAATAAGTCCCCGGTCAAAATAAATGTTATTAGTATTGAGAATGACCTTGAGGTTGTTCGAGGTATATTGTCATGGATGATTGATCAATTAAACAAAAAATCGAGAAAAGAAATAAAACCGATCGAGGTAACGATATACAGGGATAATAATTTTATTAGTGCATTTGATTTACTAAGTAAAGCACATGATACAGAAGAGTTTAATAGGTTGTTCAATCTTAAGATCGATAATGTAGAAGATATAAACTCAATTGATGTATTACGTATGATCCACCGGTCAGTGGTCTTTTATAAGAAAGAATTAAGTAATGAGTTTGAATATGCTCATATTTCATACTATAGAATGAATATGCAAGAGAAATTTGCGATTCAACCTATGAAGGATATGACTACAGGGATCGCATTGAAGGGGTTATATTCCTCAGTTCCTTCGATGAAAGGCTCGGAAAACTTCAGAAGTGGGTTTGGAATGAGAAATATCGAAGAAACGCACCAGGAGTTATTAATAAAAGTGGCGACTTCGGTAAATGAACTCGCAGCTAACTTGAAGAATGAAGGCAACGATTCATATCACAAAGGGGAGGCTATCTATTCACGAACTACTGCAGCAGAGGAAGTTTATTTAAATGAAATTTTCTCAGCCTCCCATTGGGTTACATTTATAGATTCTAATCTTGATTTGGAGTATTTCAATAACCTCAGTGAAAACCTGGTAGTGATTCACTATAATGATCAATACTCTTCGTCTAATAAGTACGATGCGATTACTGTAACCAATAAGTCAGAGCAGTATTTCGCTGTAATTAAAGAGTTTTTAAAGAGTAAAGAAGTAGAATCTACTGATGCAACCGCTATTAATACAATAAAAGCTTTCAACACATTTAATGGAGAGTGGCTTTTACGAATTGTAGGAAGTAAGGGACATTATTCGCGGGAAAAATTGAGTATCCTTTCTGCTATCAAATTCGCGCTGGCCTATTTTGATCACCCTAATATCAAATGGGTCCCTATATCCCTAGAAGAAATACTTAGGGTGGCTGGAAGTGTAAGTTTGAATAAATCGGAAGGTATATTCACAACCAAAAATCTGGGATTCAAAGGCTCCCATAGTGATGATCTGTTATTGATGGGGATCGAAGAACGGGAAGAAAAATTGTTGGTACATATTTTTCCTATTGAAGTGAAAATTGGGGTGAATTCTAAGCCGGTAATGGATAAGGCTAAAATTCAAGTTACGAAAACGAAGAAGTTATTTCGAGAGGCTTTATGTAATAAGGAGAAGCCTTTTACATCGAAATTTTATCGATACTTTTTTGCCCAGCTCTATTTAGTTAATGCGGCCAAGTTGCATTCTAGTGGGTTTTGGCCCCAAAAGGATTACAGGATAAGCGACTCCATTATTAGTAAATTAATAAGTAATAAGATGGTGATATCCTTTAAAACGGATCGGCTATTGGGAGATGGAGCAGTACTTTCATTCCAAACTAATGCACATATTCGTGAATCTGAATTATCCGAAGGGGTAACCTATGTAAACTTGCCTGAATCCGATGGTTATAACGGACTAACTAAATCAATGAATGAAATGTATGAGTGGATTCAAACAAAACCTAATGACTTCGTGAAAGAGTCAATGCTATCGTATAGTTATCATGCTGATGGAGAATGTGACATTGACTGTCTAGAGGGAGTGAATACGATTGCTTTGAACAAAGCCCTCATAGCTTCTGAGCCTCCTGAACAAAGGGAGGTTTTAACGGATGCGAGTTCAAAGTACTTGGTCAATGAATATTATTTTGAAGAGCTTAAAGGTAAAGGAAAACAAAATGAATGTCCTAAGAATGATCAGACTCTTCTGGTTAAAGATGACCTAAATTTGCTTGTAGAGCCAAAATCGTTGATAGTAACTGAAGAGCAAGCATCTTTGGATGAATTTAATGGCCAACATGGTAACAATGAGAAATCGAATGGTGAAACTGACATTACACAAGTAATGACAAATAATGGGGCGTCTATTGAGAAAATAAGGGTGTTAATTGGAAAGGCTGAGAACAGTAATAGAGATATTTACTGGGAATACGGAAATATAGGGTTAGCAAATAGGCATTTGCTAATATCAGGAAAATCTGGCCAAGGCAAAACCTATTTCATGCAATGTTTGTTATTAGAACTAGCTAAGCAACAAGTCTCCAGTATTGTGGTTGACTACACAGAAGGATTCCTGCCAAATCAGCTGGAACCGGAATTTGTTGACCACTTAGGGTCTAAACTGAAGCAGAGAATCGTATATACTGATAAGTTTCCGATTAATCCATTCAGACGTAATGTAAGGGATATTGGAGGATTAACACTTCCAGAATCTGATACCGATGTTGCAGAAAGAGTTAAAAGTGTATTCTCAAGCGTATATCGAACCTTAGGTATCCAGCAACAGAATGTAATCTATGATGCAGTATTACGAGGTATGCAAACATATGATCGAGAGATGAATCTGGATCACTTAAGACATTTGCTTGAAGAAGAAGGAAGTAACTACGCTAAGACAGCTCTATCCCAAATTCGTCCTTTTATCGATCGCCAGGTGTTTTCTAAGGATACATTAATGAACTGGGGGGATATTTTATCGGATAGAGGAACAGTATATATAATTCAGTTGACAGGATACCCAAGGGAAATCCAACTGATGATTACTGAATTTATATTATGGGATCTGTGGAACTTTACACTCAGGTTCGGAGAAAAGACGACTCCAATTCCAGTTATTCTAGATGAGGCTCAGAATCTGGATCATACGGAACAGTCACCCTCATCCAAAATTTTGACTGAAGGTAGGAAGTTTGGGTGGTCAGGGTGGTATGCTACTCAATTCTTAAAATCGCAGCTTAGCAGCGATGAATTGGCCAGATTACAGAACGCTTCCCAAAAGATATACTTTGCTCAACCTGAGCAAGAATTAAGTTATATTGCCTCTAATCTATCGAGTGATTCGGCTGAGAGAAAACGGTATGAAACAAAGATATCTAGTCTGAGAAAAGGGCAATGCTTAGTTCACGGACCTATACTCACTGATAGTGGAGAACTAACTGGTCAAACCGTCACTACAGTTAATATTACGCCTTTAAAAGAACGTATTTAATTAAATGAAGGTGGCACATCTAAATCGATGTGCCACTTTTTTTAACTTAAAAGTAGCATCTTTAGGTCGTCTAGAGAATTTCGTTCATTGTATAATTTTTCGAACATCAATAATCCGCTTTCAATTGATTTTAACATTTCTTGTGACAATTCAGAGGAGTCTATATCTTTTTTACATTTGTTAATTATTAGGTGTTTGAAAAGTAATAGATCTTCCTCACTGAATACATCTGGAATTTCCCACCCCTTTTCTGTAAGAGTGCCTATTGGATGGGTATCATAATCAGACGTAAATCCTCTAGCAAAGGCAAGCTTGAGGACTTGGGGACGGGACATTGACAAGTACGCGGCAAAATTATCGAGTATCTGTTTTCCGTAAGCGCTGAGTACCATTCTTTTACCTGACATGAAGCTCTATCACCTCTTTAAATCAAAATAACCATCTCGAATAAGTGTATACTTAAGTTTATCGTTATACTCAAGAACATATTGTCTAAATGAATTCTGTGTAATCGAATCAATATAATCCTTAGTAATTTCGGTATCAGTCGATAATATAATAACTTGATCACTTAATTCCTTATAATACTTATTAATTAAATGATTTCGATGATAGCTATCTAATCGACCAAGTGGTGTATCAATTAGCATTGGTAAGGAGAACTTGCTTGATTTAGTAAGTGCCCAAATTAATGCAGATGAGATGATTTGCATTTCACCAGCTGATCGATCATGAACACTGATTTCTTGATTTCGATCATTAAATAATCGAATCGTATATGTATTCACGTCAAATTCAATCCGACCAAACTCATCTTGCTTTCGAATCAATTCAGATAACATCAGCTTGAACTCGTTATGAATAAAAACAGCCTTTAACTTTGTAACTTCCGCTACATACTGATTTAAAAATATAATAGTTGAATTTACTTGTTCAATCTGGGCTCTAAGATCTTCTGTATTGGAATCATTTGATGTTGAACGCGTTAGTAAATTTTCATATTTTGTTTTATCTTCTCGCAATGCAGTAGTTTTATTCTTGAAACTTCTAGCTCTTAGTTCTACCTCCCCTAGCATTTTTGTTAAATTATCGATTTTAGTATTCTCATCCTCTATATCAACAGACTCTGGAGCGTTGCGAATTTCTTCTTCGAACTGATTAATATCGAACTGTAGTTGGGAGATTCGTTGATGAATTCCTTTTAGGTCACTCAAAGGCTTTATAGTAATATTTTTAAGAATATTAAACTGATGTTTATTTAGATCATGAATGATGGTTATTTTCTCTCTGTTTAATTCATCCGCCTTAGAATTCCATATTTCTTCGCCATTCTTCAATAATTGAATCCGTTGTGATTCAGTTAATTGTGGTGATATATCACCATCAAACAGCTTAATTAAAAACTCTTTATATGGAGAGTAAGATGAATTAATAGAATGAAGTCGCTCTCGTTCCTTCTCCTCAAGAGTAATTCGCCCTTTTAATTCCTGAATTGGTTGTGTTAACAAGTGAATGTAAGCTTGCTCATTGAATTTATCATTAAACTCTTTTTGAGCTTGACTCAGATTCACTTCGCATGCGGTCAATTTTTTTAGGATGCTTTCCCTGGATTTAGAATTAAGCTGAATTTTTTCTGCACGAATCTTCTTTAGTTCTTTAATTTCTTCCTCGAGGCCTATTTTTCTTTGATTTACTGCTTTAAGTTTCTGATTTAATTCAACGAGTTCAATTGAAACCCGATTTAGTTCCTGAGTATAGTTTGTAGTTTTCGAACTACCTATAGAGTTCATTAATTTCTTATCCAGGTAGAATTTTGTTTCTTTTAAATCATCAAGTAATGTTTTATATGTTTCAAGACCACTCAGCTTTTGAATTGCAATTTTCAATTCTTCACTGTTTTGACGAAGAATTATTTCCTTTATTTCCTCACCATCAAATATGAAAAATGGAGCAACATGGTAAGGGATTTTACGATCAATGAATCGATTAAAGGTATCGATATTGTTAACCGCAGAACGTTTCCCTACGCTTGACCCAGGTTTGCGGATTGCAATTTCTCTATTCTCATGAACAACCTTTTTGTTATGATCAAAAATCCACTTGACCTTTAATTCCCATTCCTCTAAATTATCATTTTCAACAATCAAAGAAATGTAACATTCACGGCCACCTTCATCAAAAAAGTGATTGTTTATGACATTAGAAAATATCCGTTTATATTCCATTTCGCTAATTCCCCGTTTTCCGAATAGAGCGTAGTGAACGGCCTTTAATATCGTAGTTTTGCCAGCTCCGTTAAGGCCGCCAATAAGAATAATATTTTTATTCTTATCGCTTCTAACTTGGGGAGGGATATCCAAGTTTAACTCTTGATGTCCATAGTAAGTTTTGTAGTTATTTAAAATTAATTTTTTGAGTATCAATTTGTTTCACCTATTGCCCAGATTTTTTGTTATAAAAATTAATTAAGTTAATATAGTCCGTTCTTCTCTCGTTCATTGATTTATTAGAATAATTATTTTCCTCGGCAGAGGCAAGTAATTTACTTATAAGCTCTGTGGATATACCGTGCTGCAAGCAAAGATTTTTAAGTAGTAATTGTTCTTGTTCTTTTAATGAGGAGGAAGTCATATTCAGCCACCTTAAATAATTTGATGATATGTGTAAGTTCAAAAGAGTTTACCTTTTATGTGGGTTCAGCGGAATAATTATCAATAGAACGGAACCATGTTAGTTAATACGATCATTGAGTATTCTAACTTCACACTATAAATTGTTAAAAAAGGATATATCCTCAGTTGTGTTTATAGCTGAAAGTGAAATTCTTAGAGTTTGTCTAATCTCACTTACTGGTAAGCCCATTTCTTGCAAAACATGACTCGGCTTGCTTGAACTACACGCAGAACCTGTAGAGATTGCCAGATAAGGGGCAAGTTTTTTAATAAGTAGCTCATTATTTAATCCTATGAATTGAATACTTAAAATACCTGGAATCTTATTGGAATGATCGTTATTAAATTTTATTTTATCATGAAACTTCTCTTTAAGAAGAATCGTTAACTGCTTTTCAAGGTTCAGCAAATGCTGTACAGTGTTTTTTTGTTTTAGTTTCGCTACTTCTGCTGCTTTGCCTAATCCCACAATATTATGGACAGCTAAGGTACCACTGCGATAATTATTCTCTTGTCCACCCCCATGTAACAAAGGCGTTATCTTTGAATAAATTTCCTTGGTTTGCTTTTTAATGTACGCTACACCAATGCCCTTAGGAGCATGGAGTTTGTGTCCAGATAATGATAAAAAGCGGATACCAGGTATTTTGCTCAATTGAAATTCGACCTTTCCTACGACTTGAGTCGCATCTGTATGAAATAGAATTCCATTCTTGTCGCAATCGGAGGCTATTGTTTCAATAGGATTAAGGCTTCCAACTTCGTTGTTTCCCCAAATGACACTTAATAGAGTTGGCTGTTTTTTTATGGCTAAAATGATATCATCAAGGCTGACTCTGCCCATATTATCAACAGCTAAATACGTTACAGAAATACCTTTCGATTGAAGATAGTTGCAGGTTTCTAAAACGGAAGGATGTTCAACTGAGGAAGTAACAATACTACCGTTATTTTTGTTGTAATAATCTAGGACACCTTTAATAATCATGTTATTGCTTTCTGTCGCACCACTTGTAAACACAATTTCGTCATGTTCACAACCAAGTAAATAGGCAACCTTTTGTCGGGCTTCTTCGACAGCTAATTTGGAATTTGAGGCTAAAGTATAGTATTTGCTCGATGGATTTCCATATTCTTCACGTAAATAAGGCATCATAGCATCTAGTACCTCAGGGTAAATCGCAGTTGTAGCGCTGTTATCCATATAAATCATTTGATTTCCCCCTAGATACTCATCAAGGTTTTAAAGAAGCGTTCACTATTAGTAGCTGTTTTGTACTCCGCATTTAATAAACGAATTCCTCTTTCCAAATGTGCATTAAACAAACCGGGGAAGTATTCGGTGTCTGTAATTTCTCGACGACAGTGTTGAGCGATAAGTGCAAAGTAGACATTGTCATAATTCCCGGTGACAGTTGAACGGTGTAATGTAAGACCGTCGGAATGTTCCTTAGTATTTACCTCAACTTGTTCAGGCTTTCTAAGAGAGAGAGAGACTGCAAATCTTATCAACAAGTTTGGAGTAATACTAGTGGCAGCGTGTAATTGCCTTAGACTTTCGGCTGCATATTTTGAAGTACGTAGATTAAAGTTCAATTAGACCAACTCCAACTCATAAATATCAAAATAATGATCCTGGTTAATATTAATGGACTCCGAGGAAACATTAAACTCTAATGTATAAGATCGTGATAAAAATCTTTTTAAGTCTTTAAATTGGGAGGTGGATATCTCTGAATCAGTAGCTAATACTATGACCTGATCCCCACATCTTGGGAGATAGCTGGTAAGTAGCTCTCTCTTATGATCTTGGTCAAGTCTACCTAGCAATGTGTCAAAGACTAAAGGTAATTTCCAACCTGTTGTTTTAAACATTGCCCAGATAATGGAAAGCATTAGCATTTCTTTTTCGCCTGCAGATAATCGTTCTTTACTCAGTAACTCATGATGATGGAATAATTGCAAATCAAATGTTTCATGAGAGATATATAAACGAGTAATATATTTTTTCTTTCGAAAGAGATTCTGAATCATTTTAATGGCTTCATTTTGTACTTGATCTAATTTCTTACGCATTTGAATCTCTTGGAACCTTTTACTAACCGACAGAATTTTATCAGCAAGTATTAATGAAGTAGCTGACTTACGAAATTGAGAGAGTTTGTTGTTTTCAATTTCAAGTGCGTCGCGGGTCATTTTTAATTGTTCTGTTTTTAGAAGTTCTTCCATTTGTTTTTTTTCAATAATAGCTCTTGTATGTTCAATTTTTTGAGACAAATATTCGATTTCTTGCAGTAAGATTTTAAACTCACTTGAATTATCATTTGTATCTAGTTGTCGTTTTAGTTCTTGAATGCGTTCCAATAAAGCAGCATTCTCTTCATACATATTTATATATGTTTGAATACTTATTTTTTCGAGTAAAAGACGTAATGATTGTAACTCTGTCTTTTGGGCAAAAGATGCTCTGTGTATGATTTGTTTATTGTCTGGTTTAAATTTAGAGATGAGTTTTTCATGCAACTTGGAACTGTTATCATAACCAATATTTATATTAGATTCACTGGATAACTGAGCTAATATTTCCAAAATTGTTTCTTGCGTAATTACCTTTTGAATTTGCTCATATGTTTCAACATTTTGTTCACTGTTCATTTGCAAACAGGCTTCCTGTATAAGCTCACGAACGATGAATAATGGTAATTGGTCAGTAATAAATCCTCTGATTTGATCCTGGTTTTTTTTCGTATGTTTTCAATTCGACTTTGTTCAAGTATCATTTTTTCTCTTGCTTCTTTTTGAATTCCACCATGCATTTCAAAATCATGCTTTTTTAAAATGAGCAGCTCTTGATAATGATTTATTTCTTGGTAATGTTCATTTATTTGCTGACTTAATGATGTAACATCATTTTGATGTGCTAACGCGTTCTTCTTCAAGTCGTTCTTTTGTTGAAGTGTCAATTTGAATTTCTGAGATATTACTATGGTTATTTTTGAATTGAAATAAATCTTTGTCTAGATTGAAAAACAAATCCAAATTAAATAATATTTTTGATGCTTCACTCAGATATTCAGATATACGTCCATCGGAAACAAGGCGTGAGATTTCTTCGCCATCAAATAGACATAACTCAAATAAGCGAGGGGGATCTCTTCACGGAGTCTATTTTGATAATTATCTGTTTCGCGTTCATCTAGAAGGCGACCATCTCTTTTAACAGAAAAAGTCTCATTGATTTTAGTTCCCTTTAAATTCCAAACTCTACTAATTGTATAATGCACGGGTAGAAAATTTTCTACACTTTCATAATCTAAAATAATTTGGTAGTGGCTGTTGTGTTCTTTTCTGGCTTTACGATTAAATAATGATTGAATTTTATTGAAGTAAGCCTCATTTTCAGTCATGAATCCATATGAAATACAACCAAATAAGGCTACACGAATGGATTCAAGTAATGTAGTCTTACCTGCTCCATTTTTCCCACCTATTAAAATAACATTTTGTTCGGAAGAAGTTGAGAAATCAAGCTCATTATTTTGCCCATAATAAGCACCAATATTTCGTAAAAGAATTTTTTTAAATTTCATCTTAAGAACTCCTTGCTATAGATGTAAAAAGTCTTGTTTTAATGCCTTTTCAAGCTCTTTATGTAAACCACGACGAATTTTGTAGCCAGAATAGTTTTTCTCTATGCTAAGTAGCCTTTTAAATACAGATAGGTTTACGTTTTCTTCTAAACACAAACGTTCTAAGTCCGTCATTTGGTCTTCAGCGAAAGTAGGGCGATCGTTTTCCTCCCAGTTAATCTTAAGACCAGTTTCTTCCTCATATATGTTAGGTACGCGGTTATCCCAGTCCAAATCTTCCTCCCAATATTGTCTAATTATTTTAAGTTCCTCAATTGAAATTAGCTCAATACTAGGATCATGTAATTGCTGCACTTTCTTTTGGGTTTGTAACAGCCTACGTAGTATTTCTTCACGTGCTTTAAGCGTAAATGGTCCAGGACCAAGTTGCTTTAATTGTCCATCATGATCAACAATAATGAGATTTAAATCTTCTGCATTTGCTAGATCAATGTTGTTCGCATCCAGAAAATTACCAAGATCATTAATATGAACTTGTTGTGCAGAATCCAGGTCAATTCCGTCAAGATGGGAGAGTAAGTAAACTTGACCATTCATGCGTTGCTTTTGGCGAGCGTTGCGATCATTACGAATGTGATATAAGAAATTACGGAATTCATAGAGTGGTTCAAGCCAACTCACTCCATTATTTATAAATCCACTAAGTGCCTTATCTTCGGATACGACTGTACATGTCCAGCAACCAAAGCGACTATTCCCACAGGAACCAGCAGATTCTTTGATTTCTTTATCTACTACTAACGGGCATTCGCTGTTGGAATCTTGATACAGTCGAAGAAGTTCATTGTTGTCTTCTCCCCATGGCGACAAGTTGGATTGCAAAAGGTAATCCCAGACGTCATCTGTTGAGAAGTCTCGAATAGGTGCAAACACAAATGCATTTGTGAGAGTAGAATGCCGCATTAGGTTCTTACCTTCAATGGTATGCTGTTGCATAACGTTAGCTCGAGTGGCACTTTCAGTATCTCGAACGCCGAGTACCATAATAACCTCTCCGAATTGCGAAACTTTATCTAATATGAAACGATTTGCAGGCTCTATCTTTAAACGGTCTGTGCACCATCTGAATTTTTGGCGAGGGAGGGGTAGCCTTTCCCGATTAGTGATGCCCAAAATGTTTGTTCAATCGCTGGGCGGATTTTATGAGTCTCAATGGGTAAGCCAACTTGTAAAGCATAGTCCTGCATTTTTCCAAGTGCTGTTGTTATTTTATTAATAATTAATGGGGTTTCTACCAACGTATCTGATGAAATAATATATACCTTTTTAGTTAACTGCTCTTGTTGAAGATCGAGCAATGCATTAAAGATCGCTTGAACAACAGCAGTAGAGTCTTTACCTCCACTATAGCCAACTACCCATGGACGTTCATCAGCTAAATATACTTCTTGTATTCGTTTTTGCGCTTCTTGAAACTTGGTATTTGTATTAAAGATGTCAAACTTCAATTTTTTGTCCCTCCAAAAATCGAATCTCTATCTCACGTTCGCTTTCTGTCAAATCTAGTCCGAGTTTACACTTAATAAGATTGGATGTTAGATGTATAGTCTCATTGGTTTTATTAATGCGACCAGTAGGGCCATAAGCCCTCCCTAGCCAATCAATTTTATTGTCGCGGTTCCAGTCAATTTTGTGAAACTTCTTGATGAAATCTCGCCAAGTTGTGGGCATATTTACATATAAATAATGACCAACTATTCCAACAGCTTCTAAAAAAACCCCATGAGCTGCGATACAATTTTGTCTTAGTTCACGAGGGGAAATTTCCTTGTTTAGAACTAGTTTCCATTCTGGTATTGATTCGACTAATACTGTCCAGAATTCCAAAATAAATGAGCGCTCTTGCTCTGAGAGAAGCTCGCCTTTTTTCTTTCCAATTAATCTGCAATTAGTATTAAATATGTGGTTTAATGCAAAAAGCTTAGGAGAGTTTTTGGAAAGTGAAACCTTTTCTTTGTCGGTATATCGCTCAAGAAGAGGTATGCTACTTATAATGTCCTTCGTCAGCAAAGCAAATTGGTCGCGATGATCGTAAAGAATTCCTATACTGGATGTTGTGTTGACCGCATGACGATTTAGATCGGAAAATATTTGTTGTGATCTTTTTAATCCACGATCATGAAAGAAAACGACCGATATTGACTCATTACCTAAGTCAGGAGAAATCTTGAGTGCTTCCTCGATCGCAGCGCGTCGATGTTGACCATCGTTGATAAGAAATTTTGAATCTAATGAAATTGTTAAATTGCCTATATCACTATTTTCTTCAGAGATTGATTGAAAGTTAAGCTCACCATCGACTGAAGCGGTTAATGATGAGAATACGTACTCTTTTGGATTTTCCAAAATGTAGTTTGCAATCTCTGGTATACGAGACTTGTTCATTAATCGTTGAGCGCGGTGCTCTGGAGGGATCTCCTCTTCATCAAATAAAAATATTTTTGGGATTAGGCGCAAAGGGCAAATGACGGTATAAAATTCTTTATTAGCTTGTATGCCGCGCAAAGCAGGGAAGCTATAAGAAAAATTCAATGTAATCCTCCTTGTTTACGTACGTAATTTAAGTTTTATAATATCATTGATCCTAGTAATATACAATTATTATTAGAAATTTTAAATTTTTAATAAAAGATTAGGCAAGTAATTCTCATATTATTGAATAGAAGAAAATTAATTAAATGTGACATCGAACCGGCCTGATTTAAATCAAAACAGATATAATGTTCGAGCGGATTCATATTGAATGACAATAGTGCAGGTAATGATGAGATAATTGTCTGGGTAGACATGCTTGGACGAAAGAGATTTGCTTGTATCGATTGCATGCGCATTTTGAACGGCGTGGTTCGAATTAATTCCCTTAGAGGTGCCCCTATGAAACAAGGACTCTACGAACAAATCGTTAATAATATCACGAGGAAGCAGCTCGCAGCCTTGGATCCTGCTTTGTATGATATAGGCAAGGAAGCTCTTGATGCTGAGGAAGCCAGAAAGCTGCTGTCGAATTACTTAGCTGCGGTAACACGTAGAGCGTTAAAAGCAGTGCGGGAACAAAGTAGTGACGAAGAAGCGGTGCTTGCCCAGGTTCGAACCTGCAATGAGATTATCGCTACGTTAAAGGATGCTCTGGGGCAAGAGGAATATCGGGAGCTGCAGCTTGACGAGCAGGGTGAAGTCTTAACTTATGTTTATTCCAAGCTGAATCATATCCGCGGTGTGAAAAGTGAGAAGGTGATTCGCCCAGCGACACCGTTATCGCAAAGCTCTTTATTTACAGGCTCGCATTCCGAACCCAATATGATGAATGAGCTAAAGCATGAGATTGTAACGGCAGACCGCATAGATCTCTTGGTATCTTTTATCAAATGGAGTGGTCTTCGGTGTCTCATGGAACAGCTCGAGCAGTTTACATCCAGCGGCGGGAAGCTTCGTGTGATCACGACGACTTACATGGAAGCGACGGATTACAAGGCCGTTATGGAGCTGTGCAAGCTTTCCAACACCCAGATTAAAATTTCCTATGATACAGATCGGACCCGATTACACGCGAAGGCCTACGTATTTATGCGCGACACAGGTTTTACAACGGCTTATGTGGGTTCATCGAATCTTTCTAATCCTGCACTAACCAGTGGCCTTGAATGGAATTTGAAGGTGACGGAGAAAGACTCCTACGATGTTCTGAAAAAAATCGAAGCTACTTTTGAGAGTTATTGGAATGACAGAGAATTTAAAATGTTTACTGCAGAGAATGCAGAGCACGAGCTTCAACTTAAGGAAGCCTTAGGGGGAAAGAAGCTGCATGAGCAGGAGACGCTTCATTTCCATTTTGATCTGACGCCTTACGATTATCAAAAGGAAGTGTTGGAGAAGCTTGAAGCTCAGCGAACTTTATTTGGAAGAATGAAAAACCTGGTAGTCGCGGCTACAGGTGTCGGGAAGACCGTGATCTCAGCTTTTGATTTCAAGCGATATCGGGCCCATCATCCAGGAGCAAAGCTTCTTTTTGTAGCACACCGTGAAGAGATCTTAAAGCAGAGCCGGGATACCTTCCGGTTTATTTTGAAGGATTTGAACTTCGGAGAATTGCATGTCGGCAGCAATCAGGCACAGGCGTTAGATCACCTTTTTATTAGTATTCAAAGCTTTAACTCTATGAAGTTAGCAGAAACCACGACAAGGGACTTCTATGATTTTATGATTGTGGATGAGTTTCATCATGCTGCGGCGCCATCCTATCAAAAGCTTTTGAATCACTATCAACCGGAGATTTTACTGGGCTTAACGGCAACACCTGAACGCATGGACGGCAAAGATATACTTGCGTATTTTGACCATACGATTGCTGCGGAGATTCGCTTAACTGACGCGATAGACCGAAAGCTGCTTTCCCCCTTTCATTATTTTGGAGTAACGGATAACGTGGATTTGTCACAAGTGAAATGGTCGCGACGGGGCTATGATCTTCGAGAGCTGGAAACCCTCTACACGAGTAACAAAATTCGTGCTACTCAAATTATGAATAGTCTCAAAAAGTATGTAACCGACCTGGAGGAAATCAAAGGTTTGGGGTTCTGCGTAAGCGTTGATCATGCTTTATATATGGCCAAAATATTTGCTGAAGCGGGTATCCCATCCATCGCCTTACACGGAGAATCCAAAGAACTAGAACGAAGCCAGGCTAAGGACCGCCTTGTTAGCGGTGAGATCAAGTTTATTTTTGTAGTGGATCTCTATAATGAAGGGGTAGATATTCCGGAGGTCAACACCATTCTGTTTTTGCGTCCTACGGAGAGCTTGACGGTGTTCCTGCAGCAGCTTGGTCGGGGATTGCGCCTATCAGATCGGAAAGAATGC
The DNA here is from genome assembly GCF_021513275.1 of Paenibacillus hexagrammi. Taxonomy (NCBI): domain Bacteria; kingdom Bacillati; phylum Bacillota; class Bacilli; order Caryophanales; family Paenibacillaceae; genus Paenibacillus; species Paenibacillus hexagrammi. The sequence continues at coordinate 5,273,284 of NZ_CP090978.1, read as the reverse complement.
TTAACGGTGTTGGATTTCATTGGGCAAGCCCATAAGGAGTATAATTTTCAGGACAAGTTCTGCTCTTTGCTGGGTAAGACTAAGCATTCCGTGCAGCATTATGTCGAGAATGGTTTTTCTAATTTGCCTAGGGGAAGCTTTATTCAACTTGAAAAGCAAGCGAAGGACTATATACTAAGGAATTTGAAACAGGCCACGACAAACCGTCGGAGTTTGATTAACAAGATGAAATATTTTGAAGGGGATACAGGACTCCCATTAACCTTAAAAAATTTTACCGAATATCATGGGATCTCTATCTATGAGCTGTATGGTGGACGCAATGGCAACAGATTCTTAAGGGGATTAATGGTCGAGGCAGGCGTTCTGGAGCCTTTCGAGTTTCCGACAGCAGAGTTAGTGAAACGTATTCCAGCACTGTTAAATCTGAATTCGAGAAGACTTCTGAAGTTTCTAATCTCGTATATAGAGGGGCAGAAGCAACCAGACACAGAAGAAGAGCATCTCATGCTGAAAATGTTCTATTACACCTTTTATCGTGCGGAGCCTAAGAAACAGGGATTTGCTTCGATAGAGGACGGAGTTAAGTTTATTATAGCTAGTTCGGTATTTCGGGATGAGATTATTGACATTTTAAAATATAACTATGAACACATCGATTTTGTTGATAAGAAACATGACTATCCTTTCGCTTGTCCAATCGATATTCATTGTAAGTATTCTACGGATCAAATTTTAGCTGCATTTGGGCTTTGGAATGAAGAGAAGGCCCCTGCATTTAGAGAGGGCGTTAAATACTTCGAGGACAAGAAGACAGATATTTTCTTTATCACGTTAAATAAGTCGGATAAGGACTTCTCCCCCTCTACTTTGTATGAAGACTATGCCATTAATGAACGTTTGTTTCACTGGCAGACCCAGAGTCGGATCTCGGAGAATACGAAAACAGCCCAGCGATACATCCGTCACCGTGAGACCGGCAACAGAATCGCTTTATTCGTTCGTGAATATAAAGAAGAGAATGATTATACGTCCCCTTTTGTGTATTTAGGAGAAGCTGAGTATGTGAAACATGAGGGCAGCAAACCAATGAGTATCGTGTGGCGATTAAAAGAAGAGATGCCGCCAGTCATGGTACCGGCTGCGAACAAGTGCATCGTATAGGAAGAGTGATGAAATGATTCGAGTAGCTGCAGCGATTATTGAGGATGGACAAGGTAAACTGCTCATCGCGAGGCGAGGACCTGAGAAGTCTCAGGGAGGGCTGTGGGAATTCCCTGGTGGTAAGCTAGAGGAAGGCGAGTCACCGGAGGCTTGTCTGGTAAGAGAGCTGAGGGAAGAGATGAACATTGATATTGAGCCGTATGAATTTTTCGGAGTGAATGATCATTGGTATGGTGAGATTCATATTCAGTTGATTGCTTACAGGGCGAGACTTGTGAGTGGTGAGATTACGCTGGTTGATCATGATGAGTGTCGGTGGGTTCGGAAAGAAGAGTTGAATGAATTTCAATTTGCTCCGGCGGATGTGAAGTTTGTTGATATGCTTTGCAGTTTGATTTGAAATTGAGCTTACGAAGAGGCTGACACATTGTCTGGCTCTTATGAGAAGACGTAAACACTTTATGAGTGGTTTACACTAAATATAAATAGCTATGGCAATATCATACGGGTGGGTATCATTGGGGATTTCAGTAGACTAAGAGAAAGACCCAGAGGTGGATGAACCTGAACGCAGTAGAGCACTGTTCCTTTAGGGGGACAGTGCTCATAATTTACTATCCCGGGACCGGCTAATCCAGAATCGAAACGAAATATTCTCCTCGATGGTCTCCTGACTTGATAACGCCTAATTCTTTAAGTCTTGAAAGACTTTTTGCAATACTCGACGAGGAGGCATCCAAAGTATCGTCAAATAATTGTCTATGGAAAGTTTCTCCGTCTTCCATTCTACTTATTAATTCGAACATGGTTTTCGCATGCCCTCTACCTAATATTTCACGAATATGTTTGATTCTATCGTAACGTTGCAGCTCTTTGAGTACCTTGGTAAGGGATGCATTAACGCATTCGAGATAAAAAACGATGAATGGCTTTAAGTTGCCTTGGGTTGCAGCCATTAGCGTGTCATAGTAATCCTCTATTCTTTTATCAAAGAATTCTTCTACGCTAAATGCATCTTTAATTGTGGCAAGGTCGTCGTGGATTAAACCAACTAATGTAGAAAATGCCCGGGCTGTTCTCCCATTACCATCAGGAAACGGATGGATGTATCCTATTAAATGATGTGTGATCCGGGAAATGATCAGTGGATGTACCTTTTTTTCGAGATTAACATTTGTAGTCTCATAAGGATTCATGTATCCCGTTACACTCGTATAGAGCCAAGAAAAATACGCTCGCATGAGACGCGGAACATCGTTACATGCTGGAGGCTGGTAACTGATATGCCCATCACCATCTTGAAGAGCTACTGAAATACTCCTATACCCCTCTGGATAGCCGGTTAAGTTATTCATTAAAGTCTGCTGGATTTGTTTAAGTATGGGTTCATCCATGTCTGAAAAATCTTTATTTGGGTGTAAACGATAAATCAATTCGTAGGTCTCGAAGACGTTTTTAACTTCTATTTGTGCTTTTTGTTTTATAGATAGTGGATTTTTTTTGAAGCTTTGATAGACTTGCTCAACTTCTTTGAACTCCAGCTTGTTTTGTTCAATTTTGGTTGTGAAATGTGCGGTTCTAACTAATGAGTTACGTAAAATTGTGGGTTTTAGGGGGTGGCTTTTCAAACCAAGTCTAGCTAATGCCCCAATATTCCGCTCTGCCTCTAAAATTAATTGTTGTATGTCGTAATCGAAGTAATTTACTTTCGGTTGAAAAACTAACGTATCTCCCTGGTTATCGAAGTGCTCATAAGCAAAGAAGTATGTCATTTTTACACCACCTTTTACACTTAAAAATCCAATGAAATCAAAGGTTATTTTGTGTTTTTATTATATTCCATTACACGTAGTATGTACATCTTTCTTTACAACTAGACTAGCCTGAATTTTTATTAAATGCCGAGGCTGTTGGAAGGGGATATATGATATAAAATGGTCTGAATTTCGAAGCCATTATCATAGATCCAGGTTCTCAAGCCTGTTTACCCTCGGCTTTCTTCTTTTCTCGATAAAGCCTCAAACGCCCTCTCCTATGCAGCAGCTTGAACTTCTAGCAGACTTTTCAACTTCCCGTTCCATCTCATAGCATTTCCTCGGCATCCCAACCCCAAAAACCCCCTACAACGCAACATCTGTTCAGATGATTATAGACGTAATCGGTCGAAATACGGTTAAATACTGTTTGTTGACTGTACAAAATTTTCCAAGTAAAGGAGAGAAGTTCCTATGAGTTAGTCAGAGGAGAGCCCGGGCAGGACTGGTCAGCCTTAGAAGCAAGTAACGGGTTTGGTTCGATTGCATATTGAACGAGTACAATCCACTAGGAGGGAAGAGGGAAAATGATGAAAAGGTCGAGGGATGGCTTGCACAAGCTGTTAATCATGATGTTGCTTCTCTCAATGGTATTCAGCAATTTTGCTTTTGTAAGCGCTGTATATGCCAGTGATACGTCCAGCAGCAGACAAGTGGATGTATGGGATTTCGGCGGGGTTAAGGTTCCAAGTACGGATCCACTATACAATTTGTCCACGAATCATATCACATCCAGTCTTCTTGATGCCTCACCTAGCTTGTTTACCACCTACAACACGAATTGGGTGTTGGCGAACAGCCAGACGATTCCTTTTGGCGATTTATCGATCATAACAGGGTCCAATGACAGACTCTATTATTATGAAGAGGGTACGACGAACGTAGGAACTTACAATTACGGTGCTTCTTTATGGGGAAATGCCTCCAAAAGTTATGATGACGCTTACAATGCGAGCGGAGCGTACTATTGCAATGGAACGGGGGGACATCAAGAAGATATATAACGATCGACAATGTTGCGGCCGGGGATAAGGTTACGGTTTACGGCGGATTAAGCGCCGGAAGCACGGAGCAGATTCATCTTGTTTATGAGGGTCCGGATGGCGGTACCCAAGATGATCAGCTGGATTTTGCAACAACGCCGGCCAGATATGATTTTATTGCAAAGTATACGGGTAAATACCAGATCTACGTGTCAGCTTCAGCCAGTGGAAAGCCTTATTTCCACCGTGTTGTCAGAACACCAGGGGTTCATCTTAGCGGAATTGTTAACGTGAACAATCATTCGCTGCCTACTGGTTACAGTCTCAATTTCACCAATCAGTCAACCAACGACACAACGAATGTAAGCGTGAATGGTGACAATTCCTTTGATGCTGTTCTCGCTCCAGGCTACACGTACGTTGCCACGCTGAAGGATATGACGGAATACGCGATTTCGGATTCAACGAAGGTGATCCAAGTATCTGCTTCCGATATTACGGCAGGAATTCAAGATATCGGTTTCGATGTGGTCACGAACAGCCTCGCTACCATCAGCGGACATATCGTTGGTGTTGACAACGGTTACGATGTCAGTGGGCTCCAGATCCAATTGAACCCTCCGACGGGCAGTCTCGCCGCATCGGTTACGGCTGTTGTGGATACGGCGGCGATGACTTTTACAGCTGGTGTTCAACAAGGGGTTTCCTACACGGCTGAATTGTTGGGGGCAAACGATTATGAGATTTCCTCCGGCGGCAGTGTGTATATCATTCATGATACGAATCAAGATATGAACGTTGTTAAGAAAATGATGTATCCAGCGACTGGAGCCTTTCAAGGCTTGTCCCCTACCGCCCAAATTCAAAGCATCACATTTACGAATGAGGATGATGGATACACCTATACAGGTACAGTGGCTAACGGCGGATATTCGGTCAGTCTCCGAGACGGTGCTTACCGTATATCCGCGGTTTGTACGGAGGATTACAGCACCATCGGTCATGTTGTTGTGAGCGGTCAAGCTGTAAGCAAGGACATTTTGTTCGAGCCGGTAAATCCAACTGTCGAGCCGCTTGCGTGGGTTCCTGATCTCTACGTAGGGGACAGCTCCCATTCAGGCAGCTTTGATACGGTGAAGGATGCCCTGGATGCGGCCGCTCGGATGAATCCGACGGATGAGGCGCATCGCATTACCATTCATATCGCGCCAGGTGTATACAGAGCGCAGCTGAAAATAGCCACTCCTTATATCACTCTCGCAAGCCTAGACCCTACTCAGGAGGTCAAAATCACCTGGTATTACGGCATTGGCTACAAATATTACAGCCTTGGCACCGATGGTTGGTACAATTCGGCTCTTGCTTTTGATCAATATGACAAGCACACTGCTGATAAGTGGGGCGCTACCGTTTACCTGACCAGTGCCGCTACAGCCTTCAGAGCCGAACATATTGTATTTGAAAATTCATTCAGCAAATACGTCACCCAGGAAGAACTGGATGACGGTGTTCAGCTTGGTAACGTCGCTGGCAGTACAATCGCTGTAGAGCGAACGGCATCTCTGGATGTTACTTCGAGAGCGGCTCAAGAAAGAGCTGCGGCTATGGCGATCGATGCGGACAACGTGGAGTTTAACGACTGCAGCTTTATTGGCGGGCAGGATACGCTTTATACGGGCGGAGACGGTACCCACAGCATGTACGTTAAGGACAGCTACATAGAGGGAAATACAGATTTCATTTATGGCGATGGCAATGTTGTGTTTGATCATGCTAGGCTGAATTTTTCCGGGTATAGTGACTCCACGCAAGCTGGTTATTTAACAGCAGCTAAAGATTCGGCGGCCTATGGATATGTATTTGTAAATAGCACAATAACGGCTACGCACAGCGATCAGTCCAGCTTCTTTGGAAGACCTTGGGGAGCAGGAGCGAGGGTTACTTTTATGAATACCCAGCTTCAAAGCAGTACGGTCATTGATCCCGCAGGCTGGACCTCAATGAGCGGTGCTCAGCCACAAAACGCACACTTTGCTGAGTACAACACGACTTATAACGGTGCGCCGGTTGACACGTCGGGTCGAGTGGTTCCTGCATTGTTGGACCCAACGTCCGTTCCAAGTATAACGACTTATTTCGGACCCGACTGGACTCCTCATTATTACACGCCAGCAATCACAGCGGTCCTTTCAGCGACTGCAGGGGATCGTGAGGCCAATCTTTACTGGAATACGGTAACAGGTGCAACCTATTACGATGTGAAGCGTGGAACAACAAGCGGCGTGTACGATACGGTGTTGAGCCATCTGACAGGCACAAGCTACAAGGACACCGGTTTGACCAACGGTACAGCATATTATTATGTGGTAACGGCTGCTAACGATTCCGGTGTGCTTTCGACCTCGAATGAGGTCAGTGTGGTACCGGAGGTGGCAAGGCCTGCAGCGCCAACAGGTGTCTCGGTGATTGCCGGCGATTCGAAAGCCCAGTTGAGCTGGAATACGGTAACGGGTGCAACCTATTACAATGTGAAGCGCGGAACCACAAGCGGCACTTACATTACGGTCGCAAGCCATCTTACAGACACCGCCTATACAGACTTCGGGCTGACCAACGGAATCACGTATTACTATGTTGTGACGGCTTCGAATTCAGGCAGCGAGAGTGTGGAATCTGACGAGGTGCATGTGACACCGGCCGTACCTCCGGCCAATGACGACAATACAGCCTTTACAAGCCAAGACATCGGCCCAGTCGGTGCACAGGGAGGCGCGTCCTATGACCGTTCTGCCAATGAATTTACCGTTACAGGCGCCGGTGCGATCGCTTCCGGTTATACCGCGGCAGATTTGGATGGCTTACAATTTGTCGGACTAAGCTCCAAGCTTAGCGGCGACGGTACGATCATCGCAAAGGTGAAAAGCTTTGATATAGGCGGTGCTTCTGCTCCGTTTATTGGATTGCAGGCTAGAACCAGCCTGGATGCCAACAGCAACAATGCAAGTGTGATTATCAAACCAACCGCCTCAAGTAATGGAAGATCAGCTTCCTACATTCCTTATTATGAATATAGAGATGTCACCCAGGGGAAAAACACGACCAGCACCACAGCATCGGCTGTCAGTAGCGCGGCGGACGGAAGCTTTTATTTGAAGCTGGCGTATCAAGGCTCTAAGCTAGCAGACGGGGATACGACAACCTCCACGTATTACCGTTCCTATATCGGTCAAGTGGATTCATCGGGAACCATTCAATGGACGCCTGCCAAATCAACAAGCACAAAATCGGCGGTGTCGAATTCCTACTATATAGGTATGTATGTGGTTTCTAATGACCCGACGAATGCCGTTACCGTTAACTTCGAAAACGTTACGATCGAGAACAGCTACGATACGGCAGAAAGCACACCACTAACCGATTTGGATGGACTGGCAGCTCCAACTTGGGCTGGAACGGGCAGTGTAACACCAGCAGTAGCAGCAAACGGTGACCTTACGTTAACCTGGAACCCAGCTTATGATAACGCAGGTGTAGCGAAATACAACATCTATGAAGGCAGCAATCTGGTGGGCAGTACGGCGGATGGAAAGGCGACTTCATTCACGGTGACAAAAGCCATGATGACGAGCTTTGATGCAGCGTTCGACCCGACGACGAAGGCTTATAGGTTCACGGTGCAAGCTGTAGATACAGCCGGTAAAGAGTCAACGGATGGTCCTTCGACATCCAGTGATATCGTGCCTCCAGCGTGGACATCAGGTAATCTGCATGCAACCTCCGTCACGCAGAACAAAGTAAATCTTACATGGACGGGTGCATCCGACTCTACGGGTGTAACGGGCTATAAAGTGTACGATATTACGGATTCGGCAAATCCTGTTATGATCGCAGCGGTCGACGGCCATACAACCAGTTATTCGGTTACAAGGCTGAATTCCAGTACAAATTATGTATTTAAAATAGAAGCCGGTGATTCATCGGAAAATTGGTCCAGCGACGGCCCAAGCCTGCCGGTATCGACAACAGCTCCAATCGATGATCATGAAGTGCCGACTTGGCCCTCAGGGCAAGTTACTAGCTCTAACGAAACGCAAACCGGATTAACACTTACATGGACTCACGCAGATGATAATGTAGGTGTAGAGAAATATAAGATCTATCAAGGAGACAGCGCGGTGCCTGTGGCAACGGTGGACGGTGCTGTGACCACCAGCGATTTGACGAGTTTGACTCCTTCAACCAGTTATACCTTTACTGTAGAGGCTGTGGATGAAGCGGGTAATAGCTCGACTGACGGCCCCTCTGTACAGGTAGTCACACCAGCGGCGCCGTCCTGGCAAGCTGCTTCATTGACGGCGTCGAATACGATTTCTGCTCAGCCTAACCAGGCGGGACCGGTGTATACAGCCACCCTCCATGATTCCGTAACTTTGACATGGAGCGGCGCAACGGATCCAATAGGCGTAACCGGCTATGCGATCTTCCAGCAAGGCGTATCGGCTCCGATTGCAACTGTGGATGCAAGCAGCGATATGTATACGGTTGTAGGCCTGACTGCAGGTGCTTCCTATGCCTTTAAAGTGGAGGCGCTTGACGATGCAGGATGTATGTCAACGGATGGGCCAAGTGTAGAGGTTACGCTTCCGTCTACAGATGCAGCCTTACTGCCGCCTCAGCATGTATCCGTACCAACTCTAGCGTATGATGACACCAGTATTACCTTAGTGTGGACGAAGCCTGACAACTATGCGGAGGCCGATATTGCGGATTACAACGTTTACATGGACGGAGTTAAAATAGGAAGCGCGAACCAAAATACAGCGTCTCCTGCGAAATCTTTTATCGACAGCTTCTATGCGGATTCCAGTAACAGCGAGGCTGTTCGCATTAGCAATCACACGTATACCGTGACAGGGCTTACTCCGAATACGACACACACCTTTGTAGTCCGATCGGTGGACAGCAGCGGTAATGAATCTGCTGACAGCAATTCCGTTACACAAGCAACGGCCGCGACTCCACAAGTTTTTGATGTTACCGATTATGGTGCTGTCGGTGACGGAGCAACTGTTGATACAGCAGCGATTCAGGCAGCGATTGACGCGACTCCGGAAGGAGGTAAAGTGGTCATCCCTGCAGGACAAACATTTGTATCCGGTTCACTTTGGATCAATAAGAGCAACATCACCTTTGAAGTCAATGGAACACTGAAGGCTTCGGAGAATGCGGCGGATTTCCCTTATCCGGATCCTACTCATCAATCCGCAGTTAAGACTTATTCGTTAATCAATGCTATTTCTACAGATACGGTTCTGGAGAACATCCGTTTTACCGGAACAGGCACTATCGACGGCAATGGGTGGAAGCAGGATACCCCGGATGCAGACGGATTCCCAGTCTCCCTAAAAAAGCAGCTCCGGCACCGTTGCGACCAACGGTATTCTTGCAGCGGCGCAGTATAATCTGGCATTAAGCTGGGGCTTTAGCGCGGAGGACGCTTATAAGACAAGATCCAACCTGATCACCGCAAAAGATGTCACCAACGTGTACTTTGGGGGCGGGCTTTCGATCGTGAATCCTTCCATGCACACGCTGTCTGTGGGCAGTACCAATGTTACGCTGAACGGGGTCAAAATAATGACCTTCGATTGCAACAACGGCGACGGTATCGATATGAGCGGAACGGGGCTTACGGTCATTAACAGTGTCTTTGACACCGGAGATGACGATGTTAACTTTGCCGCAGGTGTCGGTGCAGCAGCTGAAAAGAATCATCCTGTAGAAAATATCTGGATCTTTAACAACTACTTCCGTCACGGTCATGGAGCCGTAGTGGCAGGCAGCAATACCGCTGCATGGATTCAAAATATCATTGCGGAAGACAATGTCATGAACGGAATCGGCGTTGGACTTCGTGCCAAGACAGGAGCGGGTATCGGCGGCGGAGCCCGAAATATTGTGTTCCGGGATTCGGCCATGAAGGATGTCTCAGATGGGGATGAATACCCGTTCGAATTCACTTCCGCTTATCCGTCCAGCACGAATGATCCGGCACCGGATATGGGCCGCTTCAAGCACATCTTTGTTTATAACGTATCCGTAGACTCTTCTACGAAGAGTGCGATCTTTGTATCGGGAACCGGCGATGCGCCGCATGAGGATATCCATTTTAACAAAGTTTCCTTCAATAACACGCCGGCAACCAGCATTAGTTACTTGAAAAATAGTTCCTTTACAAATGTAAGCTTTACAAATGTTGTGAAAGGCGCAGAACCATGGGCATTCACCAACACCATGAATACCTCTGTGGTCAATGATACAACTGCGCCAAGCTGGACCTCAGGAGCGTTGAGTGCGCCTAGTATCTCCAAAGACAGTGTGAGCCTTTCGTGGAACGGTGCCAGCGATAATGTAAGCGTAACGGCTTACCGCTTGTACCAAGATTCCAAACTGATCGCTACAGTAACTGGAAGCACCTATCCATATAGCGTATCAGGTCTTAGTCATAACACGACGTATACGTTCACCGTTCAGGCAGGAGATGCAGCAGGGAATTGGTCAATCAATGGGCCAAGTGTCGAAGTAACAACTAAAAAACACAAATCCTCCGACTCCTCGAACGGTAGTGGAGGAACAACAAGCCCTGCGGACAGCAACGAACCGGCAGAGTCATCGCAGGATGATGGTACAGATGCGAATCTGCCGGAACAGAGTCACAAGCCTGCACCTGTTGTAGCTGTCACTCCCGGTCGACCGGTCTTCGATCTGTCGGATTCCAAATCGGTTGCCGTATTAAAGGAAGTGTTAACTGATAAGCTCAAATCCTCGAATGCTCCAACAGCCTTCAACGATGTATCTGATCATTGGGCAGCTGAAGGCATCAAGGTTTTCTCCAAGCTTGGGGTCGTCGATGGGTATGAGGACGGTTCCTTTAAGCCGGACGCCAACATTTCCCGAGGCGAGTTCGCAGCCATCGTTGCCAAAGCCTTCAACATAGGCACAGGTACGGTTTATACCGGTACATTCAGCGACATCAGCGGAAATTGGGCGAAGGCTTCCATCATGGCTCTTGCCTCCAACGGTATCCTTAACGGCTACGAAGATGGCACATTCCGCGCGGATCAAGACATTACTCGAGCAGAGATGGTGGCAATCATGTCCAGAATCATCGACTTGAGCCATGTTCAAGAGAGCGGCAGTACGGTCTTCCGCGATATCGGCGATTCTTGGAACAAAGATCAGATTGAGGCTGCTGCTGAAGCGGGTATCATCAACGGCGAAGACGAGGGCTCCTTTGCTCCGGACAAGAGCACGACTCGTGCCGAGGCATTGACCGTCTTACTGCGCTCTCTCCAATTGAGCCCGGAAATCGCAGCGCTGATCGACTCGATGAAATAAGGACAACAGAATAGTACTGCTGGGAATGAGGGCGTGTGTTGGTCGTTGGACCATTTGCACGCTCTTTTTTATTAGATGTTGTTGTTCTCGGTTAAAATCCCCCTATGATAAACTACACTTAGAGATTGGACAATTGCTGGAGAAACCACAAACGGACACATCCCAGAGCTACAGCGAATCAAATAGCTCACTATAGGCTATCGTACAATGGGATCTACCGGCATGAAGCTGAAGAGGTGACAAGAAATAACGAGGGGAAGCAAATCATATGACCAAGATATCGATTCCAGATCTTAAAAAGCAATTAAAAACCTACAAAGCTGAGGAACTTGTCTCCATTATTATCGACTGTTATAAATCAAATAACGATGTGAAAAAGTACATCCACATGATGCTGGACCCTGAAAGTACGGAAAATCAGTTATTTGATGAGGCTAAGGACAAAATTCTGCACCAGTTTTACCCAAAACGGGGTGAACCCAAGCTTAAGCTGGCAGAAGCCAAGAAAGCCATTACCGAGTTTGGTAAACTAAGCAATAATCTTGCTAAAACAATAGATTTAATGATCTACTATGTTGAGTTAGGTGTGGAGTTTACCAACGATTACGGAGATATGTATGAATCGTATTATTCCAGTATGGTATCTATGTACCAGAATGCATTAAATAAAATCAGCGCGGATAACGGGATAGGACTGTATCTTAGGTTTCAAGGAAGGTTAAAGGCGATTGTTCGCAATACAGACGGAATCGGTTGGGGGTTTCATGATGGGTTAGCTGATCTGTTTTACGATTTTGCCGTAGACTATGAGGACGAACCAGAGGCGGAGTAACTTAAACGGAAGAGGGCTTCTAACTTGCTCAGCTTCAGTCTGAACGATTGTATAGTAAAATCCACTGATCATCTTGGGAACCATTTGTTCAGCTAATGGCTACATTCGTTGAGGGAAGTAATTGCCGCGGTAAAATAGCAGGTACAGTGTAGTGGCTACAGCAACGCACCGTAATCAAATGACCGTATACCTCCCCGTATACAGGTCATTTTTTCTTTAATATTTTTGTAAGTGCTTTCCCCAAGCTTCCCTATTCAAGCATGAAAAGGTAAACATTAAAGGCCGCGAAGTGGTATGATAGGAACGGGATCGACGAATTTCGACAATGGCGCTGATGCGCTTCGACAAAACCGATAAAAATCTAAAGAAATTTACTTTCTTCCACTTTGCATAAAAGCTAGAATCTGTTAGAATATAAGAAATACTATAAACTTAGTGGGGATTAAAAAGGAGGCACCTTTGCATGCAAAAGCAAATGCTTGATTCCATAGATGAAATGACGCATCTGGATCAACTCGAGGCTGAAGCGATTTATATTATTCGAGAGGTTGCGGCGGAATGTGAAAATCCAGTGATGCTGTATTCGATCGGGAAGGACAGCTCCGTGATGCTGCATTTGGCGCTGAAGGCATTCTATCCGGAGAAGCCGCCGTTTCCTTTCATGCATATCGATACGACCTGGAAGTTCAAAGAAATGATCGAGTTCCGCGATCGCAAGGCGAAAGAATTCGGCATTCAAATGATTGTTCATTCCAATCAAGAAGGAATTGAACAAGGAATCAATCCCTTTGATCATGGTTCGGCGTATACCGATATTATGAAAACCCAAGCGTTGAAGCAGGGATTGGACAAGTACGGATTTACAGCTGCGTTTGGCGGCGGAAGACGTGACGAGGAGAAATCGCGCGCGAAAGAGCGGATTTTCTCATTCCGTAACAAGAATCATGCTTGGGATCCGAAGAACCAACGCCCGGAAATGTGGAAGCTTTTCAACACAAGAATTAATAAAGGCGAGAGCATCCGCGTGTTCCCGATTTCCAACTGGACGGAAAAAGATATCTGGCAGTACATTCGCAGAGAAAACATTGACATTGTGCCTCTTTATTTCGCGAAAGAAAGACCTGTCGTTGAACGTGATGGACATCTCATCATGGTGGATGATGACCGGATGAAGCTCGAGCCTCATGAGAAGGTTGAAATGAAGAAAATGCGGTTCCGCACACTAGGCTGCTACCCGCTTACAGGCGGTGCTGAGTCGGAGGCCGACACGCTGGATACCATTATCGAGGAGACGCTTGGCGCAGTTTCATCCGAACGGACAACTCGCGTGATTGACCAAGAAGCGGCTGGAAGTATGGAAAGACGGAAACGGGAGGGCTATTTCTAAAATGAAAAGTCTGCTTAAATTTATTACCTGCGGAAGTGTGGACGATGGGAAATCCACGTTAATTGGACATATGCTTTATGATGCAAAGCTGTTGTTCGCTGACCAAGAGAGAGCATTGGAATTGGACAGTAGACTAGGCAGCCGCGGCGGCAAGATCGACTATTCCTTGCTGCTTGACGGACTGCTCGCTGAGCGTGAACAAGGGATTACGATTGATGTAGCTTACCGGTACTTTACGACGGATCACCGTTCCTTCATTGTAGCGGATACTCCGGGGCATGAAGAATATACACGTAACATGGCAGTAGGTGCCTCTTTTGCGGATCTAGCGGTTATCCTTGTAGATGCAACGAAGGGCGTTATTACTCAAACCAAGCGCCACACTCGGATTTGTGCACTCATGGGGATCAAGCATCTCGTTCTAGCTGTGAACAAAATGGATTTGGTGGGCTTTGATCCGAAAATCTTTAATGACATTAAAGAAGACTTCGCCCGCATGTCCTCCGAGTTCAGCCTTGAAAGCATCCAGGTCATCCCTGTTTCTGCAACAGAAGGGGATAACATCACGAAAAAATCAGACAATACCCCATGGTACGAAGGCCTTGCTTTGCTGCCATACTTAGAGAATGTGGATGTTCATCGCTCCGATGACTCGAAAGAATTTATGATGCCGATTCAGCGCGTATGCCGTCCTGACCACACGTTCCGCGGCTTCCAAGGCCAGATTGAGGCGGGGACCATCGCGGTAGGTGATGAATTGACGACACTGCCTAGCCGTGAAAAAGCGAAAGTCAAACGCATCTTAGTCACAGACCAAGACCGGAATGTAGCTCACGCCGGACAGCCTGTAACCATTCAATTGGACCGGGAAGTGGACGTTTCACGTGGCTGTGTATTCACGAAGGATAATCAATTACAAGAAGCCGATAGCTTTGCCGCTACGATTCTTTGGATGGATGATTCCGTACTGACTCCAGGCAAAAATTATCTGGTTAAAGTAGGCACGAAAATACTGCCGGGTACCGTGACGGCTATTAAACATAAGATCGACATCAATACAGGAAATACCGTTTCTGCAAATCAGATCGTCAAGAATGAATTGGCAAAATGTGAATTCTCCTTAGCGGACGACATCGTATTTGATTCCTTCGAAGAAAATAAAAGCATCGGCGGATTTATTCTGATCGACCGTGTAACCAATATGACATCCGCATGTGGAGTCATTGACGAAGCCCTTCAAAGTTCGGACCGATTTGCAGGACTCGATACGGAAATCACTAGAGATGTTCGTGCGGAGCAAAAAGGACAGCGTCCTTTGACCTTGTGGTTCACGGGTTCAGCCTCAGATCAACTGACTCTTGCGAAGGAAGTTGAAAAACGTTTGGTATCCACAGGCTACCATACGATGCTGCTCGGAAACGATGCTGGCGAATCGTCGCAGCGCATCGCGGAAGTTGCCAAACTGATGAACGACGCGGGATTGATTGCCTTGGTAGCAAATGGCTCCACGCAAGTAGGCGACCAAGCAACCGCGCGTGACGTCCTTGGCACAGAGTATTTGGAAATCGAAGTCGATGCAAGCAAGTCTTCTACCCAAGAAGCTGCAAATGATGTCGTGAAACGAGTTACGAAATATCTCATTAATCAGTAGTAAAGTGTCCAGACATCATAAGCATCTTTCATAAAAAATGTCCCTACATGACGACGAATCGTGATGTGGGGACATTTTTCTTTTGTTCAAATAGGGATGAAGTTTAGAGGGCCAGCTTCAATAGCCGTGAATAAGGAAATAAACACCTGTGATAAGGGCAGCTATAAAGAAAAATAGCGCATACCACTTCGTAAACTTTAGGGTGAGGTTATTGCCTTGCCACCAAACGCTGAAGTAAATAACCCCGCCAAAGCAAAGAATGCCGATGAATGGGATGAAAAACGACTCCATTTCTAGTATCTACCTTTCCTGTTTTCTAGTATGATCTTTGTATGTAAGATAAAGCATAGATGGGTAAGAATCCATACCACCTAAGTGGTATTTTGATGACTTAAAGAAAATAAAGTCATACGATCAAGGCAACATGTGGACGGGGTGTCGGAAGTGAGAGAGATTCAGGAAGATGTGGTAACGCTTCGGCATTATATGCAAGACCAGCTTCAGCCAATGGACATCGATGTTTTTTTGCTTATAGCCAGGTCCATCGCAGTTCAGGTTGAACAGCTTCACCGGCAATTGCTGCTTCATTTGGACTTACGGCCGGAACGGATCGGTCTAAGGCTGGAGGAGAAGGAAGCTTTTTTGATGGATGATGGTTACGCCCTCCCTTTTTCGCCTAATGGCCAGAAGCTGCCGTATTTCCGCGCTAGGCTGGATGAAGGGATGGCCTACTGCGCCCCGGAGAGCTCCGGAAGGATGCACCGTACGGTCGATGAGCGGAGTGATCTGTATTCACTCGGTATCCTTTTCTTCGAAATGCTTGCGGGGCATTTGCCCTTTGAAGCGAATCATCCTTTGGAATGGGTGTACCTTCATTTGACGCAGAGCCCTCCTTTGATAAGTAGAGGGGAGTTTCATCAACCTGATGCGATTCAGGCGATTGTTCAGACGCTTCTGCACAAAGATCCAGACAAGCGATATCAACGTGCAGCTCAGGTGATATCGGATCTGGAGAAGGCAGGAGACTCCAGTAGCGGCTACGATTTGGAGCTTTATACGGAAGGTCGTGAACAGGAAGCTTTGGTTCTCTCGGAAGCTTTTGTCTCCTCCTGCCTTGGAGGAACAGAAATTGTATATGTATCCGGCGAGGCGGGCATCGGCAAAACCACGTTGATCCACGAAGTGTTTCGAAAGAAATTAGAGAAACGCAGCTTTAACTATCTCACGGGGAAGTTCGAACAATTCTCGCAGGAAAGTCCACTCGCGCCGATTATCCAAGCGTTTCGGGGGTTAATCCGCCATCTGCTGGGAGGCAGAAAAGAAGATACGGATAGGTGGAGAAAAAAGCTGATTGCCGCACTCGGTGTGAATGCCGGCGTTATTACGGAAATCATTCCCGAAGTCTCACACTTGCTTGGTGATGTTGCCGTCGTGGAGAGTTTGATGGCGCAGGAGTCCAAGAAGCGGTTTATTTATGTGTTTTGCCAGTTTGTGCAAGCACTTGTCTCCAAGGATCATCCTCTTGTGCTGGTGATGGATGATCTTCAGTGGGCGAATGCTTCTTCGCTTGAGCTACTCCGTGCTCTGGTATGCGACCCCCAAAGCCAATATCTGCTCCTGGTTTGCGCCCATCGTCCGTTGGAGGCCGATTTCAAATCAGGCATGCTACCCGGAGTCAGACATGATGGAGGGGCAGATGAACAGGCTTCCGTGCATCGGATTCACTTGTCCCCCCTGGAGCTGGACCAGACCAATTCGATGCTCGCCTCAGCGCTACATACTTCAGGGAAGAGTGTGATGCCCTTAGCAGAGGTGCTGCAGCATCTCTCCCGCGGAAACCCTTTTCACTTAAAGCAAATCATAGACCGTCTGCAGGCGGAACGCCTGTTGTTCTACAGTGCGGAACAGAAGAGATGGAAGTGGGACTTGGGAAGGATTATGGACAGAGAGTCCATCTTTGTTTTGCAGGATCTTGTGAGGCATAAGCTGAATCGGTTGTCCGAGCTAGCGCAAGAGATGCTTTGGGCCGCTTCATGTATGGGGAGCACTTTTTCATCTGGACTTCTGCTTGTCTGCATGCATAACACCTCTGAACATGAGCAGCTATCCGCCTGGGATGTGATGGAGGCCGAAGGGCTGATTCGTACCGTGCATGGGGGAACCAAGCAGTTTGTCCATGACCAAATCCAGCAGCTGATTTACGATTCGATACCGGCTGCCCGGAAGCAGCTCCTCCACTTTCAAATCGGAAAACAGCTTACCGCCCTCCAGGAGGAGGATTTATTCGAACGGATTCATCACTTAAACCTTGGAGCTGCTCTGATCCAGGAGGAAGCGGAGCTTCTCGGTCTTGTTCGGCTTAACGTGGAGGCGGGGAGCCGAGCTAAAGCTTCATCGGCTTACGATGCTGCCCTAGGGTATTTACGCCGGGGCGCAGCACTATTATCATCCGATAATTGGGAACGGCATCATGAACTTCTATTCGAGCTGTATATACAGAAGGCCGAAAGCGAGTATCTTTGCGGGAACGAACAGGAGTCAGAGCAGGACATCTTGCTTTTGCTGCAAAAGGCTCTGGATCCGGTTGAGCGGAGCAGGGTACAGATGCTTCGAATTATGCAGGCGATTAATCAGGGGCGTTATATAGAAGGCACAGCTATAGGCTTGGAAAGCCTCCGGGAGCTGAAGATGGAAATCCCGCATAATCCCGGCCGATTCCAGCTGCTGCTGGAGGGAATGCGGATCGAAGGGATGCTGCGGAGGCGGCATGAGCAGTTTGAGAGTCTTCCCGATATGTCCGATCCCGTTAGGATTAGTGCTATGAATCTTATTTTTGCGATCGTACCTTCAACATTTTTTACGAATAAAAAGGTCTTCTTTCTGATCATTTGCCGGGCGGTTCATCTTTCGCTGCAATATGGAAACACCATGGTATCAGCTGCCGTATATTCCGCATTTGGTATGCTGCTTGGAAGTCTGATGGGGAAGTTCGACAAGGGGCTGGCTATTGCCCGGATTGGAGTTAAACTCTCTGAGCGCTATCAGGTCGCCTCAATCCAGAGCTATACCTACACCATGTATGGGGGCGTGCTCTGCCAGTTTGCCGGGTACGCCCGCGAAGGGGATGAATATTTGAAGCGGGCCCTGAAGCATGGTTTGAGTGCCGGGGAATATGTCTTTGCCAGTTATGCGATGGGAGCTCATGTCAATTCATTATATGCCAGGGCCTCTCTGGATGAATTAGCCCGGACGATTGCAGGCTATATGACGGTACTCGATATAACGAAGGATGAATTTGTTCGGATGAATTTCCACCTGTACCAGCAGTATATAGCTGCTTTGCAGGGAGGTACTGTATCGGCGGATTCGTTCGACAGTCCTGGGTTCGACGAAGAGGGATTTCTCAGCCGCGCTCGGCAGGAGGAGACTTCCACCACCACCTTGTTTCAGTACTATACCTATAAAGCCCAAATGGCTTTTTTGTGCGGCCATTATGAGGCTGCATCGGGCTGGACCCATCAGGCGGAGTCTTACAAAGCATATGCAACGCATCTGCCTCACTTACCGGAATGTCTGTTTTATGGCAGTTTGGCAAGCCTTGCGGTTCATCCGGTGAATGTACCTCTGCCGAAGCGATGCAAGTCCGTATTGCGGTACTTCCGGAGATTGTCCCTGTGGAGCCCGCAGAACTTCGGAGCCAGATGCCTCTTGCTTGAGGCGGAAGCAGCGCGTGCTCTCGGGAAGCGGACCCAGGCGGAGGAACTGTATGACCGGGCGATCCGAGAGGCGAGAGAGCATGAGGATCTGCATGCGGCTGCTTTGGGGGCCGAGTTTGCTTTTCGTTACTATAAGGCACGTGGGAAAAATCAGACGGCGCAGTTTTATTTGCATATCGCGCTGGACCATTACCGGAGCTGGGGCCTCCTGGCTAAGGTCTCTCAATTGGAGGAGCTGCTGTACGATGATGCTAGTCAGCATCTGCCAACTGTGCAGAAAGGGACTGCGACTACGCTTGAACAAACGCATAATCGTGCGGCTCATATCCTGAATGAGCCCGGTACAGATACCGCCGATCTTACCGCAATCCTGCAAACAGCGCAGGCGATCCACGATCGAAAGGATATGAAAGCGGCGCTTGCAGAAATTTTACAGACCATTTTACGGGATGCCGGAGCAGGGAAGGGTGCGTTGTTGACGAGCCAAGGGGATGCACTGTACCTTCAAGCCTATGCAGAGACCTTGGGAGCGGAACTGCAGCTTCCTCAGAATCTGGACGGCAGCGGGCTGCTGCCGGAGGGAATGATCCGGTACGTCTACCGAACGCGAGAGACAGTCCGATACACTGCGGGTGAGGAGAGTTGGGTGATTCATAACCCGTATATGGCAGCACATAAGCCGAAGTCCATCCTTTGTCTGCCGATTGCCGTTCACGATACTATGCTGGGCGTTCTTTATTTGGAGAATCGGTTGGCTCACGTAGTATTCTCGGAAGAACGAACGATGGTGCTGCAGGCGATGGCGACTTTAGGCGTTTTTATCTGTGTGCTGCAGGGAACCGCAGAGCCGCCGATTCAGGAGGAAGCGCCGACGCCGGAAGGACATTCTTCCGCGGCTGTCCTGGAGGAGCCTCTTACTGACCGAGAGCTTGAGGTTCTTGCCCTTCTGGCGGCTGGAATGTCCAACAAGGAAATTGCCGACCGCCTTGTTATTGCACTGGGCACGGTGAAGGTTCATGTGAAGAACATATTTGCGAAGCTAAAAGTGAAGAGGAGGACTAGCGCCATCGCGCAGGCGAAGGAGCTGAATTTGCTGCACTCGGGGCGGGCGGCTAAACGTTGAACACAGGCAAATGCACCTGGTAGGTGTACTTGCACGTGAAATAGCAGACGAAAAGTTTTGATATACAACCCGGACTAGAAGCTAGTCCGGGTTATTTGTCGATCAAGATTAAATGAAGGGCTGAGCAACATCGAAATATGTGTTTTTTTATGAAAAACACGATAAATACCACTTTCGGATAATATCAGATAGCAGCTATTTTCATTAAGATAGATGTGGTTCATTATTTGCTTTCTTTTAAGGAAAGAGGGGAATTTATGGGAATACGGCGATATGGATATGCTCAGACGTGGTGCAAGCGCATATGCGGCTTGGCGGTTATCTTGCTGGCTGCAAGATTATTGCTGCCGCCCTTGCATACCTATGCATCGTCATGGACGGAGCTCAAAGGAACGCTTTACACAGATGATGTAGCGGTTCCTGCAGATGGAACAAGCGGGGTGAAGGTATTCCTTGTTCTCAGGGACCAAGACGGCCATGCGGTTGATTTATCGCCGGAACAAATTCGATGGCATGCCACACTTGGTACATGGGCGGGGACGCCAACCTCCGAAGGGAACGGGACCTATGCCGCTACTCTGACGGCTACAACAATCGCAGGGGTCAGCTACGTCAGCGCTGAAGCGGCTGGTGTGACTCTGACGGATCTGGCACGGGTATATTTTAAACCGGGTGCGCCTTCGCCGGAGCGCTCCGTCATGACAGTCAGCCGCCAAAGCTTGCCGGCGGACGACAGCAGCCAGACTGTGATTTCGCTGCAGCTAAAAGATGCGCACGGCAACGATATTGCAGAGCCGTCGGAGGGGCTGCAATTCTTTACGTCGAGCGGCCAGCTTAGCAGTGTGACACATGTCACGTACGGACACTATGAGGCGAGCCTGGTATCGGCGATATATGGACGATTAGGCACTTTGAAAGAATCCGCAGGTTCGGCGCTTCAGTCAGAGACCGACTGGCAAGAGGGAGCAATTCCATCGGAAACACCGAATATAGAGCCGCTTCCGATATCGCTCTCATTCAGCTATGAAAGCTATGGAACCTATCAGGCCGTATTAACCGCACCGAGTGCGGAGGGTACCGCTGCGGTGACAGCCAGCCTGAATGGCGTAACGGTGACGTCGAATGTATATGTGACATTTAGCCATAGTGCTGTTTCTATTGAACCGGTGTCGCTCAGCTTCGGCCAAGCTTCATATGTAGTGAATGTCGGCCAGCAAGTGTCAGTCGGTCTCAGCGCGCTCTGGAGTGATCAGTCAGAGAGCAGCGTAACGCCGTTTGCCACATATAGCGTGACCGATGCTTCCATTGCTGCTGTGGATAACGGAGGGATCGTGCACGGTTTAAAAGCCGGTCAGACGGTGCTTACGGCGACCTATGGCGGTCAATCGAAGGATACGTCGATTGTGGTCACTACGCCTGTGGTAGATCCGACCCCTCCTCCAAATCGAGTAATTCAGGGTCGTCCGTGCAGGTTGTACCGCAGACACCTAATACGAACATCAAAATTGACATTGTGACGGAGAAGGGAATAACGGATTCGCAGATCGTTACACTGGAGGATGTTCAACGGGGTGTCGTGCCGCTCCATATGCCGGCGAATGGAGGAGAGATCCGAATTTCTGGAGCCAGCCTTAGGCAGATCGAAAAGATGAATCCGCAGACCGTGCTGGTGCTGCAGTCTGATGGAGCCACGATGTCCGTTCCGATTACAGAGCTTTCCGCGAAAGTTTATAGTCAACAGTTTAACGTTACGGAAGATGACATACGTTTTCATTTTATTGTTCATTCACCTGATGCTTCCATTGAGTCGGCTGTCGAGCAAGCTGTTAACCGGATCGAAGCACAGAAGCTGGGGCCTGCCATCGTCTTTGAAATCCAAGTGACGGGTGAAAACGGCAGGACTGCGTTTATCAGTACGTTTAATCGCTACGTGACACGTACGCTTACTCTTCCGGGAGACACCGTGCCGGCAACTGCAACGGGCGTTTGGTGGGTTACGGAGAGCAACGAGTTTCACTATGTGCCGACCTACTTTGAAAAGAAGAACGGAAAATGGGTTGCTGTCATGAAGCGGCAGGGGGCTAGCCTATATACGGTGATCAACCGGCCTGTTACTTTTGACGATGTGCACAATCATTGGGGGAAAGCGCCGATTGAGTTGCTCGCTTCTAAGCTAATTATTGAGGGGCGCAGCAAGAACGCTTTTGCACCGGATGCGCCGATCACACGCGCGGAAGTCGCGTCACTGCTGGTCAGAGCATTAGGACTTGCGCCAAGCGAGACGAAAAGCCCATTCACGGATATTTCCGGGGGCTGGTACGAACAGGCGGTGAATATGGCATACCGGGCAGGTCTTGTCTCCGGCTACGAAGACGGAACGTTCCGTGCCGACCAGTCCGTTACCCGGGAAGAACTCGTTCAAATGATCGTCGGCGCCATGAATTATACAGAGGTCAAGCCGGAAGGAAAAGATCGGAACACCGTCTTTACTGATGCGGGAATGATTGCCGAGTGGGCGCATCAAGCCGTGAATAAGGCTTCCGAAACAGGGATTATTGATGGAGAAGGCATGTTCCGTCCGACAAGCTTATCGACACGGGCGGAGACCGCCGCCATGCTGGAGAGGATGCTGAAGCTCGTAAAGTTTATTCAGTGAAGTAAGAGAGGGGCCATTATAAATATGAATACATTAAAAGGAAAAATCGCCGTGGCAGTGAGTGTGTTACTGTTAGGCACACAAATCCCAGGGGCGTGGGCGAATTCCACACTGTTGGATACCATCGAAATTTGTGTCGGCAGTAACGGGCAGATCCATTTGCTTGCTCCCGGCAGCAGTTGTGAGGCGAACCAAACGGAGTACACACTTAATGTGAAGGGGGATCAAGGTCCTATGGGCCCGGTGGGCGAGCAAGGTCTTGCAGGAGAAGCGGGTCCTCAGGGAATAAAGGGGGACAAGGGTGATACCGGCGAGCAGGGTCCTGCCGGTCCGATGGGTCCTGCGGGCCCTCAAGGAGAGAAGGGAGACATGGGCGATTCAGGTGCACAGGGTCCGGCAGGCGCAGCGGGTGCACCCGGTCCTCAGGGAGTCCAAGGGGACAAAGGTGACACCGGCGAGCAGGGTCCTGCCGGTCCGATGGGTCCTGCGGGCCCTCAAGGAGAGAAGGGAGACAAGGGCGATCCGGGTGCACAGGGGCCGGCAGGTGCAGCTGGTCCCCAGGGGATCAAAGGAGACAAAGGTGATACAGGTGAGCAAGGCCCTGCTGGCCCCGCTGGTCCGGCTGGTCCTGCAGGGCCTCAGGGCATACAAGGTATCCAAGGACCAGTAGGAGCAGTAGGTCCGCAGGGTCTCTCGGGCGACAACGGCATTTACGGAGACGGATCGGCTGGAGCTTTAAGCGTGTCCATAGGTCAAACCCTTGACTTAACCTCCCTCACTTCGGGAAGCCCATATTATGGTGGAAACCTGCAATTCACCAGTATTTCGATTGCAGGTACGTTGAAGGTACCTAGCGGTACGATCCTTCGTTCAACAGGAAGCATTACCGTTTCAGGCGCCATACAGGTGATGCCGGGAGCCATGAATACGAATCCTTATAGCCCGCATCCCGGCATATCTCTATCTGCAGCGGCACCCGGCATCGGGGGCAAAGGCATTTCTTATCTCACCGCTGCAAGTATCGCCTTGCCCGATGCGGCAGCAGGGGGGCCGGCAGCCGTGATCTTTCGGCAACAGGTGGAGAAGGCGGCGGCTCTATCGTGATGATTGCCAAAGATAATCTGACTGTAACAAGTGGAGCATCAATCTGGGCCAATGGAGCCAATGGAACAAATCCGAATACGGCAGGTTTGGGTATTCCAGGAGCCGGCGGCGGCGCTGGCGGTATCATCGTTCTTGCCGCCAAAGGAGCCATGAGCATTATGGGATCCATACAGGCGAACGGCGGCAGCGGAAGTGCCGGATTTGACGGCAATGGCGGCAGCTCCGAAGGTGGCGGTGGCGGCGGTGGCGGCGGGATCGTGCATTTGATTTCGACTAGCGCAGCTTCGATCACAGGTACGGTACAGGTTAACGGCGGAGCTTACGGATCAACATCGGGAGGATCGGCAACGATTAACAGCGGTGGCGGAGGCGGAGCCAGTGGCGGCAACGGCGGCGCTGGCGCCACTACAAGCGACTCAATGGCTCAAAACGGCAGCGCAGGCTATATCATTCAAACGGTCGTCCCGCTGCCGGAGAATATGCTTTTGAGGTAGTGCTTCACCAACAAACCCAAGCTTAATAAGCAAGTTGATGACCTCTGAATGTCAGGGGTCTTTTTTCATATTCACTTGTCACTACGAACCTCATCCATTTTAAAGAGCGCTGTTTGACAGGAATTCGACACGATATGTCGAATCATCATGTATACAAGCTTCCTTAAATATTCCGATAAAGGATGATCACATCAACCATGATGCGGTCATCCTCTCTTTTACTCAGCCCGAATTTACCTAAATGGGGATGTTCCTGATGCCGACATTATTTCATGGCGTATTGCAAAAGATCAAAAACAGGTGGATGAACACCATGTTCCCCCTGAAATCCATGATCATCTACTTGTTTATCCCTTCCATTATGATGATTGTGATCATCATGGGGTATTTTTCCTACTTAATCTCGGTTAGGCAAGTCCAGAGCAGTGCCAGTGTGAACATCATGGATACGGTCACGCAGACGAGAGATTATTTGGATAACCGGTTAAGTGATGTGTTTCAACAGTTGGTTATACTGGCGGAAGAATCGAATACAAATGCCATAGTGAACCAGTTAGGCTACTACTCGGACGTAGAGACGGAGAATTATCTAAGTCTAAATCAAAGCGTGGATCGGATTTACAACACCTACTATTCCATGCTGGATTCTATTTTTGTCATTTTGAATGATGGCAAGGTCCTCGTACAGAAGAAAGATTTCAACGTCAATAACATCAAGTTTAATTTTAATGAATTTTATGATCGATACGGCGGCAGGAATGACGGTTATGTATGGTTGAATTTGCAAAATAACATTATAGCAGACCGGAATCCGCCTGACGATAAAACCGTAAGTCTGCAAAGAATAATAGGCGATAAGGATTCTCTGGTAAAAGGGATTCTATCTTTTCAGCTGCGGGAAAGCTGGTTCGTGGACATTCTGGCGAATCCCCAAATCAGTGAACACGGCTATTTAGCGCTGGTGGGGGAGGTGGAGTCATGAACTTCAAATCTGTTGAACCGAATGAGCAGCTGGATGACAAGGTTATTGATTATCTAACTCATACCTCGGAGTCCTCGGGGACCTTTAGCTTCATTAAACCGCATGGTAAAAGAGTGTTTGTGGTCTTCGATACTCTGAAAGTGAATCAGTGGAAGGTTGTGGCGGTTTATCCGGAGAGCGATCTGCTAAATAAGCTGAGCAGCACGAAGTACTTGTTTCTGGCCATTACGCTGCTTGTCATTCTGATTGCGGTACTACTCTCCAACCTGCTGGCTAAGGTGCTGACGAAGCCGCTAGCTACTCTCACGCGGAAGGTCTATAAAGTTGAAAGCGGAAATCTGGATGTGGATTTTGATGTGGATGTGCATAACGAGATCGGCGTGCTAAACCGCAGTATCGGTCGTCTAGTGAAAAGTGTAAGCCGATTGCTCGAAGAAATTAAAGTGGAGCAGGAGCACAAGCGTGTGGCCGAATTTGATGCCATGCAGGCCCAAATCAAGCCGCATTTTTTGTACAATACACTGTTTGCCATTAAACAGCTGGTGGACCTCAAGGATAATGAGGCTGCTAGCGACATGGTACTGGCGCTGTCCAACTTCTACCGGACGAGTCTGAGCAGCGGGCAAGAGGTTATTACGGTGGAGGAAGAGATTGATCTCATTCGAAATTACTTTGTGATATTGAGTATGCGTTACGGTGATTCCTTCCACTATGAAATTTCAATTGACCCGGAGATCGCACCAAGCAAAGTAATCAAGCTGATCCTGCAGCCGGTCGTGGAGAACGCGATCTATCATGGTGTCAAGGAAACCGAAGATTGGAGCTTGATCCAAATTACAGGGTATCGGGATCTGCAAGATATTGTGTTTGAGATCTCGGATGACGGAGCGGGCATTCCTGCGGACAAACTGGCTGAGATCAAAGCGAAGCTGAATAAAACGGATATCGTGAAGGGAAGGCATGGTTTCGGTATGTTTAACGTTCACAATCGTCTGCAGACCCATTATGGAAGCAGATATGGCCTAGACATCGAGAGTGAATGGGGAAAAGGAACCGTCGTGCGAATTCGAGTTCCGATAGTCCTGTAGAGGGGAAGGAGGCCGCAGATGTATAAAGTAGCTATTATTGATGACGACATGATTATCAGAAAGGGGCTAACCCACACCATCCCCTGGGCGGAGCTTGGCTGCAGGGTGGTTGGGACCGCGAGCAATGGAAATAAAGGATTGGAATTAATCGCCGCAGAGAGGCCGCAGATCATCATTACGGATATTCGGATGCCTTTTATGGACGGCTTGCAGATGAGCCAGATCGTACGGGAACAGTATCCCGAATCGAAAGTAATTTTTCTGACAGGGTACGGGGAGTTTGAATACGTTCAGGAAGCGCTGAAGCTGAGGGTATTTGATTATATTTTAAAGCCGGTTGACAGCAAACATCTATGCGAGAAGATTACCGAGATCAAACGGGAATTGGAAAAAGAGTACACGCTGCAGCGGCAAATCAAAGAAGGACTGCCCTACCTGCGGGGAACGTATTTGAAAAAACTGCTTATCGGAGAGGCGTCGGCTGTTGGAACGGAAGGCGAAAGGGAAAGTCTTGGCATCCATCTGGAAGACTCGCAAGTTGCGGTTTTGATCGTTAAGATAGACGATTACCACAGTGGGGCTATCCTTACCCGGTATAAGGAAAAAGAGCTGTACCATTTTTGCATGCTGAACATTTGTGAGGAGCTGCTTCGACAGTATTTTCACGGATATATTTATTTTGAAAACGATGACCGGATGGTTATGTTCATTAATCACGATGTGCCGAAGAGTGAGCTGCAAGCGAAGGTGGGCAGTTTCGCAGAAAAGCTGCGTACAACGATCGAATTATACTTGAAATCCACGGTCACGGTAGGTCAGGGCAATGTGTACCAAGGGCTGGAGAGCTTGTCCGAAGCTTACGCGGATGCCGATTCTGTTTTGAATTTAAGGCTGGTTCGTGGGAAAAACCGCGTACTGACGACGCATGACCGTTTAGAAGGCTCTGAGGAAACTGTGAATACGACGGAAATCAGAGAGAGGCAGGACTTACTGGTAGCTAAGGCCAAAATGGGGCTGCTCGAGGAGACGTACGAGGTTATCTTCGAAATCGAGCAGGAGCTGGTGCATAGCGGAATCGACTCGCTCGAGCAGGCACAGTTTATCGGCGTGGAGACGATAGCCTTTCTTTTTCAGGAAATGAAGGAGTGGCGGGAGCATTACGAGGAACGGATTTCGGAGGCGTATAAGAGCATCTTCAAAGCGGAAATCATTGAGGATATCTTCGAGGTTCTGCGCGGTTTGTTCGGTGATTTGATTGGCTTCATGAAGAGCAAGAAGATGAACACAAGGAAAAAGACAGTGGAGCTGGCTGTCGAATATATGAACGGGCGTTATTCCGATCATGAATTGACGCTGAACGAAGTGGCCAAAGAGGTCTTTGTAAGCGCGACTTATTTGAGTCTGCTGTTCAAGAGGGAGCTCAAAACGAACTTTAATAAAGTGCTCCTCGACATCCGTATGACGAAGGCCATTGAGCTATTTACTCAAGAGGACTATAAAAGCTTTGAAATCTCAGAGAAGGTTGGGTTCAACAATCCCCAGTACTTTAGTGTTTGTTTCAAGAAATACACGGGCTATTCGCCGTCTGAATACAGAAAACGATGACTACGAGCCCTTCATTGCCTCTTATCAACAACAGTCTACCTCCTTTTAGCAAGGGGGTTTTTTACTATATAAACAGGTTTCTCCCTCTCATCTCTTTGTTAAAAAAAGTGTACAAATCGAATAAAAATTTGGATTCGAATATGACCGCTCTTCACTTAAACTTTGTGTAAGAACAAAAAGGTGAGGGTAAAAACATGAACAAAAAAACCACAGTCAACAGATGGAGTACCGCCAGTTTACCTTATTTATTCATCACTCCCGCACTGCTGATGATCGCCAGCTTTCTGTTCTACCCGATAGCGAACGTTTTTTACTACAGCTTTCAGACCTATAATATGTCCAAGCCGTACTATAACGGATTTGCCGGGTTGCAGAATTTCGTCAAGGTATTCACCGACGATCCGATGTTCTATTCGAGCTTGTGGATCTCAGTCAAATGGGTGTTCGTGCAGGTTTGTCTGCAGCTGGTTTTTGGCCTGCTAGTCGCACTGCTGCTCAATCAATCCTTCAGAGTTCGCTGGTTGTTTAGAACGGCCGCGTTCCTCCCATGGGCCATCTCCGGGGTCATCGCCTCGCTGATTTGGTCGAACATGCTGAACGAAAATATCGGGATCATCAACCACCTTCTGATGGCGGCGGGTTTGATTCATAATAAGATCGCCTGGACGGCTAATGTACATACCGTTTTCGGGTCCGTGGTTATCGCCGAGTTTTGGCGGGGGCTGCCTTTCTTCTCAATCACGCTGCTAGCCTCCTTGCAGACGATACCCGGGGAATTGTACGAATCGGCTAAGGTTGACGGGGCAGGGCGCTGGAAGTCTTTCACCCATGTCACGCTTCCATATCTGAAAAACACGATTATCTTAACAACGCTGCTGCGTACCGCATGGGAGTTCAATAACATCGATCTGATCTTCAACTTGACCGGCGGAGGTCCAGCACATGCAACGACTACGCTGACGCTGTACGTGGCACAATTAGCCGTGAAGAGCGGAGATTTCGGATACGGATCGGCCATTACGGTCGTGACCTTCTGCCTGCTGCTGATATTCTCAGTCGTTTATCTGAAAATATCCCGATTTGGAAAGGATGACAGTCAATGAGCAAGCTTCGTTTTGTTGGGGAGCGGACCTTGACCCTATATGTGCCGCTTTGTGTATGCACCTTGTTTATCCTGTTTCCAATTTATTGGACATTATCGACCTCACTGAAACGAGAAACTGATATTTATACCGCGCCGTTCAAGCTGCTACCGAGCCCTGCAACATTCAGCAATTTTGCTTTTGCATGGGAAAGCGTAGGCTTCTCTACTTTTTTTAAAAACAGTATCATTGTGGCTTCAGCAACGGTTGTATGTGTCTTGGTCATTTCCTTGTTGTCGGGCTACGCGCTCAGCAGGTTCAGCTTTAAAGGGAAGGCTGCTTTCATGATCCTGCTACTGTGTACCCAATTTATTCCGGCAGCTATGCTGATCATCCCGTTGTTCCTTATATTCAAGAGCATGTCGCTCATCAGCAGCCCGCTTTCGCTTGTGATCACGTACACAACGATACAGCTTCCGTTTAATACGATTCTGATGAGCGGATTTATTGCTAACGTCCCAATCCAGTTAGAGGAGGCCGCGATGATTGATGGCTGCAGCCGTTTCAAGTCGATCCTCTATGTGGTCCTGCCAGTGCTTATGCCTGGGATTATCGCTGTAGGCGCCTTCACATTTATCGGAGCTTGGAATGAATTCTTGTTCGCTCTGATGTTTATCAGCAATAATGCCCACTTCACGATTCCTGTCGGTTTAAGTTTTATGCAGGGCGAGTACAAGATTAATTATGGCGCTTCCGCCGCGGGAAGCATGATCGCCCTATTGCCGACGGTGTTATTGTTCTCCTATGTGCAAAAATACCTGGTTCAAGGTATGAGTGCAGGTGCAGTCAAGGGCTAGACCAGATGGCTTGGTTTCAATTCCACTTTAGGATTTATATACAAACACAACTTATTAGGAGGGTTCTCACATGAAAAAGAAAATGGCCCAGATTCTGCTAGTTAGCTGTGCTTCCATTATGGCGCTTGCCGGATGCGGAACAACGAACAATGGAAAGGAAACCGTCATTGAATCAGGCAAAAGCAATGCAGCCGCATCAACCAAACCGGGAGAAAAAGTGACCATTACGTTCTGGAACGAGAACGGCGGAGCCAATACCACTCCTTTTTACAAAGAGTTGATTACCAAGTTTGAACAAGAAAATCCGGATATCAAAATCAACTATGTCGATTTCCCGGTTTCTTCCGCTAAGGAAAAGTTTGACGCAGCGATTGCTGCAAATGACGTTCCCGATGTAGCGGAGGCGCCAAAAACGTGGGTAACAGACTTTGTATTTAAAGGAGCCTTGCTCCCTCTGGACAGTTATTTTGATAGCTGGAGCGATAAGGACAAGATATCCCCAGCCGTAATCCAGTCTTACCGTAATCTTGTGCAGGACAAAAAGCTTTACCAGATTGCCAACACGATGACGCCGACCTTGATTTGGTACCGCAGTGATTGGTTCAAGGATAAGGGGCTTCAGGCAACAGACAGCTGGGATGATTTCTTTAACAACGTGAACAAGCTTACGGACAAGAACAATAACCAGTACGGTTTCAGCCTACGCGGAGGTCCTGGGGGCAGCCAGCAGCTGCTCGACATGATGTACGGTTACTCCGGTATCACGTCCATGTTTGATGCTAACGGCAAAAGTACCTTAAACGATCCAAAGCATGTGGAGTTTTTAGAGAAATACCTGGGTATGTATAAGAAAAATACCCCGGAGAGTGATATTACGAATGGCTACAAGGAGATGGTTGCAGCTTTCGATTCGGGACAAGCGGCGATGATCGAGCATAATATCGGCTCCTACGGTCAGCACAGGGACACGCTGGGAGCAGGTAAATTTGCAGCTATGCCGATCATGAAGGCGATCACAGGCAAAAGAATTCTGATTGGTGGCACAGAGGTAGGCCATGTCATCTTTAAAGGGAGTAAACATCCTGACCAAGCATGGAAATTCGTCAGCTTCTTGAATACGGCAGAGAATCAAAGCTATTGGAATGAAAAGATTGGCGCAATTCCCACCAACTCGGATGTCATGAATGCCGACTGGGTGAAGAACGCCCAGCACTTTAGTGTCAGCGTTCAGATGTTAAACGATAAAGATTCCGTCATCGTAGACCGGCCGCTTTATTTGCCGGATTACACTAACATTTTGAATAACCAAGAGGACCCAGCGCTGCAGAAGGTACTGGCAGGCAAAATGACGGTCAAGGAATTCCTCGACGGATGGGCAGCGGCTTTCGAGAAATCATTGGCTGAATATAATGCGCATGTAAAAAAATAACTGAATGAAACTGCCATAATAGCCGGATGAGTGCTCTCCTCTGGCTATTATGGTGTTTAGCGGCTTGAATCCTCGGGAAGTGATCAGCGGAACGATAGCAGCATACTCAATGAGCGATGATCATCGAGATGAAAGCAGTGTATTCAATGAGCGGGAATCATCGAGGTAAAAGCAGCGTACTCAATGAGCGGTGATTAATGAGAAGAAAGCAGTGTATTCAATGAGTGGAGATCAACGGAACGAAAGCAGCATACTCAAGAGGGAGAGATCAGTGAAATGAATACAGCATACCCAACATGGAGTTTGGCCTGGGATCCGCAGACGCATGACCTCCAGTGGAAGGGACCGGATTTGAATTTGCGTGCTGCCTTTGATGTGGATTGGGAAGGAGCGGGACCAACGAATTGGAGCTTGGTGGAACGAACTGTTTCTGAATCAGCAGAAGGCGGGGAGTGCGTTACGATCAGTTCCGAACGGTTTTCCTGCGGTCCGCTTGAAGTCATTCGTGAGGTTCGGTACCGGGCAGATGAGCCTACAAGCATGGATGTTCGTCTTGTTGTTTGCAATCATGGGGAATCAGCGCTGAAACTGATTCGACTGGTCCCCTTGTTGGTGAAAGGGAGTGAGGGGCTGACGCTGGGGAATAAGAGAGCGGGAGATTGGGTCTTCTACCGCAACGGACGGCAGAAGAATGACCTTCCTTCCGTCTGTGTGCTGGGGCGCAATGACCTTGCTTATATGGATGCGCTCACGGGGCTTAGCGAGACTGGTAAATATGCCGCTGCAGCGGAAAAGCTCTCCAATGAAATTATCAGCGACGAGCTTAGCGTCATTGTCGGAAGCACGGACAGCGGGCCCGTTTCCCTGCTTGTAGGCTTCATTGATGCCGTTCGGCATTTGTCGGAGTTCAGGATTCGTACGGATGAATCCCGGGCATTGGACTTCTTGGAAGCTTCCTGCCTGTTCGATCACGTTGAACTAGCACCGGGGGAAAGCCGCGAGGGAGGCTGGCTCCGGCTGGATGCAGGGGAACCGTTCACAGCTGTCGAGCGCTATGTAGAGGCTAAGAGAAGAGCGACCGGCTCTGTGGCCATGCACAATCCTCCGTCGGTATTCTGCACTTGGTATTACTATGGGGATACCGTCAGCCAAGAGGACGTATATACCAATCTGGAAGTTTTGAAGCAGAAGGATTTTCCGGTGGATGTCGTTCAAGTTGATGAGGGCTGGGAACAGCGCTTCGGCAACTGGGATGCAAATCACCGTTTTCCTGATGGCATGCAGCAAGTGGCGCAGCGAATCCGAAATGCGGGCTACCGTCCGGGAATCTGGACGGCTCCGTTCCTGGTCGAACCGCGCAGCGATATGAGATTTTATCATGACGATTGGCTGCTCAAGGATGCCAATGGCGACCCCGTGCTGTTCTATATGAACAACACCGATAATATGGTCTGGGATGTGACTCACCCAGAGGTTCAGGCTTGGATAGAGGGCTTGTACCGTAAGCTGACGGGCTGGGGTTATACGTACCATAAGCTTGATTTTACTCGAGCTGTCGCTTTGGATGGGGATTATCAGTACTATAATCCGAAAGCAACTCGCGCAGAGGCTTACCGGATGGGGATTGAAGCGGTTCGCCGTGGGATCGGAGAGGACGGTTACCTGCTCATCTGCGGTGGCATGTTCAGCGCGCCCTCCGGTTTAGTGGATGCGCACCGCACAAGCTCGGACGTGCTCAGCATGTGGTCCGAGTGGAGAGGGAAGCAGGGTGGCAAGGTGGCCCCGTTTACGATCAAGCAGAACGTGCTTCGCTATTGGATGAATCCTTTATGGCACAATGACCCCGATGCGCTAATGGTTCGCAGGCGGGAAACGAAGTTTCGCTCACTCGACCTGAGCTTAGGGTTGCTGACAGAGGATGAAGCGCGGGTTACAGCTTTGAATCAATACTGGGGCGGTGGGCTCAACTGCTTTACCGAGCCGATGGCTGAAATTGACGCAGACCGGATTGGACTGATGCGCCATCTGATCCCGTCAACGGGAATCGCAGCCCTGCCTAGGGACATGTACGAAGGCAATCAGTATCCCGCTATATTTGATACCCAGGTAGACCGCCAAGCAGTGGATCTTGGAACCTGGCACACGGTTAGCATCGTCAACTGGGAAGATCAGGCGGTTCCGGTATCGGTTCGCCTGGATGAGCTGCTGGTAGGTCCGTTTGCCGGACAGCATGCGTCGTTTACAGTTGCAGAATTTTGGACCGGTAAAGTGGTGCAGGGTGTGGGCTACGGGGACTCTCTCGATCTAGGACAGCTTCCGCCTCACGCGTCGTTCCACCTGCGAATTACTCCTGAAGTGGATGACGTTCCGATGATCGTCTCTTCGGATGGGCATTTCTCGATGGGAGGTACTGAAATTACTCAGTTTACCATTCTAGAGAAAGAGGTAGAAGTAGGAATCCAGTGGCCTTGGGATGAGCCATTAACCCTGCATTTGTCCACGCCGGATGGTGCAGTTTGGGAAGAAGGGCAATCCGACGAGTCCGTGTGGACGCAGGAAGGCAGCCTTCTCCGACTGACTGTACAGGGTAAGTTCACTGGAGTAGTGAAGCTGAAGCTTCAATGATCAACGTTCGTAATGGTAGAAACCTTAGGAGGTAGGAGGGAAACAACATGAGTAGGACTATTCCATTGAATCGGAGGGGGATCGGGGCCAGTCAGCTTGTGCTCGGCTGCATGGGACTGGGAGGCGGCTGGACCCATGATCCGCTGACGGCTGAGCATCTGAAGGAAGCCCACAAAGTTGTAGATACGGCATTATCCTGCGGGATCAACATGTTTGATCACGCTGACATTTATGCCTACGGCAAGGCGGAGACCGTATTCGGTCAGATGCTGAAGGAAAGACCAGGGCTTAGAGATCAAATCCTGATCCAATCCAAATGCGGTATCCGACCCTTGGACAGCTCAAGCGGTCTTCCGAAACGGTTCGACTTCTCCAAAGAACATATACTGGCCAGTGTGGATGGTATCTTGAACCGTTTAGGCACGGAGTACATTGATATCTTGCTGCTGCACCGGCCCGATCCGCTCGTGGAGCCGGAGGAGGTGGCCGAGGCCTTCGCCGCTTTGAGGCAAGCTGGCAAGGTGAAAGGCTTTGGCGTTTCCAACATGAGCGCGGCTCAGATGGCCTTTATTCAGGCGAGCCTGCCTGAACCGCTCCTCGTCAACCAGTTGGAGCTAAGCTTCGCCAAGCTGGACTGGCTCGATGCCAGCATTCACCACAACCAGAAGGAAGGCGCTGCGGTTCCATTTCCAGAGGGCACGCTCGAATATTGCCAGATGAAGAACGTGCAAATTCAAGCATGGGGTCCTCTTGCGAAAGGAATCTTTACGGGCGCGAGCCTGGAAGGCCAGCCCGAATCGGTCAAGCAAACGGCTGACCTGGTCGCCTCCTTGGCCTCATCCAAGGGAGTTTCCCGCGAAGCCGTCGCACTGGGGTGGCTGTTGCGCCATCCGGCCGGCATTCAGCCCGTGATCGGCACGACGAATCCGGAACGGATTCGGGCTTCGGCGCAGGCGCTGAGCGTGGAGCTTACCCGTGACGAATGGTATCAGCTGTACGTCTGTGCCAGAGGGAGGGCTATGCCTTAGGCGGAAGTGCGATTTGTGGAAAAGAGTTTTCCTTAAAAGAGAATATTGGTTATAAACGGCTACTCTCTAAGTCTTTCAGATTGGAGAGTGGTTTTTTTAATTGAGGGGGATTTATCTTTTTATATGATTATTGTATGGAATTATGTAAACTTCTAATTTTAGGGCAATACGTAAATTTTTCTCTGGGTCATTGATGCTATAAGTAGACTAAGATATAGTAGTAGAGTGCTGTAATATCCAAATTACTAGGGGGATTTTCATCTATGTTTATCAGAATGTACCGAAATGTTAGGTTTCGACGAAGATTTATCATTTTACTGACAATTTTGACATTGCTTTCATCATCTATGCTGCTAGGGACTAACGTAAAACAAGCATATGCAACAGGAGCGTCCCCCTCTTTGACTTTGCAAAAACCAATCAGGGAATGGATCATGGACGAAACGAATGGATATATTTACGCAGTCTCCCAAGAAGCTAACAGTCTACTCTTCATTCGTCTTAGTGACCTTCAGCTAGAGAAGCAAGTGAGTCTCGGTACTTCACCGTCAGATTTAGTACAATCCGGTAATAAATTATATGTAGCTTTGTCTGGAACAACAGCCATTGCCATTGTTGATATCGCGCAGAAGGAAGTAGTTGGCTCGATCACGACTACGATAAAGCCATATGAATTAGCGATAGACGGTAACAAGCTCTTTTATGCCGAATATGACCAATGGTGTCAAGTGGCGTCCTACGATGTAACAACTCATACGGAAACCTATTTGGGATCTAAGTGGGACTTTTCCGAACCAGACCTGGCTGTTGACGAAGTAAACCATATTTTGTATATAGGTGAGTCGGGGTCTAGCGGTTCTAATATATTCTCATACAGCACTTCCACGCTGCAGCTCCTTTCCCAAAGTACCTACGATCATAACTATGGATTCGGGTATCCAGCTAGAAAAGTAATTGTTAATGGAGATCAGGTTTTTTATGCGGGCTATCGTCTTAAAAATACGGACCTGGCTTCCATTCAAGGCACTTATCAGCATGGTGTTATTTATGTAGCAGATAACAATGTTTTTACCAACGATGCAGCTAACGGAGGCTATTACAAACCATCTCATACCTACGTTCTTGACCGAGATGGATTTACACAAATTGCGGAACTCTCTATAGCAGCTAGATTGGTACTGGTGGATAGTCAGAATCATATCTATTCCTATACCGGGGCAGATGGATGGAACTCTAATTTACCCAATGTCATACAAATGACTAGTCTCAATACTACGACCTCCACTCCGCCAGTATCAGATGGTCAAAAACTAGTATTCGACAAATCTGTAACCGACCTCGTATACAGCAGTGACGGTTCGAATCTGTTTGCAATATCCTCTGAAACTAATCAGCTAATGAGAATTCGAACTAGTGATATGACCGTTCAAGAAACTCGAGCGATTGGTTCTAATCCGAACTCAATTTTTCTCGATAATGGCAAGCTTTATCTCAGTTTTTCATCCTCGACACAGATCAAGCGAGTAGATACACTTTCCGAATCTAGTGTTAGTGGGGCGGTATATTCCTGGGATGTAGATAGTTTTGTCAAGCAAATTGTATACAGCAATGAGAAGCTCTACTACACCGCTTCAAATATGGGGAGTTTCGGTTATCCGGGGATTCATGTCATCGATACAACCCTGGGATCAAAGGCTACTTTCGCTGCAGACCTTATGGATCAAGGTCGTATGATTCTTAGTACAGAGGACAATGCCTTATATTACGGAATGCTAGCAACCAATTCAACGGGTGAGACTATCAAATTCAACCTTACGGATTTCTCACAGCAGGCCGTTTCCCAAGCATACAACAATCCATTAGGCGTACTCACATTAAGTGGAAATGATCTGTATTACGCAAGTAATCTGCTAGATAAAAATACGCTTCTTGCGATCCCCGCATGGAAGGGCTATTTTGGGGCTAGTATTATTGCTGCTAAAGGAGCGGATATTTTTGCAACCGACTCTGTCTGGAATCGAGATACGTATTTGTTGCAGTATCACCTGCCATTTGTCACAAAGAAAGTGCTGGCTTTGCCGAACGGGCAAATCATTATGGTTTCTGAAGATGGAAAAACTCTACAAAGGTTTTCATCTATGCAGACTCTACACGATCTTGCGCCGGAATTTAATCCGCCAAAGCTTCAGGTTTCGAATGTGAACTTCAGTGACAATGATGCTAACGCAGGAAAAATAAGCGGCAGCATTTATTGGTATACAACGCCTAGTACATCCATCATAACGGCTTATACTATCTACTTCTTAGATCAGAATAAAAGTAAAATGGGAAGTCCAATTGCAGAAACTCCATACTCATCCAATAGCTCTTACTACAACTACAATATTCAGCAAACGAACATTCCGACAGGAGCAAAATATCTAGGGATTTATGCGAAAAATTCCAACGGGGAAAGCTCTTCCGCTGCAACTGTAGAGCTAGTGGATAATGATTCTTATACTTCTAATCCGACACCAGGGGGAGGAAGTGGGGGTGGAGATTCAAATCCGTACATCAACTATACATTTGAGGATCAAGATGCAACTCGTGGGAACATACATCCATTGGTATCCTGGTATACTCCATTTGAAACGAATTACTCTGGATATCGGCTGACTTTTGCAGATGCTTCTGGAAACGTGATGGGAAGCGCACATGATGTTTCCAAGCATGTACCATCATCGGATATACCTTATCAAGTAGATATTGATGAGAACGTCATTCCTGCCGGAGCTATTTATCTCGACCTGCGCCCGAAAGATTTAAACGGGAACACAGGAACAGAGCTGTACCGTATGCAAATTTTTGACAACACTTCTGGTGATGGTCAAATTACAGGGGTGAACTCGGCAATTCCAGCTCCACAAGTGCAAGTTATTCAAGCCGATGACAATGACTTCTCGCGTCGAAGCTTTGGCGGTTCGATCAGTTGGTATGACTTAACTTCAGATAACAGCGCAACGAGCTACGACCTCTATTTTGTTGACGGACACAATGTGAAACTGCAACCTCTAGCCGAAATTACTCGAAGTAATTTGATTCGCCCTAACCAAGGGTCAAACATTCCTACGTATGAGCTTACTTTCCCTAATGGTACTCCTATTCCTGCTGGAGCCCAGAGGATAGGGATCTTCGAAAAGAACGCCCAGGGTGAAGGTACAAACGGATTTTATTTTGGATTATGGGACCGTATGGACTTTGATCCAGGCAGTGTGTATTTTGAAGACCGAGATTCGCGTGCTCAGAAAATGAATGGGGTGTTGCATTGGGTTCCTGTCTATGATGAAACCAACGTGAAGAATTATGTGATTCGTTTTGTTGATTCAAATCAACATATAATCGGAAATTCATTTGCAACAATCAGTGCTGGGCAGAAGCAATATCAAACAACTTTTCAAGAGTCTCAGATTCCGGTAGGTGCCGCGGGCTTGTTGCTCATGGCAGTAAGTCCAACAAATGAAGAGAGGGGAATCGCAGTTTTCAGTTTATCGGATCATATAGGGAGCGAACCTGTTTCTGCATTACCTCTTAATAATAATCAAACTCCTATCGATTACGTAGAACCATTTGATGATTATGACAGCGATACGGGTGAAGTAGGAGGCAACCTACTATTTTATACAAATACTTATCTAAGTAATAATTCTTCTAATGATATAAACAGCTATGAAGTTTACTTTGTGAACGATCAATTACAAAGGCTAAAGCCTATTATGAGCGTTCCAGTTAATCAATTTGGGTATTGCATGGTAAGTATTCCGATGAATACAAAGATTCCTACAGGAGCAACGAAAATTGCTGTATCCACAGTTTCCTCACAGGGATTGAGTGTTCCGCTTACGAGAGATTTAGTTGATCGGACTTATAGCTCTTCACTGACTTCTAATCAAATTCAAATTACCAATAACAAGTCGGGGACCCCTGATACAATTGCAGTTTCTGGTTTGCAGCCTGGGGATATAGTTCGAGTATACAATGATTCGAATTCAGGTAATTCTATCTTACTTCGTGAAGTTCAGGAAAATGCTACGTCGGTTGCCTTTAGTGTTCCTCAATTGGGAACTAGTTCTGGCAAGCTCTACCTATCCGTGCAACGTAATGATGGAATTCCAAGCTTAAAGGTTGAAAAAGTGTATGCTGCTGAAGCAGCTGATCCTGCCCCTGCCCCTGCGCCAGCAGCAATTGGTGGTGGAGGCGGCGGAGGCGGAGGCGGTGGTGGTGGCACAAGCCTGCCGGTGCCTAATGCTGATGGTAAAATGACGTATGACGTGCAGCCGGGTCACGTCGACATGTTGGTTGAACTCGCCAAGGATGCAAAGAAGGAACTTACACTAGACGCATCGGCTAAGCAGCATATTGACATTACAACTGTTAGCTTCGGGGCCGACATTGTGCAGAAAGCAGCAGATAAAGGGAAGCCGATCGTCATCAAAGCCAACGATGTACAGCTCACATTCCCAGTGAATGCATTACCTGTGGCAAACAAGAATGACACCGTTAAGCTCAAGGTCACATCGGAAGCTGAATCTGCACCGAAAAATTTTAAGGCTGTATCTCCAGTATTGGATTTCTCACTTAGCGAGAAGGATACACCGATTACAAGTTTTAATACGCCTATTGAGGTAACTTTCCAATATGA
Source organism: Paenibacillus hexagrammi (assembly GCF_021513275.1). Lineage (NCBI taxonomy): Bacteria > Bacillati > Bacillota > Bacilli > Caryophanales > Paenibacillaceae > Paenibacillus > Paenibacillus hexagrammi. Next base: position 5,233,588 of record NZ_CP090978.1, on the reverse strand, counting down.
TTCATCCAAGGTGAAGGATGCTAGCAAACTTGGTGTTTACTGGTTGGATGAAGCCAAAAACGTTTGGACCTATATGGGAGGTAAGATTAATGGTGACGGCACCATTACTGCTTCATTGCCTCACTTCTCGAAGTATGCAGTGTTGGAGAAATCTCAGTCGTCTACCGGCACACCGACAGGTGTAAAGACATTCACGGACATCCAAGGACATTGGGCACAAAAAGACATCGAACAGCTTGTCAGCAAGCAGATTCTAGATGGCATGAATGAGCAGTCCTTCCTGCCGGATAGCCAAATGACCAGAGCGCAGCTTGTTACGATTCTCAAAAAAGCCCTGAATTTACGGGCTGAGTCGACTAAGAAATCATTTGTAGATGTGGCTGATGATTCTTGGTATAAGGAAGCTGTGTATGCCGCGTTTGCTGCAAATATCGTAGGCGGCACAAGCGACAGCACCTTTTCACCGGAAGATAATGTTACGCGTGAACAGCTAGCTGTCATGATGGTTAATGCTTATCTGAACGCTACAGGAAAGAAACTTGAAGATGTTGCTGCATCTGCTCGATCGGCCAATTATGAAGATGCGAGCAATATCAACGATTGGGCTAAGCAATATGTGTCCGTTGCAACAGCAATGGGACTCCTGAACGGTGTAGATGATACTCATTTTGCTCCTGCTCAAAATAGTACTCGTGCACAGGTAGCCACTGTTGTTGTGCGCTTGCTGGAACAAATCAAAGCAGCTAAATAAACTAACAAAAAATATCCCTACGTTCATGTGACGTAGGGATATTTTTTTGAGATATAGTGGCGGTTATCAAGCTCTCTGTTTATTCATTTAGGAGAAAATGTATATTTTTGTAGAATTTAATATACATCATACATTACCTCTATTATAATAGATCTAGTTTTCTATCATTATTAGGAGGTTTCATGTGAAGACTAGTAGACCATCAAGCAAGTTTAAGAATGGGATGATAGCTGTCTTAATGTTTGGCCTGTTAGTGGGCGGCAACTTACCTCAGGCTTATGCAGCAAATCAGCCTATAACCTTAGAATCATTCAATACGGAACACTATGATCAATCCATCATTGTACCGGGTCAAGTAATTGTAAAGTACAAGCCAAGTGCCAAGAAAAACAAGTCGTACTCAGGAAATGAGCAACTGATTTCATCCGTAGGTTCTGATCCGTTATATAACCTTCATTTCTCAGAAGATATCAGTATCGCTGATAAACTGAATGCTCTACAGAACGACCCGGAAGTCGAATACGCTGAACCCGTATTTAAAGTTAACATGATAGAGCCTGTTGCGAGCTCCGTTATACAATCCGTTTATTCCTCTAGTGATCAAGCCTATATGAAGAATTGGGGCAAAACAGTTACAGAACTCACCTATGCTACCGAACAGACTACTCCGCTTCAGAATTCAGCTGTAACCGTTGCTGTCATTGACACCGGAGTGGACCTTACGCATCCCGATCTGATTCAGTCGCTTGTACCGGGGTATGACTTTGTTAATAACCGTCCGGAGGCGCAGGATGACCATGGGCATGGCACTAATGTAGCTGGAATTATCGCAGCTCAAGCTCATGATGCAACTGGATATACAGGGGTAGCCCCTGGTGTGAAGCTGATGCCGATTAAAGTTCTGGACAAAGATGGTGGGGGAACTACAGCTGCGATTGTTCAGGGTATCCAATTCGCCATTGATCATCATGCAGACATAATTAACTTAAGCCTCGGTTGGGATATACCAAGCAAGGCGTTGCAAGATATGGTGCGAAAGGCAGCCGCCAATAATGTTCTGGTTGTTGCGGCAGCAGGGAACGATAGTAATCACTGGATCAATAATGAGGTTGGACAGCTAGATAGCGATTTTGCCCATGATACACATCGGTATGCTTATTATTCTTCCTATCCGGCGGCTTATCAGGAAGTTGTAAGTGTTGGTGCAGTTGAGCAGCTAACAGACAGTCGCCTGACGATCGCTGACTTTTCCAATATAGGTAAAATTGATGTGGTTGCACCAGGTGTAAACATCTACAGCACATATCTGAACGGAGACTACACATACATGTCAGGGACGTCACAGGCCAGCCCTTTTGTAGCCGGTTACGCTGCCCTTCTAAAAGCGTATAACAATAATTTGACCAACGAGGACCTGCGGGCGATTCTCTCTTCTATGACAAAGGGGAATTTGGTTGATACAAATCATACCTACGATTATGAAAACTTCAATAGTTATGCAGATGAAGCCGTTACTTTTCAGATGGATTATGGTCAAGGTCTTATAAACGGTAAGTTGGCTTATGAGATTCCTAGGGCTAAACTGGCAGTCGTACAAGATAATATTGCTCAAAGCCGCAGTATTACGTTTAATGCGACCTTCGAGGATCTAGGTGGAAATATCGTACCTTATGCTCGACCGGCGAATATAGATACTAGATGGTACAGAGAAGGCATCGAATCAAGAGAATTCGATTTTCTCGAAGGTCATTTTGAAAATGTGGATTTGAGTGATGGGCAGGGCACAGTAACGGTAACCCTGGATCCATCCAGTCCTACTGATGTTTATCATTACTATTTTTATGTGGACCTGCTCGATTCTAACAATTATGAAAGACGTTCGAATTATATTCATGAGGTTAGCCGACCTGCTGCACCGGTCCCAAGTCTGGCTAGCGGAACTTACACAGGAACAAAAAACATCACTTTATCTTCTTCGGTGTCTGGTGCTGATATGTATGCGCTGCTGATTGAAGGAGATCAGATTAAAGGGGCGGGCAAAGTGCTGCCTACAACCCAAATTGAGATGGATGGTCCGAACGATTTTCTTTCGGTATATTCCATGAAAAATTATGTTCAGAGTGATTATGCAGAGTACTCCTACGTTATTAATCCTGTACCTACCCCTGCTCCAGTTGCGATTGGTGGCGGCGGAGGAGGAGGAGGTGGTGGCGGTGGCAGCACAAGCCTGCCTGTGCCTGACGCTAATGGTAAGATGACGTACGATGTACAGCCGGGTCATGTCGACATGCTAGTCGAACTTGCCAAGGATGCGAAGAAGGAACTTACGTTGGATGCTACAGCCAAGCAGCATATTGATATTACAACTGTTAGCTTTGGTGCCGACATTGTGCAGAAAGCAGCAGATAAAGGGAAGCCGATCGTCATCAAAGCCAACGATGTACAGCTCATATTCCCAGTGAATGCATTACCTGTGGCAAACAAGAATGACACCGTTAAGCTCAAGGTCACATCGGAAGCTGAATCTGCACCGAAAAATTTTAAGGCTGTATCTCCAGTATTGGATTTCTCACTTAGTGAGAAGGATATACCGATTACAAGCTTTAGTACGCCGATCGAGGCTACATTCCACTATGACTCATCGAAAGTAAAAGATACTAGTAAACTTGGTGTTTACTGGTTGGATGAAAGTACTAAGACCTGGACCTACATGGGAGGTAAGGTTAATGGCGACGGCACCATTACCGTTTCATTACCTCACTTCTCAAAATATGCAGTGATGGAGAAATCTCAGGAGGCCTCTGGGACTTCGACAGGCACGGCCGACATCCAAACATTCGCCGACATCCAAGGACACTGGGCACAAAAAGACATCGAGAAGCTTGTCAGCAAGCAGATCCTCGATGGTATGAACGAGCAGTTCTTCCAGCCGGATAACCAAATGACCAGAGCACAGCTTGTTACGATCCTCAAGAAGGCTCTTCATCTCCAGGCAGCAGCCGCTGAGAAATCTTTCGAAGATGTGGCTGATGATTCTTGGTATAAGGAAGCTGTATATGCCGCATTTGCTGCAAAGATCGTAGGCGGCACAAGCGACAGTACCTTCTCACCGAAAGATAATGTTACACGTGAACAGCTAGCTATCATGATGGTTAATGCCTATTTAAACGCCACTGGAAAGAAACTTGAAGATGTTGCTGCATCTGCTCAATTGGTTAATTACGAAGATGCAAGCAATATCAACGATTGGGCCAAGCAATATGTGTCCGTAGCTACGACACTTGGTCTCCTGAACGGAGTAGATGATACTCATTTTGCACCTGCTCAAAATAGTACTCGGGCACAGGTGGCCACTGTTGTTGTGCGTTTGCTGGAGCAAGTCAAAGCAGCTAAATAGTCTTTACAAAGTATCCCTACGTCATTGTGATGTGGGGATATTTGTTTACCAACACAACTTCCAAAAAATTCTACCCAAGTAAACTTAAGGGATGATATCATGAAGTTGCAGCGTACGTTTTACAGCTGTCCAACTGCTTCACATCGAAGCTCTACGAACGAGCTCCACGACCAAACTCCATGACCAAGCTCCATAATCAAGCTCCATAATCAAGCTCCATAACCAAACCCCACAACCAATCTATACAACCAAACTCCACACAGCAAAGGAGTAGCCATGAACATTTACGCGACGGTAAAAAGTATCGGTAAACGAAAACCTTCCTTAATGAAAAAAGAATACAATCTCGCGTCAAAACCTAACACGCTAAAAGAATTACTTACTGAAGTCGTTGTTGCGCAGGTAAAGCTGTACAACGAGCGTGCTGAAGAAAGTCAGCTGATTCCTTTTCTAACGAAGGAGGATATTGAAGCTCGAGGAACCGAGGGTAAGGTAGCTTTCGGTACCCGGTATGACGAACGTCAGGCCGACGAAGCAGCGGCCGTGCATACGGCTTTGTTAGCGTTCGAAGACGGCCTGTATCGGGTGTTTATTGGCGATGAGGAGGTTACGGGGCTGGAGACCGAAATCGACATTTTGGATGGCGCAGACATTACGTTTATCAAATTTACGATGTTAGCCGGCCGACTATGGTAGAGGAGGAGTTCGAACATGCTATTCTTTCAGCGCAAAGATGAAGCGACCAAGAAGTTGGAGCAACTCATACAGGAGAATTTAGAGAAAAAACCGTACGAGCGACGTTTGGCTTACAAGGAGATCGAAACGCTTCTCAACGAGATTGATGCGAAGGGGAAGCAGGAGTCATATTTTGCCCCTCTTATCTCTATCGTGAAACAAAAGGCAGGGGATTACGAGGCGCAGGTCATGAGCTATTTAGCCACGCACATAACTGACTACCCCTACAGTATCGGATATTCGCGCCGGCCGTTTCGGACCAAGAATTTGCGTGTTCATGTGGAAGGCATGGTTCGCAAGCTTTACGCCCTCTACGATCTCACCAAGTCGGAATTTTCTCTCCTAGACTATCTCACGACGACCAGACCAGCCAATCTGGCTGACAGCTCCATGGTTTCCTATATACTTGCCTATGAACTGGATCAAAATAACCGGCAGGTCTTTGATGCCCTGAAGGACATTTTGTTTGGAGACAACAATACCGCTCTCCTCAATCGGGCGATGATTCGCGGCATTGTCTTCAGTCACCAAGCAGAAGCCCACCAGATGCTAGGACAAATGCTGATCGCAGCGCGGCTGCAGGAGGGACTTCGCCAAAGCATCGTAGAGTCTATGGATGAAGGTACCCTGGAAGCATTTACATTCATGCTCAAGATCATTATCGATCATGACTTTATTCGGTATAGCTCTGTCATCCGTGCGCTGGATGTATGGACGGGTTTAGCACTGGAGGCAGCCAACACGAGAGTGGTTAAGCAGTGCGTCGAGTATGCATACGAGTGTTTATGTGATGAGGAGCGGTGCAAGGAATGGGCCAAAGATCCGAATGTGCATAAGCTTTATTTTTCCCTTTGGGCGACTGCTGTCAGGGAAGAGAATCATCTTCCAGAACCGATGCGCCACATCATGGAGCAGGGAGACACGTACCAAAAAATCGCGGCGCAATATTTCCTGTTGCAAAGCCAAAATGATGCACTAAGGTTTGCGCTTGCTTTTCCCTATATCGAGCAGACCGAACTTGAGCTGCAGTCGCTTGTTATTCGAAACTATGTGTACAAATGGTCGAGTGTCTGGCGCTCGCATCCGGACTATGAGGTCCTTAAGCATAAACCGACCTTGGATCGGGTCCAAACGCTAGAGGATAAAGAGCTGCGAATTCGTCAATTTCATCAATTTAGAACGATGCTGTTGAACATGCCTAAGCAGGAAGTGACCGAACAATCGAAGGTTTTTGATTGGATGGCATACTCGCACACCACGGACGCTATAGCGAACAAAATGCTTTATCTCGCGGCTTATGATCTGGATGCGGAAATGATCGCTCAGGTCATTGCCCTCAAGGATCGGGTTAGCCCGGACCTGCGCAACGCATTGATCCAAACATTTACCAGCGATGCAGACAATCCTGTGCAGAGGCAGTTCCTTTTTGATTCCTTATCGGATAAAAGTATGACCAATCGCGAGGCAGCATTGAAGCGTATTCATAACATGCGCCTTACCCCACAGGACACCGTAACCGTTCAAGGTCTGTTGAAGCTGAAGACCGGCGCGCTGCGTCAAAGCGCTATGAAGATCCTTTTGAAGCAAGACCACGAGCTGTTAGATCAATCTCTTGAGACGCTGCTGGATAGTCCGCTTGAATTACAGCGGTTAGGTGCGCTCGAAATGCTCTGTGTGCTGAAGGAAGATGAGGAAAGGCATGCACAGTTTGAGCAGGTTAGTCATCATTTAGCAGCTATTCAAGAACCCTCCGATAAAGAACGACCGCTGGTAGAACGACTACGCCAGAAGGAACAATTGGGGCTGCATAGCGGGTTCGGTTTATACGATCCGCATAAGAAGCAGGAGCTTTATAAGCTGCACGATTATGCTGAGATTCAAGTCAAGGATTTCTTTGACCTGTCAGCCGACAAGATCAAGGCGTTTTTACAAGGCTTGTCGGAGCTGGTTCATAAGCACAGAGATTATGAATACAAATGTGAAAGATACAGCGGGAGCAAGGAAAGCTTGTTGCTGGGAGCACGGCTTGATCGGCTAAAGGGTTTCCAGAAGCAGGATCACGAAGCATCGCACTTGGAAGGGTATCCATTGGCGGAGGTATGGGACCAATACTTAAGAGAAAGCGGCTTTACAGCCAAAGAGCTGATTCAAATCGTCTTTTATCTTAGCTCCGATTCCTTGTATAAATACGATGCAGATAAGCTGACAGGCTGGGAAGTAAACCGCTATAAGCCCCTTGGAGAATGGGGGAAGAAGGTTTTATCTAAGCTATATCCGATGAAAACGATCCATACTTTCTTCGACTTTAGCGCCAATCTCGAGTATATGCAGCAGGTTCACTCTCTCGTATTCGCCTATTTTCATGACAGTGATATCCAAGAACGCTTCACTATATCAAGCAGGATCTTAAATAAAATCATCAATGCTCTACAGAAGCAGGATGTTAAGGACAGTTCGAAAGCATGGGGCTTCTTTTATTCGCCGTGGATCTCTTGGGCAGGCAATGCCGTTTATGACGATCGCTCGTTTTTGGAGTATTATGCTATGAAGCTCAATCTCGATATCCTAACAGACTACGAAGAGTTTCGTCTTGAGCTAAAGGACCTTGTCAGGGCACTTGAGTTGGGGCTTATCAACGATAACACGATGTATCAGGAACTTATGATTCGTGAGCGAAGAAGCCAATGGCATATGAGAACCATCACAGAAAAAAGGGAGGATTTTGCCAACAAGTTTCCCGCGATCCAGCGATTTAAGGAACGTATCCTTTCCGTCATACTGGAGCTGGAGCTCAACCGGGGCGACCTGCCAACGGATGTATCCCATCTGGCCATGGGAATCTCCTATTATGAGGGTATGGAGTATTTCGTCGCGATTTTAACTGCCCTGAGCCAGGAAACGTTTGTGCGCGGGTACATTTACGGTAATCGAAGTAAAAAAGAAGCTCTCAGCCATCTTCTTCGCGTCTGTCATCCGAAAGAAGGGGATGATGTACAGAAGCTTACGGAGATGCTGCGAGGAAGAAATATTTCAGAGAAAAGGCTGTTGGAAGCAGCTATGTATGCCCCCCAATGGATCGAGCTTATTTCGGAGTATTTACAATGGGAGGGGCTGCGAAGTGCCGCCTGGTATTTCCATGCTCACGTGAATGAAAACTTTTCTGCGGAGAAAGAGACGATCGTTGCTCATTATTCCTCGATCTCGCCAACGGAGTTTAACGATGGAGCTTTTGATATCCGCTGGTTTATGGAAGCGTACCGGGAACTGGGGGAGAAACGTTTCCATATGCTGTACCAGTGTGCGAAATACATATCCGCAGGAGCCAATCATCGCAGGTCCCAGCTGTTCGCAGACGCTGTCCTGGGCAAGCTGGATGCAGCTGAAATTCGAACTTCTGTGGAGTTCAAGCGGAATAAAGATCATTTACTCAGCTATAGTCTAATTCCGATCGGTGAAAGCGGCGACAGGGAGGTGCTGGAGAGATATGAATACATTCAGCAGTTTCTCAAAGAGAGCAAAACATTCGGTGCACAGCGCAGCGCGAGTGAAGCGAAGGCTGCAGCTATTGCTCTTGATAATCTATCCCGCAATGCCGGCTATTCGGATGTGATTCGACTTAAATGGGACATGGAAGCCAGAAAAATGGAAGATGTCCTTCATTTGTTGGAACCGACAGCCGTTGATGAGCTGCAGGTGAGGATCGTGATTGATGAGATCGGGTGGGCGGACCTGGAGGCAAGCAAACAAGGTAAGACGTTGAAAGCTGTGCCATCGAAATATAACAAGCATCCCTACGTGATATCTCTAAAAGAAACCATAAGCAGCCTCAGGGAACAAAACAAACGAGCCAAACGGGAATTTGAGAAATCCATGGAGTCAGAAAGCATGTTTACCCATCATGAGCTCTCCAATTTGATGAACAATCCGACGATCGCGCCTATTCTTCGTACGCTTGTATTTAAAACTGGTGAAGCACTTGGCTTTTATGCAGAGGGGTGTTTGGAAAGCCCGGACGGTGAAACCTATCGATTAAACGCGGAAGATACGCTATGCATCGCTCACCCTTTGCATTTGTACCAAAGCGGCCAGTGGAGCAAGTATCAGAAATTCTTATTCGACAAGCAGTTGAAGCAGCCGTTCAAGCAGGTGTTCAGAGAGCTGTATCTGCCTAACCAAGATGAGCTCGAGAGCGGCTCGGTTTCAAGACGATACGCGGGTCATCAAATTCAGCCTAAACGGGCTGTGGCCCTCTTGAAAAACAGACTCTGGACGGTCAGCTATGAAGAAGGACTGCAGAAGGTGTATCACAAGGAGAATATCATCGCGCAGGTGTATGCCTTGGCGGATTGGTTCGCTCCATCGGATATTGAAGCGCCAACGCTCGAAACCGTCTCCTTTATCGACCGGAAGACTTATAAGCCTCTGGAGCTGAGTGCGATACCAGGCATCATCTTCTCTGAAATTATGCGCGATGTAGACTTGGTAGTAAGCACGGCGCACGCAGGTGGAGTCGATCCTGAAGCAAGTCTGACCACCATCGAGCTTCGCAAAGTTATCGTCACTGAATCTTTAAGGCTGATGAAAATTGGCAATGTACGTCTGGATGGGAATTTTGCCCGTATTACAGGATCTCTCGGAGAATACGGTGTTCACTTAGGAAGCGGCACTGTCCAAAAGCAAGCAGCCGGCAGCTTATATATCTTGCCGGTCCACTCCCAGCATCGAGGTAAGCTGTTCCTGCCCTTCATCGACGAAGACCCGAAAACATCGGAGATATTGTCCAAGATTGTGATGCTGGCGCAAGATACGAAGATCAAGGATCCGCAAATTCTAGAGCAGCTTAGAGGACCACAGTACGTGTAACAACGCTTATCATTTTAAAAAATGCCTCTGCAGCATCAATCTGCAGAGGCTTGAGTTTGTTGATAAAGCAGGTGTCATTCCGAGCTTCAGTAGCTTTTCTCCGAGCGCTGTTGACATTTTGTTATTCGATTGAAATAAGATCCTTATAAGGAGATAACAAAACTGTCAAAGGCGCCCGCTACCGCTTCTCCGAAAACTACTGAGCCCTCCATTTCCCTTTATCAACGGTTTGAAGCCTCTGCAGCATCAATCTGCAGAGGCTTCTCATTTTCACTCAGCCAATTCCCCATATCGCGCCAAAGCCTTCATCGAAGCCTCCAGCATCCGTTTTCTCAAATACCAGCCTTCGATGACCCGCACCCGCTTGCCGAGAAAGCGGATTTTAGACAGCAAATATTCCATCTCATCTCCCATCAAACGAATGCGGATTCGGTAAGTATCCGTCTTCTCCTCATAATCAACCGCCTTGTCGAAGCAGGAGAAAGCATACAAAATCCGTGATAATTCCCGGTTATACTCTCGGTCTACCTCGACAGTCACTTCCGTTTTTCTAGCTTCTAGCGTTTGCTTAATCCATGCAAAAAGATCGGAGGCAGTAGCCGGGTCGATGGACTCGTAGCTGACGGAATCGATCTTGTTCAGTCTGGTGCTCATGAAGGCACGATGGCGGAGATGATACCAGAGCAGATACCATTCCCGTTTGACCATGGAATATTCTAAATGGTAAGGAAGTCCGCTTACTTCGGAGCAAATCGTCCCATTCTTTAACCGGTATGAAATTCGCATGCCTGATCGATTCATAATTAGGCGCCGAAGCGGGCGCAAGAGCGGATGGTATACCGGCTGCTCGGAGACATTCGCCTTTTCAACCAGATGCCCCGATACATCGAGCTGCGAGTCTCCATCCAGCATGGCAGCAAGCTTCTGCAGCGTATCCGGCGCGAAAGCTTCGGCGGCAGCAGGATGCTGAAGCATCAGCCGCAGCCAGGCCCGTTCCTGTGAGGTGACCACGAAGGTGCCGGAGTCCTCTAAGCGCGACAGAATTTGATAGTTGAAAATCTTTTCAAATAGATTCATAGTAAGCGCGGATCTCCTTCCATTCGGCAATCATCTCGCGGCGTAGATGCGCCGGCTCCAGCACTTCGCAGCTCGAACCGAAGCTTCGCAGCCAGGGCTTGATTTCCAAGACCCCATTCACCTCGATTTCGAAAATAAACGAGTGCTCATCTTCCTGAGTGATTTGCCCCCACTGCCCTTGGAGGAGAACCCGCTCTTTAATAAAATCCTGGTCTGACGGACCGGGTTTAAAGAATCGGGCTTTCACGGTAACGGTTCGTCCCGTATCAATGAGCCAGCTGTATTGTATACTTCTTTCTAAAGCGGCGAGCTGGCTTTGAAAGGTCTGTTCATCGACAGCATCCTTCTCCTCAATTTGGGTCATGCCCTCCACACGGAATTTGGTAATCCCCGTTCGGCCTACACCGAGCAAATACCACCGGCCATATTGATGGTCGTAGACGATTTTCAGCGGTGTAGCCACAACTTGATTGCCCTCCCCCTCCGATTCACGTTCAAATAAGGGGTTCGTATTTTTGGCTCTGTAGCTTTTCTTTGTTTTGGGCGAGAAATAGAGAAAGGTTACTCTTCTCCGGTTACGTATGGCAGCAAGTAACGGATAGAGATGGGCCTCATCCAGGATGCGGGAGGGATAGTGATACTTGTACTGAAATGGCTCCATGACATGCTTCGCTGCATCATTTCGAAGAAAATGATTTTTTTAAGCCCTCCCGAAGCAGGTAGCCCTGTACGGAAGGAATTTGGGTATTGGACATGATATCTACAAAATCATACAGATCCAGGAGTTCTTCATTCGTTAAATCCTGAAGGAAGTCGTTCCGAATACCGAAGCGGTATGGTCGGGTTTGAGATTCCCGCTGAATGACGCCGACTTCTTCCAAATATTTGAGATCGCTTCGAATCGTCTTTTCGTCCGGCAGGGATGACTCGGGAGGCATTTCACCAGAGCATAGATCCATGAGCTCCGCAGCGGTAAGCGCTTGTTCCTTAAGGGCGCTCAAGATCAGCGAGAGGCGCATGCTTTCCGATTCTTTTACGGATTTGGCCCGGAAAACAAACAGGAGCATCGGATCGGTTGAGTCCCGATATTTGAACTGAAGCGTATCTTCCCATTCTTTGCTGTGCTCTTCGGGCAGACGTTGGTAGAGGGTAGTTACGACATCTTTAAGCTTGCGGATGGTTTTATCAAAGGTATGGACAGAAATGCCCAGCCGCTCCGCGAATTGCTGCCTGCTGTAGGCTCCGCTTGTCAGCGCCAGCATACGCAGGAATTGAATCTCTTTATCAAAGCTTTCCTTGGCCATGGCAGTTCCTCCGACTCTATCCCAATTCTTTCCTAATTGTAACAGGGGAGAAAGAGAAGGTGAATTGGAAATAATTCCTTATGGTCGTAATACTTTCGCCATGTTCATTACCGTTCATTTCGGCGAAGATAGTAACAGATGATTCTCCTTGAAGGAATAAGGAGGCAGTAAGGTTGATGCAACATGGAAGGCAGCGGCACAATGGGATATATATGTTAGCGGATGGTTATTTAATAGCATGAAAGATTGATGTGATAAAGGAGCAGATGATCATGGCTTATCAGTCGATAGATGGCGTGAGAGTATGGGGCAAGGCGGATGAAAGCGCACTGGCCCAAGCCAAAATGTGTGCGAGCACCGGACGCGTGGCACAAGCTCTGCTGATGGCGGACCATCACAAAGGGTACAGTCAGCCGATTGGCGGTGTGATCGCCTATGAGGGGCAAATTTCACCCTCGGGTGTCGGCTATGATATTGCCTGCGGGAACAAGGCGGTTCGGACGAATATCCACATTCAAGAGGCAATGCCTCACTTGAGCCGCTGGATGGATGAGATTGCACGTAAAGTTTCGTTTGGTATAGGGCGGGCTAATAGTGAGAAGGTCGATCATGAGCTGTTCGATGATCCGCGGAAGCGGAATTCGAGGTGCACAATCATCATAATTTTGCCTGGATGGAGGAGCACGAAGGTAAGCAGACGGTAGTGGTTCGCAAGGGGGCAACGCCTTCGGCGCCAGGACAATTGGGCTTTATTGGTGGAAGTATGGGGGACATATCGGTCATCGTACAGGGGAAGGATTCCGCGGAGAACAGGGACGCTTATTACAGCACCGTACATGGAGCCGGTAGAATTATGAGCCGTACCCAAGCTGCCGGCAAAATGAATTGGAAAACGAAGTCCCGCAGCGGCGGTCAAATCTCCATAGAACAAATGCTGGAAGCCGTCCGTAAGTACGGCGTAGAGCTCCGCGGCGCGGGGACGGATGAGAGTCCTTTTGTGTACCGGAAGCTGCAAGAGGTCCTGGATGCTCACTCGGAAACCATCGAAATTCTTCATGTGTTGAAGCCGATCGGGGTATGCATGGCGGGAGCCGACGAATTTGATCCTTACAAGGATTGATAATTAACTTTTCAAACCTTACCTTCAGGTACTACAGCAATCATGCTGTTTACTATACATTTTGGGTGTTGTGAGGAAGCTCGTTACCCAGGTCAGGATCTCCACATGATCCGGCAGTACTTGTCACTCTGTGAACAGGTATTCTGTAACGCCGCTTTCGGCAGCACTCTCACAAGTTGAATGGGTTCAATTCCCATATCGCCTGTCAAGCGATTCGCTCAGTGGTAGAGCACTCGACTTTTCATCGAGCAGAAGAACAATCTATGAGACCTCTTATCGGGAGCCCTCAGCCTACCTTCGGGCGGGCACTGAGAATGATGCTTTGCAGCCATGCGGATACCGGATCAGAACAAAGTGCGACCCCGCCAGATAGCAGGATGAGCGTATGCGAGCTGAAGGTGAGTTCACATCGAGATCCCCACATTTTGCGGTCAAGCACAGGCATGATGATCCTTAAGATCGGCTCCGCATCGGACACAGGAGGATTCCCTTTAAATAAGGTCAAATCACACACATTCCGTGTAGCGGGAGGTCTATTATGTTGAAAAGATACATCGTCAAATCCGACGAACGAGGTTTACTCTTTAAAAAAGGCAGCTACATGAAGCGTCTGCAGCCGGGCGTTTACCGTCCTGCGCCATTTTCCGATGATGAAATCGTGCTATTGAATGTAACCAAGCCTTTTCATGTGCAAGGGAAAGACTTGAACCTATTTTTACAAGACCAGCGGCTGCTTGACGAGCTTACGGTCATCCATGTTCAGGATCATGAGTACGCGCTTCATTATGAAGATGGGAAGTTCGTATCGCTTTTGACAGCAGGCAAATATGCATTCTGGAATGTGCTGAAGCGCCATGAATTTACTCGGGTCGATATCCGTCAGCCTGAGATTGGACCTGAGATAGATCGAGCGATCCTGGCGAAGGTCGCAGGCTATTTCTATACGTCTGAAGTGGCCAACTACGAGACAGGGATGCTTTTTTACAACAATGTGATGCAAAAGCAGCTCACCCCGGGGAAGTATTACTTCTGGAAGGGACCCGTCCTAGCATCGGTCAATACCGTAGATTTGCGGCGGCAGCAGCTGGATATGACCGGGCAGGAAATCATGACGGAAGACAAAGTGACGCTTCGCCTGAACTTCGTCTGCCAGTACCAAATCACGGATCCGCTGCGTGCGCTGGAGATCAAATCCTTTGAGGAACAAATCTATGTGCTGCTGCAGCTGATTCTCCGTGAGTATGTAGGAACCTTGAAGCTTGACGATCTGCTGCGGATGAAGCAGGAGATTGCGGCCTTTGTGCTATCCCGTCTGAACGACAAAAGCGAGGAGTACGGAATCAAATTCCTTTCCGCAGGCGTCAAGGACATCATCCTTCCGGGAGATATCAAAGAGATCTTGAACACTGTGCTTCTAGCGGAAAAGAAAGCCCAAGCGAACCTGATCACCCGCCGTGAAGAAACAGCCTCCACCCGCAGCCTGCTGAATACAGCGAAGCTGATGGACGAGAACCAGACCTTGTTCCGCTTGAAGGAGCTCGAATTCCTTGAGAAAATTTGCGAGAAAATCGGCACCATTTCACTTACAGGCGGAGGCAATCTGCTGGAGCAGCTGAATTCGCTGTTAGGTGGGGGTAAGCAGGCAGGATAAGGGGGAGCCATGAGCGTATTGGTGTCTGTGGCATGAAAGCATGTGGTATAATGAATATATAAAAAGGGATTGGAGGGATACCGTTGATCCCCAAAAAGATTGATCTTCAAACTGCAAATGCTATTAAAGTTATGCTTCAAAAATTTCAGATAACTCACTCCCGGGTGACCATTGATCTTGAAAGACAAACCGTTGAAGCCGAAGATGATGAGTATTCCATCGATGATCTTCTTGAGGCTGCGGGGACTTTAACACCGGACAGAGGCAAAGAACTACTTGATGAAGTGAAACGCTCACGTGAGGAATGGGATTCATGAGTCGAGGTTATTTACTTGACACAAATATCGCGATAGCCATATTGATTAACGAGAAAAACGTAATCGATTTTATCAAGCAAGCTGCGAGAGATAAAATGTCTATCTACTTTTCTACGATTACAGAATGTGAAGTATTCGCGGGTTTAAAACCAGAGGAACAACTGCGTGCAGAAAAGCTATTTACCTCAAGGAGATGTTTAGAGGTGACTTCGGAGAGTGCAAAGCTAGCCGGGATCATTCGTAGGGAGCAGAAAGCAAAAAGGCGTAAGCTTAAAACACCTGATGCTATCATTATTGCAACTGCTATGGTTAATGAATTAACTTTATTGTCTCGAGATTCCGATATGAATTTTGTCCAAAACGAGCTTGGTGTTTCTTTAATAAAAATATAAATCCGGTTTTAATTTTACCGTCTATCACGAGATAAGTGAAAGGACGGTTTATTCTTGTTCTAGTAAACAATTTTCATAAATGGAGAATAAGAATTTTGATAAATAACATGAGCCTAGTATTGAAAAAAGAGAATTTAGTCGTTTGAAATAGGGGTGACAGCTGATCATGCTTGAAATTTCTGGAGAAGATATAAAACACTTAAGTGATGTTGATCTTCGGGCACTTATCGGACTTTTATGTGAGGCTGAATTGTATTCTATAGGATTACCAACATCGGGTGTAACTTGGGGTGGACATCATAATGCCAAAGATGGGGGATTAGATGTTAGGGTTGAACTGAACTCAACATTTCATAATGATAGTTACATACCACGGTCAAATACTGGATTTCAAGTAAAGAAACCTGATATGCCATCCGCGAAAATAAAAGAAGAAATGCGCCCAGATGGAGAATTGCGCGAAGTAATTAATGAATTAGCTGCTGCTAATGGTGCATATATCATTGTAAGTAGTCAAGGCTCTACATCAGATTTAGCACTTATGAAGAGAAGAAGGGCGATGCAGGAAGCAATCTCAGACAGTCCGTATGCAGCAACGATAAAACTCGATTTTTATGACCGGGATAGAGTAGCTGCCTGGGTGAGATGTCATCCTTCACTTATTCTTTGGGTTAGAGGTAAGATAGGTCGTCCGATTCAAGGTTGGAGGCCTTTTGAGAATTGGTCTAATCCCTTAGGAGAATTGAACGAAGAGTATCTTACAGATGGTCACATTCGTCTGTATAGTAGTACAACACGTCTATCCGAAGGGCTATCTGTTAAAGATGGTATAAACAATCTTCGTGTAACTCTAAATAAGCCTGGATCTGTAGTACGTTTAGTTGGCCTGTCTGGAGTTGGTAAAACGCGGTTATTGCAAGCGCTATTTGATGAAAGGATCGGAGAAAACGCCTTAGACAAGACCAAAGTTTTTTATTGCGATATCGCTAATCGTCCTATCCCGGATCCGCAGAATTTTGCTGAACAATTAGTAGCTACTCGAAAATATTCTTTATTGGCAATCGATAATTGTCCACCGAGTTTGCATAAGCCACTAACAACAATATGTTTGGCAAATGGTAGTCAAGTAAGTTTGATTACTATTGAATATGATGTAAGAGAAGATCAACCGGAAGAAACAGAGGTTTTTCGATTAGAACCTGCTTCTAAGGAAATAGTGGAAAAGGTTATTCAGATTCGCTTTCCGCATATTAATGAAGTTTGTACTAGAATTGTTGCTAATTTTTCAGGAGGAAATGCACGTATTGCTATCGCACTATGTAAAACGATTTCTCACGGTGATGATGTTTCTCATCTAAAGGATGAGGATCTATTCACGAGATTATTTTTACAGCGAAATGAGCCTAGTGATGATCTATTTAGTGTTGCTAAGGTTTGTTCACTTGTTTATTCTTTTAACTGCCAAATTGATCAAGGTAAAGATGGTGAATTAGAAATCCTAAGCTCTATTATAGGAATCCCCGTGCTGAAACTATATCAATTTGTTAAGGAATTACAACGCCGCGAGTTAGTTCAGCAACGTGGCATATGGAGAGCAGTGTTGCCACATGCTGTTGCTAACAGGTTGGCAAAACGTGCACTTGAAGATATTCCTGTTGAGTTTATCTTGAATATTTTTGGAAATCGGGCATCAGAAAGACTTATGAGATCATTCTCCCGACGTCTTAGATACCTTCATGATTGCAAAGCGGCAAGGGAAATAAGTAGAATGTGGTTAGTTGAAGAAGGACTTTTGGGGGATGTTTTGAGTTTAGACTCATTAGGGATAGATTTATTAATTAATGTTGCGCCTATTGATCCTGAAAAAACACTAGAAGCAATTGAAAGAGCAGCTAATAAAAAAGGAAGCGAGTGGTTTTTTAGTCGCGAGAACCATCATTATTTACAAATTACGAGACTTTTGAGGTCTTTAGCATATGAAAAAGAAATGTTTATCCGATCAACTGATTTACTTTGCCACTTTGCGTTATCAGAAAGACAGAATGAAAATCAGAACTCTATAAGAAAATCGCTCCAATCGCTGTTTTATATAAAGCTTTCGGGTACTCATGCTACGGCCGTTCAGAGGCTAAGTGTCATTGAGAGGTTGTTGTATTCAAAGCAAAACGAAAAGATTGAGTTAGGATTCTCTTTGTTAAGTGCTTCTCTCCAAGCATGGAGTATTAGTTCATATAATGATTTCGAATTTGGTGCACATTCAAGGGACTATGGTTATTTCCCTCAAACAAATGATGGAGTAATTCGATGGTTCAAGTTGTTTATTGACTATGCTGTTAACGTTAGTATCTCAGATTTGGGGTTCTCGAACAAAGCAATGAATCTATTAGCTGAAAGGTTTAGGGAACTCTGGGTAGGTGTTGGTATGTTCGACGAATTATATTCGGCTGCTATCACTATCTCGAAGAAATTTGTATGGAAAGAGGGATGGATAGCTGTAAAGTCCATCCTCAGGTATGATAACAAGGAAATGAGTACTGAAATAATAAAACAATTAGAAGAATTGGAACGTATACTAATACCATCAACGTTAATTGAGCGAGCAAGATTGTACGCTTTTTCAAAAGGTCATCCATACGATTTAATTGATGTACTTGAAGATGACGACGAAGATCCCGAAAAAAGTTATGAAATGGTAGATAAAATAACACGATCAATAGGTAAGGAAGTAGGCCTGAACGAGGAAATTTATATAGAATTGCTTCCAGAGCTCTTATCTGAATCAGGGAATAGATTATTTTATTTCGGTCAAGGTCTCGCTGAAGGGTGTAGTAACCCTAAAATGGTATGGGAGATCTTAAGAATCTATTTGCAAAAAATTGATGAATCAAAACGTAACTATCAAGCTGTTGGAGGATTTTTAGATGAGCTGTCTCTTAGAGATACACAATTATGTAACGATCTTTTGAATACAGCAGTTGTCGATCCAGTATGGAGTGCAGCTTTTCCTTTATTACAGAGTAGCACGCAGTTAGATTCAAAAGGTGTTGAAAGACTTAAGCAATCACTAGTAGTTGGGAAAGCACCTATGTGGATGTATAGACAATTAGCTTATGCAAGAAGGCATGAAATTAGTGATTTTGAGCTTTCAGAACTACTAACATTAATTTCTAATAATGAAGAAGGGATAACTGTATCTATTGAACTTCTATATATGAGAATTCACCGACAGAATGTTGATCAAATAAGTAAAATTATCAAGGAGTCTGCTTATGAGCTTATTTCTCGTTATCTTTTTTTACGAAAAGATAACTCTATTCATAGTTTGGATTCAAAGCTGTCGACAATCATAAAAATTTGTATGAAAGATAGAGGTTCAACGGAACTGGTTCGATTTTTATGCTCGAGACTTCTTAAAGCATTCATAGAGCACGACATTTATTCCACGGATTATGACGATGTGCTCGTGGCACTTGCAGCTACCCAACCAATTGTTTTCATGGATACGTTTCTGAACGAGGAAACAATAGACGATATGTATTGGATCTTCCATAGTATTAGACCTAAAAATCCATTAGCACATATTGATGATGAAATACTTCTCGATTGGTGTAAAGAAGAACCTACACAAAGGTTCATAACAGCTGCTTCAATACTTATGCCTTATAAATCGATGGAAGATAATGGGGTAGTTTGTTGGACAAAATTAGCAAAACAATTTATTATACAAGCGCCAAGCCCTGTAGAAGTACTTAATCATTTCAAAGAATCTTTTAGACCACCATCATGGAGTGGATCCCTAGCTAATATTTTACAGACTCGTCTAGCTTTACTAACTGAACTTAAAGGCCATGAAAACGTCATGGTAGCTGAGTGGGCAATAAAAGAAGAAGTTAATTTTGAGCAAAGCATTCGAAAAGTGAGAGAATGGGAACAGACACGGGACAGTAATAGAAATGAGGCGTTTGAATAGTCAATTGTCAGGTGCGTCAATAGAGCAATTTACAAGGTTCATTCTTTCTTTAATCATAGCTATAGGGGAACAAGCTGATTTTCATATCATAATACGAAGATCAGCCTCCACCCAACTAAACAACCTTCTTCGCCATGATTTTCGTCATCGCATGTTGATGAGGAATACCCGATGAATGACAGTCGAATATAACCTCTGAACTATCCCCAATCCTCCAATCATGATAATGAGCCAGCAGTTCTCCCGAGTGCCAAGGGAACGCATTGGGTTCCTTTTCCGGCGGCGGAGCAATAAAAGGCTTTGTAACAAAAACATTCAGAGCATGCAACCCATTCGGATTCGTAAACTGCTTGTAGTTCGTGAATATTTCCCCGCGAAGCTCCGGTTTGATGTAGTGCAGCACGCCGCTTGAAAACAGGATATCGAACGAAGTGTCCAAACGATAGTCGGCAAGATCCGCTTTAAACACATGAACATGAACTCGGGCCGCATCGGCTAGTCGTTTCGTCTTTTCAATCCCCGCATCGGAAATATCAAAGGCAGTCACCTCATAGCCATTTCTAGCAAAAAAACACGGCATCCTTTCCCTCACCGCAGCCAATATCTAATAATTTCAGACGCTTCGTTGGCGGCATGGTCTGAAAAACCTGAAAGCAAGCCGAATTAGGCTCGGTTCCCCAGTAATAGTCCTGCGTTTTATATTCTTCCTCGTAGATCGTAATGGACTTATCTTGCGACACATATCCCAGAAGCTTGTCGATGCTTACCTCTAAAATTTGGGATAGCTGCGGCAGCAGCGTGATATCAGGCATGGTCTGGGCATTCTCCCATTTGGACACCGCTTGAAAAGAAAGTCCAAGTACCCGGGCCAGCTCATCTTGGGTAAGGCCTTTGTCTTTGCGGTACCTGCTAATATTTCTAGCTAACGTTTCTCTCATTGAAATCAGCTCCTTATGTATGCAATTGTAGGGGGAGCTACCCGCGAACGAACAATAACTTTATACGTGACTTTTTGGAAAATTCAACTGTAGGTTGAGCCCTGCCATAAGCCGGTAAAGGGGAGAGCTAATATCCTGAATCCGCCCCCCATGCCGTTGGGAAAAGCCTGCCGCTGTGATATGATGAAAGAAACTACAGCAAGAACGGAGCGAAAATCAGCATGACGCAAGGATCAAAAAAGTCACAGCCGCTAACGCGTGGAGCTAGCAGCGGCTCACGGAAAACATCACATGGAGCGGGACCAGGAAAAGCAAGGCAGGAGAAGGGAAATATGAACGCTGTAAAAGGCGCACCGGCAAGCTCAAATAGGAAGAAACAGATGGGGAATTCGAAGTTCGGTGGCAATTCGAGCAGCAAGGGAGGCAAGCAGGAGGCTCCCAATCGTCCCAATATCAGTCAATATACCGTTGAAGAGCCAACGGAACTGCTGCTTTTTTTATTGCATAAACAATCCAAACTCGGTCGGAACTCTGTCAAAGCCTTACTGGCTCGTGGACAAGTAACCGTTAACGATCGGGTCGAGACAGCATACAATTATCCCCTTGAACCTGGACAAACGGTAACTATTAGTAAGGATAAAGTTGTTGAGGAACCGATGCTGGTCGGGCTAAAGATCCTGCATGAGGACGAGGATATTATCGTCATTCACAAAGAAGCCGGTCTACTGTCGATCGCTTCTCCTCAAGAAACCGAAGTGACGGCTTACCGACAGCTCATGGCTCATGTTCGAATGAAAGATCCTGGAAGCAGGGTTTTTGTTGTTCATCGTCTAGATCGAGATACTTCCGGTGTGATGATGTTCGCCAAGAGCGAAAGGGTCCAACAATTGCTTCAGAACTCCTGGCAGGACATCGTTAAGGAGCGTACGTACGTTGCATTGGTTGAAGGCAGAGTGAAGAAACCGGAAGGTACGATTTCGTCTTGGTTGAAAGAAAGCAGCACACTAAAGATGTATTCCAGTCATCGTCCTAACGACGGCCAACACGCCGTGACACATTACAAAACTGTGCAGTCCAATAGTAACTTTAGCTTACTGGAAGTCCAACTCGAAACAGGGCGAAAAAAATCAAATTCGCGTCCACATGCAAGACATTGGGCATCCCATTGTGGGAGATAAAAAATATGGCTCCAAGTCAAAGGAATTGAGACGATTGGGCCTCCACGCTCGAGTGTTAGCTTTCACACATCCCGTACAAGGCCACCTCTTGCGGTTTGAAACAGATATCCCTAAGCCGTTTCTTAGGCCGTTTCGGGAAACTTCTTCTGAATCCAGATAATTGTTGCCGAAAAGAGGCATGTGGTGCGCTGTGCGCCGGTATATGATTGGTATTGCAAGGCACCTATAATGTTGGTTATTTTATCATAATCATGATAAAAAAAGTGTGAAAAGGAGGCGATCGCATGCCGCAAATCAGACCTGTCTCTGACCTAAGAAACAATTTTGCTGAAATTTCTAAGATAGTCCACGAAAGCCGTGAACCCGTTTTTCTTACTAAAAATGGGCATGGTGATATGGTGGTTATGAGCATAGAACAATATGAGAGCATTCAGTCCGGAAATGAGATTTATATAAAACTGAAAGAAGCAGAATTAGAAGCAAAGAATTCCAAAGTACGGTACAGCCATGCTGTAGTGTTCGATCAGTTGAAAAGACAACTCAAACAAGGTGAATGAGCTAAAGTAACAAGAAACTCGTGGAAACGGCTTTACATGAGAACCATTGAGCTCTTTCACGCAATAAACTGATCTAGAACTGGTAGGTGGCGTGCAACCTGCTAGTTCTTTTTTAATTCCTTAATAACCGCAATCAAGCTGATTGGCTTCTCTAGAATGGAACAACTTGAATTCAGCTCTTTTTGATTGAGCAATTAGTTTCAATATTTCAAGCTAAAGGGAGCGCAGATGGAAAATAAGTATACATTATGTTATATCGAACTGGCTCGTTCAGATTTAAGAGGAATTGTTGATTACGTTAGCAATCAGCTTTTTGCAAGACAAGCAGCAATGGATCTTGTCGATAAGCTGGATAAGGCCATTTCCAATTTGGAGAAATTCCTATTATCTGGACACCTATATCGAAATAATCACAGGCTTGAGGATGAATACCGGGTACTGGTAGTTGAAAATTATCTTGTATTCTACGTCGTATATGACAATATCGTGGAAATTAGGAGAGTTTTATATGGAAAACGAAACTTTGAAGAATTAATTTAGCTGGGGTTAAAAGTCCCCGTAATTACATATTGCTGACCCAGATAGGTTGGTTTTTTGAGTGGTAAATTTTATATAACCGCCAATGGTTACAATTCATATGAGTTACTGGATGCTGACGCGTCATTTATTTTTAAGATAGCTAAGATAGTCACAGAAAAGTTCCACTTTACTCATGCTAACCCAGCCGTAGGAATTGAACAAGCGTTCATGGACTTTGTTAAGGATGGAATTAGGATCACTCTTGGATGGGATACTTGGAGCGGCTGTTTTGTTATGGCTCATGACCATTTAGGTAATAAGTATATTGAGGAAATAGGTAACTATCTAGACGAACATCCTATCCTGGACAAATGATGGGGATAAAAAATAGACTGTCGAGAAAACCTCAACAGTCTATTTTTTATGTCATGGAAACCTATCGACGACGACTCCTACGGCAACAATCCATTCGCATACCGAATGAATCTGCATATTCTTTCCCCAAAGAGGGGCCAGCCCTCAAACCGCCCCCCTCCACACTCACTCATAAATCTCAGCCCGCGACACCTTCAGCTGCCCCGAAGCCCGGGTAGGCAGCGCATGAATCACTGGCGCAGCTTCTCCAGCTGCGACCATTCTTCCAATAAGCAGCTCCCGCAGATGCGCCCGCACTTCCGCGTGCGACTCTTTATCCACGAGGTTGTTCAGCTCATAAGGATCCGCCTCCAGGTCGTACAGGAAGGACTCGACATAGTCGGAGGCTCCGCTGTCGCGGATCGGATCCCCTGAGGGTGCGGTCACCGCATATTTCCAGCGCCGGGTACGGATGGCCCGCCCGACCTCGGACTCGCTGATCTGGACGAAGACCTCCTGCGGCCATGCGTTTCGCGCCGCCCGGTTACCGCCAACCAGCGGCAGGATGGAGCGGCCCTGCATATGCCGCGGAACCTCGATGCCGGCCGCATCAAGCAGCGTTGGCGGCAGATCGAGCAGGCTGACCAGCTCGCGCATCGTGCCGCCGCCATTAAAGCCGGGCCCGCTGAACGCAAGCGGTACCCGGATGGAGCTTTCGTGGCAGGAACGCTTGTATTCGCCGTTGCGCGTTTTGAAGTGGCAGCCGTGATCGGAGGTAAAAGCCATCACGGTGTTGTCGGTCATGCCAAGGCTCTTGAGCGCGTCGTTCAACCGGCCTAGCGCCTCATCAAGCCTTTTGACCATGCCGTAGTAACCGTCCAAATGCTGATGAGCGGTTCCGCTGAGCGCAGCGAGGTCCGGCGGTACATAGCGGGACGAATACCTCCCGCGGTATATGTCCGGCGAAGGATAATCGTCGCGATGATTTTGATGGTGGGGCTCCAGGTACGAGAGAAACAGATAAAAGGGCTTCTCGTCGTTCCGCCGATCCGCAATATAACGGATGGCCGCATCCGTTAGAGCGTCTACGCGATACCCGGGCAGCTCAACAGGCTCGTTGTCCTCGTTGTAGAGCAGGGTCCGATAAGCATCGGACGTATGCTCAAGGGAATCGGCGGCGAGCCAGTAGTCGTAGCCGCCTCTTTTCTCGACAGGCACCGGCTGAGTACGCGTCCCCGCCAGGTGCCATTTGCCAATGTAGCCCGTATCATAGCCGGCTTCCTTAAAATAATGCGCAACGGTCTGTGTACCTTCCGGCAGCGGGATGCTGTTCGTGAAGCAGCCGGATGCCGTCGCGTAGAGTCCGGTTTGCAGGCAGGAGCGGGACGGCCCGCAGACGGGCTGGCTCGTAAAAGCATAGGCGGCATGCGTGCCGTTGGCAGCCATCCGGTCATAATTCGGCGTCAGCTCCAAAGGGTTTCCATGTGCGCCGGTCGTATCCCAGCGCTGCTGATCGGTAAAAAATACGATAACATTAGGCCGCTTGTCTGCGGTTTGAGTCATGGTTGAAGCGCCTCCTTGATTAACCCTTGATACCTGTCGTCGCAATACCTTCTACAAAGTACTTCTGTGAGAAGAAGAAAACCAACACAGGCGGCAAAATAGCCAGCACCGCCATCGCCATAATCTGGTTCCACTCGATCGTACCGCCGGTTGAATCGATGGTCATGCGCAGCGCCAGGGAGATCGGGAATTTTTTCACACTATTAATGAAGATAAGCGGATTGAAGAAATCGTTCCAGGTCCAGATAAATTGGAAGATGGAAGCCGAAATCATGGCAGGCATACATAGCGGCAGCAGGATGCGGAATAGAATCGTCGGCGGATTGCAGCCGTCCATGACCGCTGATTCATCCAGCTCCTTAGGCAGTCCCCGGAAAAACTGAACCAGCATAAAGATGAAGAACGGAAAGCAGCCGAAGGCCGCAGGTACAATGAAAGGCAGGTAGCTGTCCAGCCATCCCAAATTCCGGAAAATGAGATACCGCGGAATGATAATGACGGTATGCGGCAGCATTAAGGTAGAGATCATCAGCACGAACAACAGATTGCGAAGCGGGAATTTGAAACGGGCAAAGCCATAAGCGACCAACACACTGGACAGCACAGTGAGGACCACTGTAGGAATCACCAGCACGAAAGTATTATAGAAAAACGTCGTATAGCTGTACTGGCCTGTGCCCGCCCATCCCTTCACGTAGGAATCCCATACAAACTGGCTGGGCCAGAGGCTGAGCGTACCGAATAAGTCGGCGTTGGTCTTAAAAGAGCTTAAGAACAGCCAAATCAGCGGATAAATCATCAGCCAGCCAAGAAGCAGGAGGGCGATGTGTTTCACGGCAGTACGCAGCTTGGCGCTTTGCGCTCTGGAGGCTGCGCTTCTAGGTTGAGCAGCGGATGTTGCTGTGGTTGTTGAATTCGGCATTTATTTCCCTCCGTCTTCATAATGGACCCAAGATCTAGCCGAACGGAAGATGAAAAGGGTCAAGATGAGAATCATGGCGAACAGGAACCAGGACAGCGCGGACGCATAGCCCATCTTCATATTGGAAAACGCCTCGTCATAGATTTTCAGACCGAACAAATAGGTCGATTTCACCGGTCCGCCGTTGGTAACGACGAAGGCCGCTGTAAACTCCTGAAGGGCATTAATGGCCTGCATGACTAGATTAAAGAAAATGATCGGCGTAAGCAGCGGGATGGTAATCGTCCAGAGCATACGCACCCGTCCGGCACCGTCAACCATCGCAGCTTCGTACAGCTCAGATGGAATTTGCTTGAGACCTGCGAGGAACAGGACCATGGAGGAGCCGAACTGCCAGACTACGAGTAAACTAATTGTTCCAAGAGCTACATGAGGACTGCCCAGCCAGTTAACAGCCGGAATATGGAGATAGGACAGGGCTTGATTCACAACGCCCTCCTTCATAAACAGAAACCGCCACAGAATGGAGATCGCAACGCTGCCGCCCAGGATGGAAGGCAAATAATAAACCGTGCGGTACCAATTGACTGCTTTTCCTTTCATATTCAGGATCAAAGCAATGAACAGGGCAAAAGCCAGCTTGGCCGGAACGGCAATCAGCGTATATATAATCGTGACCTTGATGGAGGGGAAGAAATCCTTGTCGACCGTCAACATTTTCACGTAATTATCCAATCCAATGAACTTGCCCGGTTTGACAACCGTAGAGTCTGTGAAGGAGTAATAGAACGATAAGAGCAGCGGATAAAGCTGAAACCAAAGAAACCCGATCACCCAGGGCGATACGAATAACAGGCCCCAGAGGACGTTGCGCATACGCATGCTTTTCAAGTCAGATGTTCCTTTCCGTATACGGGCTAAGTGTTAAGAAGGGTGCTGCCCTGATGGACAGCACTCCTTCGCGCATCCCTTATTTTGCTTTCATTTCTTGGAGTTTGGCAGTAAAGCCTTCGTAAATTTCATCCGCTGCTTGCTGCGGTGTGAGCTGGTTGTAGATCAGCTTTTGGATGGAGTCCTTGACGACTTGAGCAAGCTCTGCATTCGTGCTGATGACGTTCGGTGAAGTTGTTTTCTTGGCGGAAGCAAGCTCTAATCCCTTGGAAATGCTAGGGTTCAGCTTACCGGATTCCTCAAGCGCCTTACGGGCAACGTTTGATGCCGGAATCCCGCGCTGTGTGGTCAGCAGCAGTGCAGCATCTTTGTCATTAATCAGATAATTGATAAATTTGGCTGCTTCCTCTTTGTTAGGTGAGTCTTGAGCAATAGCAAAGCCTGTGCCTGCAACAGTAGGGTTACCCGATTGGACGGCGCCCGGATTCTCAGGGAATGCGCTGACACCGATTTTGGCATTTTGAATAGCTTGCTTATACTTGTCGATGGCTTGAACGTAGTCGAGCAGGAGGCCAATTTCGCCTTTTACCCATTTTGGATTTTGCTCCATCTTGCCGACGAATGCTGTACTATCGCCGAACGGCTCAATAGCGCCGCTTTTATACAGATTAGATAAGTAGGCCAGGCCGTCGGTTAGCTGTGCTTTATCGAAGCCAGGAGTGAAATCGTCGTTCACCCAGCCCTTGCCTGTTTTTTGCATGATATACGGCTGAAGAATCAGCTTGTTAATCACGTCGATATCAGCAGTAAGCAGGTAAGCATCTTTATCCGCTTCATGGACCTTTTTACCTTCCTCGATCAGCTTATCCCACGTCCACACGGTATCGGCGGGAATTCCATGTTTTTGCATAAACTCTTCATTAACGATGGTAGTAGCCGCAAACATCCCCGACGGAACCATGATTTGCTTGCCTTTATAAGCACCGTAATCCTTCAGTGCGGACTCCGGAATTTGCTTCATATCAATGAGGCTGCTGACGGAATTCAGATCCAGCATGAAGTCGCTCATATCCACGGACCATTCATACGTGAACTGAAATAAGTCGGGAGCGGTTTTGCCGGCGAATTGCGTAGCGAGCTTTTTGTTAAAACCATCAAAGCCCATATATTCCGCTTCGATTTTTACATTCGGATGCTGCTTTGTATAAGCGTCGATGGCAGCTAGCGTTGCCTTATGTCTGGAGTCGTTGCCCCACCAAGCAAAGCGCAGTGATACGGGCTTACCGTCGGTAGAAGCACCGCCTGAACCGGTATCGGCAGAAGCGCTGGGAGCAGTGGAGGCTTGACCGGAGCCTGCGCCTGAGCCGGAGCTGCAAGCGGATAATATAGTTAATGAGCTAAGCAATACGACACACATTTTGGATAGACTAGTTAGGTTTCGGTTAAACAAAGTTACGTCCCCCTGTCTTGTAGTGAATTTCGGGCCCAAACTCAAGGTAACATGAATCCGTTTTCATAAAAAGGGCTTTCATTTTGGAACATGGCGGTTTCATTGCTCGATTTCTTTGGAAAAGGTATCATATCTTTAGATTATTCGCTTCCATTGAGCCAATTTATACCGTCATTCCTTTTTATATGTACGAGGGGCTATAATGAAGAGAGGAGGCTTGAATCATGTACAAATTAGCGTTTGTTGATGATGAGACGACGACTCGAGACACGCTTTGCAGCTGTTTTCCATGGGAGCAGGCCGGATTCGAAATTGTGGCTCAGCTTGGAAATGGAATGGAAGCGCTTAAATATTTGCTCCAGCATGAGCTGGATGCGATCCTTTGCGATATCAAAATGCCCGTCATGAGCGGGATTGAGCTGGCAAGGGAAATCCATGAACGTAAACTGCCGGTGGAGGTAATTCTGCTCAGCGGGCTGCGGGATTTTGAGCTGGCACGCCAGGCGATCAGCTACGGCGTTCGGCATTACATGGTGAAGCCGGCTAAATTCAAAGATTTGCACGATGTTCTCATGCAGCTCAAGCGGGAATTGGATGAACAAAAGGGAGGGGCAGCTGAGCCTGACTCCGACATCCCCACGCAGGTGGAAGTGAACGAACAATCCCTCGATCCTGTCATACAGCGCATGCTTCACTTTATTGAAGTCGAATACCGAACCGTAACCCTGGAGGATGTGGCGCAGTTTGTACACATGAATCCCAGCTATGTGAGCTCCTATTTTCGCAAGCTTACGGGTCAAAAGTTCTCCGATTATGTGCTTGGGATTCGGATGAAAAAAGCGGCTGAGCTTTTGCGGGAGCATCGCTGGAAGGCGCTTGAGGTCAGCGAAATGGTGGGATATGCGAATGCGAAAAATTTTATACGCGCTTTTAAGCAGTATTACGGGAAAACGCCAGGGCAGTTCAAGCACGAGCATTAAATATGTCAAGCAGAGTGATGCAGCTTTAGCGCGAAAATTTTTCGCAGACAACCTGAGACGAGTGATCGTGCTGTCGCTCATTCCTCTGACCATACTAGGCTCCTTGTCCATCTTTATTACAGTTTGGTACATCCGCGGCTCTGTGGAACAGAACAGTGAAAACCGGCTGAATCAAATTAATCAGCTTACGGAGGTCATTCCTGCAGAGCTTGATTCTTTAAGTCTTTCCTTTGACAAGGATCCAAAGATCAAACTTCGGTTGAAAAATATACTCAATACGACTTCGTTTTCCTTTGAAGAGGTAGAGGCACTGTTTTATTTGCGCAACGTCATTGATGTTCCGGCTAATTCCAAATCTTACATCCATTCCATTTATATTTATTATGAGAATTCGCAAGGGCGGTTTTTAAGTTCGCGTGACGGCATTGCCCAGATGGATTCGGTGCTGGATACGAGCTGGTACACCTTTTACCAGTCCAAGGTATTCAGTGGAGAAGAAGAACTGGTTACACAGCCTCGCGAGCTAGTGGCCAGCTCTGACCCTAATGGCACCACGCAGGTGCTAACCGTGTATCAGCCGTTCGGGGGACTTAATGAGGACGGGCATCCCCGCGGCGTGATTGTGATGAATGTCCTGCCTTCCTATTTCGCCAAATCATTGAATTTGTTTAACGACTGGCAGGGCAGCTATTCGTATATCGCAGACCCAAGCGGCGATCCGCTGATTACCTCTGACAGCTTCGGAGGCAGCATCCCGCTGCCAGAGTCTGAGCAGCTAGCAGAAGGGCATTTGATCCGCTCTTCCTTAGGCGGCGCTTTAGTTACAATGAAGCAATCCCCGCGCCTGGCTTGGATAGCCGTATCCGTCATCCCGACCAAAGCGTTGTACAGCCTTCCGAGGATGATCGTGTACATTACCTTGGCGCTATCCGTGTTCTCCTTGCTGCTGAGTATCATCTACGCTCTCTGGATCACTAGGAAAAATTACCGACAAGTTACGCAAATCGTCCATGTGCTGGAGCATGCCGATCGCCATGATGACACCGTCCCTGCCATGCCGGACAAGATTCAAGACGTGTACGAGCTAATCGTCAAAAATATTCTTGATACGTTCCTGGAGCAAAAATATTTGCGCATCCAGCTCTCCGAGCGGCAGGCAAAGATGGAACTTTTGGAGCTTAAAGCGCTTCAGTCGCAGATGAACCCTCATTTTATGTCCAACACTTTGCACTCGATTTACTGGAAAGCCTTCCAACTGACGCGTTCACCGAATGATGCGTGCGTCATGATCGAACAGCTCAGCGACCTGCTGGAATATGCGCTGCGGGGAACGGATGATGCGGTAACGCTGCACGATGAGCTTGCCAATGTGAGAGGCTATATCGAGCTGCAGAAGACCCGATTCTCGGATCGCTTGCAGGTGATCTGGGACACGAGGGCGGAGATGAAGGACTGCCGTGTCGTGAAAATCAGCATGCAGCCGCTAGTCGAGAACAGCATTCATATCGGTCTTGCTGCACAAGACCAACTGGCTGTTAAGGTCAAGTGCCGCATGAATGGTGCAAATTTGCATGTTACCATCATCGACAATGGACCGGGAATACCGCTTGAACGGCTGAAGCGCATTCGCGCGTCGTTTGAGTCAGACTCTATGCAAGGCAAGCATGTAGGACTCTTTAATACAAGCAAAAGGCTAACGCTGCATTACGGCGCAGGCAAGTGGATGCGCGTTCTTAGCAAGGAAGGGAAGGGTACGGCCATTACGCTGATTTTTCCGCAGTAACTACTAGAGGCGAGATCAAAGTGCTAGTTCTGCAACTCTGTGTAAAATCAGCGAAGTAACGCAGGATAACAAAACCAAAGAGCTGCCCACCTAAACCAGGGCTAGCTCCTTTTTGCATGTGCATCAATTTCATTGAAAGTGTCCTGTTGAATCTTCTGAGTGCTCGGTCATTTGAAAATCCTCTCGATTTTTGTCAAAAATTCACGAAAAAACCTTGGACGCCAATCCAAGCGCATGGTATTCTTTTTAGTGATTAAAAGTGAACCGTATGCTAAGGCCTTTCAGTCCGCATTCGGTAACCAAACAGGGAAGTCCGGTGAGAATCCGGCACGGTCGCGCCACTGTAAGCGGGGAGCTGCTTTCAAGATGTCACTATCCTTTTTAAGAAGGATGGGAAGACGGGAGATTAGCTACGATCCGCAAGTCAGGATATCTGTTGAATGTCAGTACCATCGCCTACGCGGGAATAGGAGAGGGGGAAACGGCTGCATGAGTGTACTTCCTTTTGTACATCTATCTGGCCAGCTAATCTATGCGTAAAGCGTAATCAGCAGCCCTTCTTCATGTTGGGGTGCTTTTTTATTTCACGGAGAGAGGACGAAACAACGGATGGAAAGAAAGCAAGTCGTACAAAAAGTAAGCATGATCCTGCTGATCTGGTGTTTGCTCATTTCCGCTTTTAGCGGAGCTGTGCCGGTGTATGCGGATCAAGGAGATCAAGGGACTGTAACCGTCCCGCAAGCGATAGAGGATGCAGCTGGCTATCTATTAGCAGCGAACGGAGACAACATTACCGATTGGGATGCCTATGCGCTAGCGAAAGCAGGTAAGTCGGTACCGGCATCGTATTTATCCTCGGTCAGCAGTCAGGTCGGACTAAAAAACGGCCAATACAACAACGTCACCGATTACGCAAGGATAGCACTGGCCGTGAAGGCTGCAGGCGGTAATCCCGAGCAGGTTGTAACGGGAACCGGGACGTACAATCTGATTCAGAGCATCTATAACAGCGATGTACTGACGGCGCAAGGCAGCAACGGTGCGATTTATGCCCTGCAAGCCTTAAGCAGCGGAGCGTACAATATTCCGTTAACAGCGAAGTGGAAACCGGATAAAATCGCAGCGTGGCTGCTCACGCAAAAGAACGCCGACGGCGGCTTCCCGCTCTCGTCAGGTGGCGATAGCAGCATCGATATCACGGCTTCGGCAATTAAAGCCCTTTCCGTGTATAAAGACTTGCCAGTTGTCCAGCAAGCGATTGAAGGCGGCGTTCAATGGCTCTCTTCGAAGCAATTAGACAACGGAGGATTTACCGAGTACGGGGAAAATTCCGAGAGTACCGCACAGGTGATTATTGGACTTTCCGCAGCAGGTGTAGACGCGCGCAGCGCCAGCTTTACCAAAGCTAACGGAAATCCGCTCAGCTATCTGTTTACCTACCGCAGAAGTGACGGCGGCTTCGTCCATCTTACAAGTAGCAGTGCTTCGGATACAGGTGCAACTGGTCAGGCTTTAATGGCATTAGTGGATTATGATGCGTTTACCGGGGGCAACAGCGGGTCGTATGTATCTGTACCCGTCATCGGCGGTGGGTCATCTTCGGATGCGAGTGTGACGGTTCACGTCGCAGGTCCGGCAGGTATTTTGGCCGAAGGAGCGGTGACGGCGAGTAATGCGTTTGATGCGGCTGTGCAGGTTTTGCAGGCTTCGGGCGTATCATTTGATGCAGATGGAAGTCATTATTTCCATGCCGTTAACGGCATAAGTGGAACCGGTAACACATGGTGGTATTACAACGTTAAGCGTCAAGGATCATGGGATTACGCAACCGTTGGTGCCACCAACATGCACGATTACCAACTGCGTGCTGGCGATGACGTGTATTTGTACTACACAGGGTATAGTACAGCACTCGTTCAGTCGATCACGATAGACCCTGCCTTGCCCGTTGCAGGTGAGGCGGTTACAGTAACGGTTTATCAATCCGTGTATGATTATCAAAACCATCAAGAAAATATCAAAGAGGCTGAGAACGTCTCTGTGGAGATAAACGGGCAAACCGTGCAGACAGACACCTACGGTGTCGCTCAATTCCCCGCCGGTTTTTCCGGTGGAACCTATCAAGCAGTAGTGTCAGGTTATCAGACAGGGACTGCACCTAAGATCGCTGCTGCTTCCAAGTCTTTTGAAGTGGGCACAGCTATGATTCAAATTGAGGGTTCATCCCAAACTTTTGCTGTGGATGCGGCGAACTCGCCTAATTTGTTGGATAGTATCGAAAACATCCTGGTAGAGCATCAGATTCATAAGCACATAGATAACGGGTATCTGCAATCCATCGAATCCGATGCCGATGCATGGAGCTACGCGATCTACAGCCAAGGCAAATGGACCATTCCTATGGTAGGGATGGCAGACTATACGCTTCACCCAGGTGAACGAGCGGTCGTTTACTTCAGCGGATTTGATACTGACTGGAACTCGACCACTTTCCTGGTCAATTCCATAACACTAAACCCTTCGCAGCCGAAAGCGAACGAATCTTTCACCGTAAATATTCTAAAAACATCCGGCTTCGACACGCCTTCACCAGCGGAAGGCGTCCAAGTAAAAGTCGGCGGACTAACAGCGGTAACGGACAGCCAGGGCACAGTTACATTCGCGGGTCTGCCTGCTGGATCGTATGATATGGACATCTCAGGGTACAAGGCGAACAGCACTCCGATCATTGTCCATATGTCGCAGCCGATTACCATTCAGCCCCGAGTAGACGGAGGCACGAATACGGGAGGAAGCCCAATCGTCTACCTCTCCGTGACAGGTGATAGTAATAAGGGAACCATCCTTTCCACAAGGTCGGTTGCCTTACAGAGCGGCGACACACCATACTCTTTGTTGATTCGCACGTTGGGAGCAAACCGTGTTCAATCATCGGGCTCGGGCTCAACCGCATATGTGCAGGGCATAGACGGTTTAAGAGAATTCGACGAGGGGCCGCTAAGCGGATGGATGTACGCAGTTAACGGCAGCTACTTGAGTACAGGCGCAGACTCGGTACTACTGAAGTCCGGCGACTCCGTATCTTGGCGTTATACGAAAGACGGTGGCAATGATTTGAACGCACCTTCCCCAGTAGGCGGTGGAGCGACTACAGCAACAGGAACATCTACCTCTGAAGTCGCAGATAAAGTGAAAAATCTGGAGCTGGCTTACGACAACAAGAAACCAATTCAACAAATTTCCAAGCCTGCAGTGATTGTCAATGCGGATAAGAAAATGTCCGCTTCCGCTGCGGAAGCGCTCAAGAAAGAATTGGCAGGCAATGCGGTTGCATTGGAAAAGACAGCACAAGCGAAGACGGCAACTGAAATTACTGACGCCAAATCAGAAGTGAAGCTGCAAATCCCAGAGAATGCGCTAGCTGAAAGCAAAATCATTACCGTCAACAAGCTTTCATCACAAGAACGCGAAGAGCTCGTTTCACCCATTTTTGAATTCGGCCCCAAAGGTCTGACCTACGCCAAGCCCGTTCAAATCTCGATCAAAACACCACTCGCAGCCGAGGACTTAAGTCAATTGGCGCTAGTCTGGCTAAACGAGGAGACCGGTGAATGGATTCCAATCCCGGCTGTCATTGATGCGGAGACTGGAACAGTCACAGGGTTAGTCAACCATTTTACGAAATTTGCTGTTATTAATAGATCCAAACTGGAGCAAAAGCCAACAACTGGCACCTCTGTAGATGTTGGACCTGCCATCGATCGTGCTTCCAAGTGGCTGAAGAACGGAGTCGAGCTCAGTGACTGGTCGGCGTATGCCCTCCATACAGCAGGTGTGCCGGTAAGCGCGAACTATCTAGATAGTGTGATAGCCATGCTGAAGGAAAAGAACGGTACATTCCGCAAAGTGACGGATTATGAACGGTTAGCTTTAAGCGTTCAGGCTGCCGGAGGCAATCCTCAGTCGATAGGCGGCTTTAACCTGATCGAACGCATCTACAATAACGAACAAATGGAAATTCAGGGCACCAATGGCCCGATCTATGGGCTGCTTGCATTACACGGAGGTTCCTATGACCTCCCGGCAGAAGCGAAATGGACACCAGAAAAGCTGCTGCAATGGATCCTTGATGCGCAAAACCAAGACGGCAGCTGGCCGCTGGCGAAGGGCGAGAAGGGTGAGCCCGATTTGACCGCAGCAGCGTTGGCGGCACTCACACCTTACAAGGAACAGTCGACCGTAATAACGGCCATGGAGAAAGCCGTGAAATGGCTTAGCGCGCAGCAAGCCGACGATGGCGGTTTCACACTGAAGGGTGTGGAAAATGCCGAAAGCACTGCGCAGGTCATCTGGGGCCTTTCTGTCAGCGGTATTGATCCTGTCAACAACCCGCAATTCCATTCCGGTGACAAAAGCATGCTGGCCTACTTGCTAGGCTTGCAGCTGAGCGACGGCTCTTTCCCTCATACGAAGGACGGTCAATCGGAGGTTATCGCTACAGAGCAATCGTTGATGGCACTTGGTGCATACCAGAATTACCTGAAGTCCACGAGCCACGTGAGCCAGCCAGCTCAGCCGGAAACAGCTCCAGTGTTCGCAGACCAAACAGATATAGCAGCGTGGGCACTCCCTTCCGTGAAGAAGGCCGCTGCCTATCATATAATTGAGGGAACAGGCGGAGAAAAATCATCCTTTGAACCTAAAAAACAAATCACTCGAATTCAATTCGCTGCGATCCTCCTGAGAATCCTGGGTGAAGCTCCTTCTGCCGATGTAAATACTGGCTTTACTGATGTAGCGCCGGACTCCTGGTATGCAGGATACGTGGCGAAGGCAGTAGCTAAGGGTATCGCCACAGGCGTAAGCAACGACCGCTTCGCGCCGGATGCGGCGATCTCTCGCCAAGAAATGGCGATCATGCTTTCCAGAGCGCTGCATTTGGAAACTGCTGATGCTGCGACCGATTCATTCTCGGATTTAGATCAAGCATTTGAAGGCGCTGCACCATACATCCAAACTGTTCAACAGCAAGGACTCATGGAAGGCGACGAGTCCGGCAGATTCCTGCCGCAGGATTCGGCAACTCGAGAGATGGCTGCTGTCGTAGCTGTTAGAGCTTATGAATTGACAAAAAAGTAAGAATCGCTGAGGATAAGAAGAGCCCTTTCTTGTAAGGGGCTCCTTCTTGCCTTTTTGAGAGAAATGACGATAGGAGATTCATCATGAATAAATGGTATATCCTGCTTGGAGTAGCATGCATGCTTGTTACTTCAGGCTGCGGTTCACACATCAAGCAGGAAGCTGGCTCATCTGACCTGGCAGCCGCAAATGGAAGCGATGCGAAGGCAGGCAGTCTCCATGTAAGCAGCACAAACAACTCTGGCCCGAAACCTGCTGATCAATCGGCACAGCAGGATACGGACCCAACTATGTCCTCCAACGGAGGTCAACCGGGCAGCTCTGCCTCTGCAGCAGGCAGCTCGAGCCTGCTTAGTGGCGGTACGGAGTCGGCTGCCGCAGGTACAAGTGCAGCTCAAGCATCCGTAAGTACGAATGCCACGCTACAAGGAGGAGCCCAATCCTCTTCCAATGCAAATCCAACCGTGCAAGGAGAAGCACAAACCTTCGATGCCAATGCATCATCACAAGGAGCCCCCCAGCGGTCTACTAGTGCCAATACATCTGAACAAGGAGACACTCTGCAGTCTAGTGCCGATACATCTGCATCGGGCGGGTCCCAGACGGCCTCTAGCACCTCTTCATCAATGCTAGGGTCAGTCGAGCCCTCCTCCAATGCAGACTCAGCGAATCAGCCATCTGCAAGTGGCGGAGGAACGGCAGAGCCGTCTTCCCAGCAAGCGCCTTCTCCAGCCACAACCGCTATTAGTATCAGCATTACAGGCGATGATAAGCTTGGCTCTATTTTGCAGGAGACATCCGTACCTGTTCAGGAAGGCATGACCGTGCTGGATGCGCTCAAGCAGGTGACCAAAGCAAATAAAATCCAAATGGAATACCAAGGCAGGGGTACATTTGCTTATGTCCAAGGCATCGATAATTTGTACGAATTTGACCGCGGACCTAAGAGCGGTTGGGTGTACAAAGTGAACGGAAAGGCTCCGGGCGAAGGAGCAGGTTCCTATAAAGCAGCTCCAGGAGATAAAATCGAATGGCTGTACACGCTGGATTTGGGCGAAGACGTCGGAGCGAAAATGCCATGAAAAGCGGCTTTCGCTCCTTTCATCCGTTCGTATGCTTTTTCTACTACATCGGCGCTATGCTGCTCGGAATGCTCGTTACGCATCCTGTCTATCTACTGACTCTCCTGATGACCGGTGTGCTGCTTACGATGTTAAACCGCGAGAGCAGGGCGCTGCTCAGCATGCTGAAGTTCTATCTTCCTATCAGTTTGCTGTACGCTCTTCTCAATCCGCTGTTTTCTCATCGGGGGCGGCATATCTTGTTTTATTTTTGGGATCAGCCGGTGACGCTTGAGTCCCTTGCATATGGAGGATATTCCACGGTCAACCTGCTCAACATCCTGGTGCTGTTCATTTCCTTCAACGCGGTGCTGCCGCCTTCGAGGTTTTTGTATATCTTTGGTTCCTATTTTCCGAAAATAGGGCTGCTCGTCGTCATGTCCATGCGATTTGTACCGCTATTAAAGCGCAGACTAACCGACATCGCTTCGGTCCAACGAATGAAAGGAATTAATATCGCGCACGGCAGCTTACGCAAACGGATGACCGACGGCATGAAGCTGCTGCAAATCCTGCTGACACTCAGCCTGGAGGAAGCGCTGCAAACGGCGGATGCTATGAAAGCAAAAGGCTATGGCTCGGGAACGCGCAGCCGGTATGAGGCGTATGCGCTGATGCCCCGGGACATTCGTCTGCTGGGGCTGCTTTCCGTTTTATTTATAAGCAGTATCGTGTTTCATATGTTAGGTTACGGCGAGTACAAGATCTTCCCGTCACTTGGAGAAGTATCCATACAGGAGTGGAACTGCTGGCATACGGGTGCTTTACGCTATTTGCTGCAGTGCCGGTCATCGTAGAGGCAAAGGAGGTGTGGACATGGCGATCTTGGACATTCAAGAACTAAGCTTCTGTTACCCGGCAAGTGAACGTACCATTCTTGATCAAATCAACCTCACCGTTCAGCCCGGCGAATTTGTGCTCTTGTGCGGGACATCCGGCTGCGGCAAGACAACGCTTTTACGGCATATCAAAAGAGAGCTTTCGCCCGTCGGCACAAGTAGCGGGGAAGTGCTTTTTGAAGGTAAACCGCTTTCCGCATATGATGACAGCTTCATGGCTAGACACATCGGCATGGTGCAGCAAAGCCCGGAGAATCAGACGGTAACGGACCGAGTGCTGTCCGAGCTTGTTTTTACAATGGAGAACGTCGGCTTTGAATCTGAGCTGATGAGACGAAGAGTGGCGGAGTTGTCCCACTATTTTGGACTGGATGCTTGGCTGAGCAAGCCAGTATTTGAACTCTCAGGCGGGCAAAAACAGCTCGTGCAGCTGGCATCTGTCCTTGCTCTGCAGCCGCGTCTGCTGCTGCTTGACGAACCTACGGCTCAGCTCGATCCTCTCGCAGCCAGAGAACTGATTCAATTGCTGCATCGAATCAATCAAGACCTTGGACTCACCATCATCATCGCTGAGCATCGTTTTGACGAGCTGCTGCCGATCGTGGATCGGGTGGTGTTTATGGAAGACGGCTCAGTGAAGCATTCAGGGACACCGCGCGAAGTGACCGAGGCGCTATGGTCGAACGAAGTGGGACATTCTAGAGATTTTGTCCCGCCGATACCAAGGTTGTTTCTGCAAGCGGGTGTGAGTAGGGAAGTCCCCTTGACCGTCAAGGAAGGTCGTAAGCATGCATGGCTTGCAGCCTTGCGATATCAGGCTACACAGTCCGCACAGTCTGCTCGGACCACCCAGACCACCCAGACCACCCAGACAAGCCAGACTGCTCAATCACCACAAACAACTGAGCGAAGCTCAATGAGTCTATTAAATAGGTTCCGACTAGGAGATTCGACAAGTAAACCGAGCAGCAACGACCGCCAGCCTATCCTCTTGGAATGCCGCGAAGTGTACCTGCAGTACACGCCTCAGGATATCGCGCCGGTTCTGAAGAATGCTTCCCTGAGCGTGGCTGCTGGGGAATGCTTAGCTATTCTCGGAGCGAATGGTTCCGGCAAAACCACCCTTCTCAAGGTCCTGGCGGGAATCATGAAGCCGCAAAAGGGAAAAGTGCTATTGGAAGGCAATCACCTTGGCAAAATGAAGGCCCATGAACGGGCTGCGCGGGTCGGATTTCTCCATCAGAATCCTTTGACCTATTTTCTCGAAGAGACCGTGGAGCAGGAGCTTAGTCTAGCAATGGCAAGGGCGGGCTCGCAAGGGAGCCTGACTTTGGAACAAACTGCGGAGACCTTCGGTCTTCTCCATCTGCTGAAGCAGCATCCCTATGATCTCAGCGAAGGTGAGAGACAGCTTGCCGCATTGGCGGGAATTCTGCTTGCCGGAGCCAGCCTGCTGCTGCTGGATGAACCGACCAAGGGGCTGGACCCCGCGGCCAAGCGGCAGTGGGGGGAGAGGCTCCGTGAGCTAAAGCGGATCGGCAAAACAATTGTCATGGTCACGCATGATATAGAATTTGCCGCCGAGTATGCGACAAGGTGCACCATGATGTTCGATGGCACGCTGACGGCAGCGCAGGACCCGAAGCTATTTTTTAGCGATAATTTGTACTATACGACGGCAATGAACCAGCTAATGAGGTGGAACTAACATGGCTCGAACACGAGTTTCTTTCCTCATCGTACTTCTCTTATTCTTAGGCGGGCTAGCGTTCATGACCTGGATGAATGACGAGCAATATTTACTACTATCGTTGTTCTTGGTCTGCGCTTCCATCGTGCCCTTCTTTCTTCGCTTCGAGCAGCGCTCCCTGCAAGCTCGCGAAATCGTGCTGATCGCAGTGATGGCCGCTATAGCCGCGGTAGGACGCGTTCCCTTTGCCGCATTGCCAAGTGTGCAGCCGACCTCCTTTGTTATCATCGTATGCGCGGTCGTCTTTGGCCCGAAACCGGATTTATGGTCGGCGCAGTCGCTGCCTTGGTCTCGAACATGTTCCTTGGTCAAGGTCCGTGGACTCCGTGGCAAATGTTCGGCTGGGGCATGATCGGCTGGACGGCCGGACAATTGTACCGTTGGGGCTGGCTGAGGGGCCGCATCACACTAGCCATCTTCGGGTTTGTCTGGGGATTTGTATTCGGATGGATCATGAATATTTGGTTTTTGGCCAGCATGGGGCAAAACCTCACATGGGCCTCGTTCCTGGCAGCCTATGCTTCCAGCTTTTATTTCGACCTCGCACATGCGCTTAGCAACGTGTTCTTCTTGTCACTCTTAGGACCGGCTTGGATGAGAATTATGGAGCGGTATAAGCGGAAATATGGACTTTTGGACTTGCAACTTAAATAGAGGAAGCAGCCTGCTTGGGTCGTGTTTGACCTGGGCGGGCTTTTTTCAGTATATAAAAATTTACAAGTTTTGAGGTGAGTGGAGGTTACCGTTTATTGGAAATTTTACCGAACGTTATTCCCCATGTCATAGAACGAAAACCCAAATATTTCCGTCAATTTCATAGTGAGGCTAAAAAAATGTTTCACAACATCGAAATGGAGGAGAATGATGATGAAACCGTTACAGGGAATGACGCTCGGAGCAATAATTCGTTTTTTAAGTGCAGGATTCATGATAAGTGCTCTTATAAGTATTGGGATTTTTAACAGAGCACAGGCATCCCATTCGACAGTAGTACAAGTAAATAGCGACAAGGGAACGAGTGAATCCAAAATTTCCAACTCTGATGGATCGGTCACACTAACAAAACTAAACGATGAACTCTGGGTTCATACGACCACCATGAACATAAACGGGAATGAAGTTCCAGCAAATGGACTTCTTGTCAATACTTCGCAAGGGCTTATTCTTATTGATGCGACATGGAATGATCAACTGGCAGAAGAACTGCTAACATTAATACATGATCATTTTCATAAACGAGTAAAAAAAGCGATTATCACCCACCATAAAATCGATCGAATCGGTGGTATAGGCACGTTATTGAAACATAAAATCCCCGTTGAAAGTACAGCATTGATTGCACATATGGCTAAAGAGGCAGGGTACCCTGTACCTGATCCTGCTCTGGACGATCATCCGTTAATGAAGTATGGCAAAACGATCATCGAAGCCTATTACCCCGGAGAAGCACATACGAAGGACAATATTACGATTTGGTTTCCTCAATATAAGATATTGTTTGGGGATATGATTTTTTCTTTAGAACAGCAAAACGTTGGGATTATTGATGAAGCCACCATGGATGCTTGGCCGTTTACCATTCAAAATCTGATAAATAAATACCCGGACGCCCAAATTGTTATTCCTGGCCATAAAAGTTGGGGCGATTTTTCGCTGCTTTCACATACGAAAGAAAATTTACATAACTATCAAATGTCACAATGAATAGTAGCATTTTCAATTGATTTGTATATATCCCAAATGAGATAGTCACCGTATCGCTTGACTTCAGTGCGGTGTGACCGACTTTTATAACAAGAAATGGTACAATATCAGCCATCCGCAAAAGAATGATTGAAAATTTCTTCGGTCAGGTATCCTAAGGCTGTATTTTTAGGTATGATGAAACATGCAAGCTAACGCCAAAATGAATTTTGCTGTCAACATATATACCGAATAACTCTAAGAAGGGATGTCTCCATGAATAACATTGAAATTGAAAAAAATATTTGTTAACCGCATTTCCATCTCAACAGCTTGAATCCGGCGAAATTATGCTGACTGACAAAGAGCATTTGTTTCAAACTTACCTGGCCTTTACGGAGGATCAGGAAATTCGAGTAAGAAAATCCGTGAACCTGCAGGGGCATACAAGCTGCACACATACGTATAAAACAGGACAAGGACTCGTAAGGCAGGAAATTGAATATGAGATTTCGATGAATATCTATCATCAGCTTTTATCAAATACGGACTTAGTTCCTCTTGAAAAAATACGTACAACCGTACAGCACCAGGGCAGGGAGTACCAGATTGACGAATATCCGCATTTGGACCTTAGAGTCGTGGAAGTTGAATTTCCAAGTGTAGAAGATGCTGAAGCCTTTGTTGCCCCTAATTGGTTCGGGAAAGAGCTTGGCAAGGAAGAAGAGTATCGAAATAAACAGCTATGGGTTGGACTTCAACATCCGAGCGTTGCAAACAGGCATTTGAAATCAAACTAGCGGATATGAATTCGGCTCCCCCGGAGGATACAAAAATGGCAAACCCCGTAGCTTTTATTTTTGCTCATCCTGACGATGAGACATTTTTGTGCTCAGCCTTTATACGCAAATTAGCCGATGAAGGCAATCACCCTTTACTGCTGCTGGCAACCAAAGGCGACGCTGGCAATAAGAACGGCTCCTACCTTCATGCAAGCAGGGAAGAACTGGCTGCAGTACGGGTACGGGAAATGGAAGAGGCCGCCGCGATTCTCGGCTTGCATTCCATTACGCACCTGGGCTATCCCGATGGTCTGCTCGATACCGTGAATGAGCCGGAATGTGTGGAACGGATTGCAGATTTTCTTAATCTGCATAAATGTCCCGTCGTAGTGACCTTTCCGGAAAACGGAGGCAACGGTCACCGGGATCATATGGCAATATCCAAATTGACGACCATGGCCGTCACATCGGGACGGTGCCCTTATGTGCAGAGGCTGTATTACATAGCAGCCTCTGCTACTCCAACCGCTGCACCCGCACCTGCGGCGGTACCTGAAGCCGCGTCTGCCGTCGCATCTGCCGCTGCACCTGAAGCAGCGTCAGCTGCCACACCCGCAGCAGCAGGTCAACATGCACAGCCCATCGGGCCGCAACTGGACACAAGGCCGATGTGGAATATCAAAGCTGCCGCCTTACGCGCTCACAACTCCCAAATCCTTGCCATAAAGCGATATTTTGGAGACTTAAACGAGTGCCCGGAAATTCGCCGCTTTGAGACGCTCCAGCTGGTATGGGAGAGAGGGAGTACGCAGCCGCAATCTCATGTGCTTTGGTTAACGGAAGGCTTGGAAAAGGAATAGCCGAGATGAGAAGGAGAATTTCATGAAACTCATAGAACTCCTGGAGCAATTCACTTTGAAGAACTTCTTCTTAGTTGCTGTGAAGCTAGATTCACAAAGGGAAGGGTTATTCTAATCCAACATGCTCGACATGCTCTCACGGTTGACAGACGACTAGGAAACTTCTCTATAAATAAAAAAAGGAGCCTCAGGTGACCTTATAGTCCACCTGAGGCTCTCCGTTTATCATCTGTGATGCGAACCGCCATAACCTAACGTTTACCATCCCTATAACTTGACGCTATGAATTATCACTCGCGGAACACGGCTTACTAACCCTACTCATATATCCATCGATCATCCCTACCAACTCTGCCGCAAGGCAAACAACTCGCGCAGCTCGTCGTTCGAAAGCTCCGTGACCCAGCCTTCGGAAGTGGAAATCACGTTCTCGCTGAGGCTCATCTTACTCTCGAGCATCTCGTCGATCTTCTCCTCCAGAGTGCCCAGAGAGATGAATTTATGCACCTGCACATTCCGTTTCTGCCCCATCCGGTAGGCCCGGT
The DNA here is from genome assembly GCF_021513275.1 of Paenibacillus hexagrammi. Classification (NCBI taxonomy): domain Bacteria; kingdom Bacillati; phylum Bacillota; class Bacilli; order Caryophanales; family Paenibacillaceae; genus Paenibacillus; species Paenibacillus hexagrammi. The sequence continues at coordinate 5,190,157 of NZ_CP090978.1, read as the reverse complement.
CTGTAGCCTGGTTCTCGACCGCCGGGTTCCACCAGCGATCGTAGTGGAACACATGATTCGCCGCCGTCAGATTGAGGCCCACACCGCCGGCCTTCAAGGACAAAATAAAGATCCCCGGTCCGCCCTCAGACTGGAACGTATCAATCATGCGGTCGCGCTCAAGCTTCGGCGTGCTCCCGTTCAAATACAGCACGCGCTCTCCGAGCTGCGCCTGCAGCACATCCGCCAGCATGCGGCCCATGCCGACGTACTGCGTAAAGATCAGGCAGGAATCGCCTTCGTCCCGAAGCTCTCCTACCATGGCGACAAGCCGCTCCAGCTTTGCGGAGCGGGAGATAAACCCCTCACGCAGCTCGTCGGAGCGCAGCGTTTCCTCGGACAGCTCCGCCTCCTTCGTCAGCAGAACCGGATGGTCGCACAACTGCTTTAACTGGGTTAAAGCAGCCAGGATCGCTCCCTTCCGCTCCATGCCTTCCAGCCGCTGCATGCGCTCCATAAGATCCTTCACGGCCTGTTCATAATAGGCCGCCTGCTCAGCCGTGAGATTCATATAAACCTTCATCTCCTGCTTATCTGGCAAGTCCAACTGAATAGCGGGGTCCTTCTTCTTACGGCGCAGCATGAAGGGCTTAACGAGCTTTTGCAGCTCCAGCGTCCGCTCCTCGTCATGATGCTTCTCGATGGGATTAGCGAACCGGTGTTGAAATCCGCTTGAATTCCCCAAGTAACCCGGATTCAAAAAATCGTAAATCGACCAAAGCTCGGACAATCGGTTCTCGATCGGCGTACCCGTCAAAGCAATTCGATGCCGGGCTCGGAGAGAACGAACGGCGGCGGATTGCTTATTTTGCGCGTTTTTGATGTTTTGCGCTTCGTCCAGACAGAGGGAGCTCCAGATAATGTCTTGCAGCAGCTCTTGATCCAGCAAAGCTGTTGTATAAGAGGTAATGACAACATCCGTATGAGCTAATTGCTCGGCCAGTTGTTCACCGTTCAATCTGCTCTTGCCGTAATGAAGCATCACGTTCAAAGTGGGAGCAAATCTAGCCAGCTCCCTCTGCCAATTGCCCAGAACAGACGTAGGGCAGATCAGCAGGGCAGGGGAATCCGATTCGTGCTGATGCTCCAGCAAATAGGTAATGAATTGAATCGTTTTGCCGAGTCCCATGTCATCGGCCAGACAGGCGCCCAGTCCGAACTTGCGAAGGAAGCTCAGCCAGGTGAAGCCTTCGCGTTGGTAGCTGCGCAGCTCGGCTTGCAATCCGGCGGGGACATCCAGCAGCGTCAGCTCGGAAGGCTGACCCAGCTGGCGTACAAGCGCAAGCAGATGCTTATTCAGCTCGACCTCCATCTCAACACGGGCTGCTGCTTCTTCCTCATTGATGGCATCCTTATCGCCACTGCCGTTCGCAGATTGCGGTCCGTCAGCTTCATTCAAAAGATGAAGCTGAAGAACATCCTGCAGCGACAGCCCTTCTTCGGGGCTTACGCTGGACATGATCCGGCGAATCTGCTCGAGCAGCGCCGGGTCTAGGTACACCCATTCGCCGCGAAAACGGACAAACCGCTGTTTCCGGCTCAGCAGCTCAGCGAATTCGGCTTCGCTGAGATCCGCGCCGCCGATGGCGATGCGCCAGTCGAAGTCGACGAGAGCGCTCAGCCCGAACAGCGATTTGCCGCGTCCGCCGGCGCCCGCGGCAACCTTGGCGCGAAGCCGCGGCTTGCGCTTCGACGCGGCTTCCCACCAGCTGGGCAGCATGACGTTCCAGCCGTCATCCAGCAGCTCGCGGCTGCCCGCCGTCAAGAACTGCCAGGCCGCCTCGTCGCTCAGCGGCTCGGCAAACAGCACGCCGCCTCCCGTGCCGGGGAGTGAGGCGGACAACCGCGCTGCCCATCCGGTCGAACGCTCCCGGATGTAAGGTTCCCACTGGACAGGCCATTTGCCCTTGGCCTGTCCGTCAACCGTTAAGCGGATGGGCACCAGCATGGCGCCTTCGTTCTTGTCCTGCAGCACCAGCCGCAGGCGCCATTCATCCGCTTCCTCATCAGGCTCCATCAGCTGCAGCGCAGGGCGGAAGGGAGCCGTGTCGGGCTTCCAACCCAGCCGCACGAGCCACTCCTCTTCCGTGTAGTTCTCCGCGCTCGCAGCGGCCCCTTCGGCAAGCTCCCGCCCCCTGAACAAGGCGGGATAGCTGCGGCGCAGCTCCAATACGGAAGCCTCATCGGCATAGTGGATTCCCCATACAGCGGCGGAGAACGCGGCTCGAAGTCCCGGTACCTCTTCGTCTAGGCCGCTTAGTATCCTCGCTCTAACCATGCTATCCGTGTCATGGTTTCCCGGCTCCACAAGAGTGTCCTCTGCATCCTCGTCAATTACATCCAATCCGAGGCGGCCATTACCGTCATCGGCAGAGGATATTCCATCACTAGCCTCAGTAATCGCCCCCGATTCCGAACCTGATCCCATTTCCAACTCAAGCCCTGATTCTTCCGGCTTTTCTTCCCAGATCCATTGTAACTGACCTGACCGGTAAGCTTTGTAGCTGGGAATAAAGCGTCCTTCGCGGGCTTCTCTGTATAAGAGCGGAGCAGCCTCCAGCAGCTTGATAACGAGCTCATCCTCATGCTTCCACCTCAGCATATCCATAAATGCAGGCTCTGCGAAGAAGGGGAGCACCATCTCGGCAGGAAGGATCGTTACGGATACATCACCGGCTTGCTGCAGCTCCAGCTTTGTTCCGTAGCAGGATGGCTCGTGCCAGGCGAAAAGAAGCTTCCGTAGCGTGTGACCGGACATTTCCCGTCCATCCTGCAAGCCCCAAAGCAGTGCATCTCCGCTGTCCGTCAAGACGGCATGGAGCGTGATGTCATACAATTTTGCGCTCATTCTAACAGTTTTCCTTTCCTTAGTTCTTCCAACAGTGCCCTCAGCCGGCTGTTCCGTTCCACGAAATCGGCAAAAAAGCTCTCCCAGACCCCGATCTGTTTCATCTTTTTGTAAACCTTCTCCAAACGCTTGAGCAGCTTGACGGCTTGCTTGTAATCGTATCTGTTCTTCAATCCTACATAGTAAGCTATAGCTTGATGATAGTAGGGCAGCAGCAGACTAGGCATTTCTTTCTCAATAGGCTGCAAAACGCTGACTCTATGAGAGAGAGGATCCACGCCTTGAATGATCTGCATTTCGATCCATACTTTCCATTTCCGCTGCTCATACAACAAGTCCTCCAGAACGGGAAGCGAGCTCGGTAGCATCTGCTCGAGAACCGTCCACATCTGTTGTTCAGCTTGCGGGATATGTCTGAGTACTTCTTGCCAATAACGAATATACAGATCGATCTGAACACGGGGCTTCCCATCAAAAACAGAGAAGGACTGCCTCAGCCATTGCAGTAAACTATCCCACTTGCTCTTTTCGATCAAATGGTCCATGAAAGGCTGTAAGAAATCCCCTGACGCATGCTTCAGCAAACCGCTGTTTTCTATGGCTGCCCACGCATCAAGCTCCCGATCATCTTGCATGTACAAAAATGCCAATACGGCAGATAAAGAAGGAGAAGGAGGAGACCCTGCTTTTGCCAAGGCCTCCGTTTCGAGGAGCTCCTGAGACACGAGCTTAGCCGTTTTTTCATTCTTTTTGACCCACTGCTTCCATATCTCTGTGTATAACTTGTACTCCAGCAGTTTATGGCCGGTTTCCTCCGTCAGGAGGCCCCTGACATATTGCAGGGTTTGTACAAGTCGTTCATGAGAATCAGTGCCTATAAGGCCGCTATCCTGACTTCGAATCCAATCAAAAATATCATCGTAGACTCTATACACGGCAAAAGAGGTGTAATAATTCACGCTTCCAGAAGCGTTTTGTTGTTTAATTTTACGGAGGATAAAAAGTCGTTGATGCAGCTCAAAATAGATCCGGTCCGTATCCGTCAATGGACTAGACTCTTTCCACAAGCCCCGCAGCTGCTGCCTGATCATCTCCACGTAAATTCCTTGATCATAAGCGGGCTTAATGTGCGCGGTGGCCCGTTCCATGAGGTCATGCCAGCCCCATACATCCATACCGGGCAGTTGCTCAAGCAGTAATGCAGGGGTGGCGACAGCCCGTTTTTGAAAATGTTTGGCGTTAACCATCTGCGAGGCGGGATACCCGTACCGGTCACCCAGCTCCATCATGACAGCCGCGAGGTGCTTGCATGCAGATTGGACAGGACATGTACAGCTGCTAATCTTTGGCTTGTCCATGTTTAGTGTAACTTTATATGACCCAGTTCCTGTTACTTTTGCTTTCACGATCGGATAATCGGAAAGGCTAAGAGTCTCAATGCGCAGCTGCTTAAAGTAGTTGAATCCCCTGCTAAGTGTGACTTCATTAAAGGACTTTGCTGCAAACTCCAACAGCCTGGTCCAGTGTTCATCATTGATTGTTATGACAGCACCCATACAAATTCTCCTAGCTCTAGAGAGAAAGATTTAGTATGCATTCATTATAATCCCAGGGGCGATGAAATAGGAACCTTTCAGCTTTTTTCCAGACATAATAACAATCAAACTCACTCAAATTACTATAGTTCGCCCATTCCGCAATCCAAAGGAGAGATCTCAGAGAATGCAACAGCAAACACAAGCAAACAACCAGACGCCAGGTATAGCTAACATGAATCACGGTGGTCATGAACTTTTTGATCTGCACGAGGTGCTTTCCTGCACCATCAATGTGCTTGATCAATTCATGATCTTTAGACAATATGTACAAGACCCTGAGCTGCTTGATATCTTGGACCGTCAATACAATTTTACGCTGAGTCAATATAATATAACGGCGGAATGCTTTACGACCGGGCAAAAGCCAAGTCAAGAAACATCGACCTATATGATCAAAGAGATGAGACAGCCGGTGTACGGTATCAAGCCAACACAGCCAAAGAAGCCGAACCAATCACTCTCCGACGTCAAGGATGCGGGAATCAGCGGACACATGCTGGGCCTCATCAAAGCACACGCATCGACTCTTACCATGACATCTGTAGAAGTGACGAACCCGGTAGTTCGCCGTGTACTTGCATCCCAAGTACAAAATTTTATTGAAATGGCCTATGAAATTTTCCTTTACCAAAACAAACATGCCTACTACCAAGTACCACAATTGGAAGCATCCGATATGCAAAAAATGCTGACTTCCTACGTTCCAGCAACCGGGACGCCTCAAATGCCTGCTAACAACAATGCAGGTGCTTCAACCGTTCATTAAAAAACAAAGCCCGACATTGGTTACTTTAAACCGGTGCCGGGTTTTTCATGTTTACATGTTTACTTATGGAATCGGATGCCTAACGCTTTGAATTTATTTTTCATAAAAGTGAAAGGGCATTTCGACGGAACGCTATCGTCATCTCGCAGAAAATACTGCTTCCACTCATAATTGTCTTCCTGTCCATACCAGTTAAGAGAGGGATGTGCAGGAATCCCGTCATAGTCGTGCAGCTTGTGCCGAATCAATTTTTTCATATTGCGTCCGAATGGAGTAGAGTCATTCATGTTTTCAAATACCCATCTAGGTTGGAAAGCGATCAGGAAATGAGTGAAGTGTCTGCTTTTGCGAATTTTGTGCGCGGGTGTGCTGCAGAATGTGAAGTAGGGTTGACCGTCAAAGCAAAACTCCCATGTATGGTGCTGCGGATCCTGGCTTATATGCTCTGGCCATGCTTTAGGATCCTTTTCAGTTATTCTGCTTAGCACTGACCAGAACAAACGCTCGTAGTCTTCTACCGTATATTGTGCATGAAGCTCTTTTGAGGTTTGAAAAAAAACGACAAGGGATGCGTATTTTCCAGTATTCCGAGACTCAGGCCCGTACATCTTCAGAAGCTGCGCCACCTGTTCGATGGCTTCATCGCTTCTCGGGTCCTGGACAAAACCAAAACGCAAATTGTTTGAAAGAAAACCCTGACGTCCGGGTACGCAAGGGTATGTATGTTCAGCATCAGCAATCATATTTCGAAACTCAAGAAAGGCATTCTGCTCCCATTCAGGCAAAGTGGACACCTGCTCTTCTATCCAATCCTTCGTTCGTAATACTGCCATCTCAGCCCCTCCTCTTCGCTACACAAAGCATCGTATGCAAAAGCGGAGGGATGGGTGAATGCCCAGGGCAGTAGGATCTAGTTCGATCTATTATATGATCTCTATTTCAATGGGACCGCAGGAATAGCCGTTACAGGCGCTCTCGGAACAAGGGCAGGCGGAAATTGCCACAATTAGATCTTCCTCTGCTCGAAACTCGATATAGTCACCTGGCTTGGACAAAGGACGCTCGACAGAAGTACTACCTGTGGGAGAAATGACCGTATTCATAAAGAGGTTCAATGCGTAGTGCTGATCCGGAGCAGCTATGCCGAATGCTGCAAGCGCTGTGTTTAAGTTATGATAGCAGCTGGCATGGTTTTGTTTGTTATACAGGGCTTCGTACATTTCGGAGCGGCAGGATGAATTGATCAAATCATGCTTACCAACTGTATCGGAAACGACCGTTAGTAGAGGTTTATAGGTCTGTGAGTATATCGTGTCGCCAGGCTTTATGTTCAAGGAGCGCAGCGCATCTATTGTTACGCTTGGATCTAACCTTTCCCCGGATTCATCGGCACGGTATGCAATAAAATCTGCGACCTGCTCGCCCTCCACATCCGTAATACGAACCACCTGATCTTTATCGAGTTTAAATCCAAGCCCCTCTGTGGCAGGAATTAACCATTTTTGAGTGATCATCTCATTCCTCCTGATTTATGGTCAAAGGTAACTGTATGTAACTTTAACAGTATGGCTTATGCGGGTAGTCATCATGCAACCGCTTATCTTATTGAAGCTCCATACTTTATCCCGAATAAAGAGTCATCGAACTGCCTAGTTTCGTTGTATAATGTTTCCTAAGCATGTTAGGGGGAAGCATATATGACATTGATGAAGCATTTACAAGCATCCGATGAATTTGTCGGCTTTTATTTAATTAAAGAGCTAGAAGTGAAACAAACGAACGCCACACCGCCCAAAGAATATTTTGACATCGTCCTTTGCGACTCATCCGGGCAGCTGCCTGCCAAGCTATGGGATGCTTCGTCGGTTGATAAGGAAACATTTTTTCCTATGATGCTCGTTAAAGTTCAGGGTCTTGTACAGCTGTACCGCGAAAGACCGCAAATCAAGATTACGCGCATTCGCAAAGCAATACCTGAGGATGGCGTCCAAGTAAGCGACTATATTCGTTCTGCGCCGATTAGCCCTGCGGATCTTATTCATACAATCCAACAAGTGATAGATTCCATTGAAAATTCGGATATAAAAACAATCGTCTCTTACTGCGTGGCCAAGGTCGATGACAAGCTTGCTCATTATCCTGCCGCCAAAACCCATCATCACGCCTACTTTGCGGGCCTAGCGTACCATATTGTTCGAATGCTTGAGCTTGGGGAGTTTATCTGTAAGCAGAGGCCTTTTCTTAACCCGGGTCTTATTAAAGCGGGCATTATTCTGCATGACATCGCCAAGCCGGAAGAAATGACCGCGCAGTTGGGAATTGTATCGGAGTACAGCATACAAGGGAAGCTAATCGGGCATATTTCTATGGTATCCAATTGGATTACAGAAGCGGCGATTAAATGTG